>NZ_JAJKFV010000014.1 GCF_020966775.1 Rhodopirellula halodulae | reverse complement strand
GTTGGCCAACGACGCCCTTGCGAATCGGATTCAATTCCCCATGAACAGGGCTTGGTCGGTGGCAAGCACCGACTGGGGTTGCCAGCTTCGCTGGGCAAACCAAACAAGCCTGCGGCGAAAACCGCAGGCTTGCAGAGCGTGTTCTCAATGAGGCTGGAATCAGCGTTTGAAGATTCGAGTTGGTTCTTCAGCGGTGATCTCGGACTGCAACGACTTGCTAGCCAATTGTGTCTTCAAGCTCACGGCGCCTTCCCCTTCGCTTTCGGCTTTCACCGTGTAGGTCACTTCGTCTCCAGGTTGCATCTTCTTGATTGGAGCAAATGTGACCTCCTGGCCCTCTTCTTTCACATCCGTTGGCCCATCAGCGGAAACAAACTTCAGGCCTTCGGGCAGTTCAGCGGTCAAACGAACGTTTTGATCCACCGCGTCACCCTCGTTCCAAACACGAATGGTGTACACCACTTCATTTCCGTTGGTCACGGGATCTTCGTCATCGACAACCGTCAATTGCAACGCGGGCAATCGAACGATCTTCGCACGAGTCATCGCGGTGGCGGTGGCACGAGTCACAGCGTTTTCAGCGTCTTTCACCGTTTCGACGGTGCACACACTGGTTGCCTTGACCTTGGTCGGAATTTCGTCCATTTCACCGGTGCGGATGGCATACTCGATGGTGGCCGTTTCGCCGGGCTTCAATGCTTCGATCGTCATGGTTCGTTCAGCCATCTTCGTCGATCCGTCTTGGCTGGAAGACTTCTCGTTCTGGCCGCTCTGCTTTGAATTGTCAGCAGGTGTCGGCTCGCCAGACTGGTCGTTCGAATTGGACTGCTTTTCATTTGACGAACCTTTGATTTGCGGTTCGCTCACATCAGCCAAATTGGCTTGCTCCGGCCACATCAAAACCACACGCACGTCTTCGGCCAAAGCATTGCCGCGGTTCGTAATTTTCGCGGTGAAGCGAGCCATCTCGTCACCGTACAAACGTTGAGGACCTGAAACCTCCGCAGCCAGATCAGCAGAAATCACTTTGGTCTTCGTCTCTTTGCTTCGCGAACTCAGATCGCTGTTGTCCGCCTTGGCTTCCGCTCGGCTGCCAAATTCACCGGTCTTGTTGGCATACACACGAGCAACAAACTTGCGAGTGTCGCCAGCCTTCAGACCATCGACGTTGAAATTCAGCTTGTTGTTACCTTCGATCGTCACGAAAGCATCGCCGAGCGAATCGGTGATGGTGATCGGCCCGACATCGCCGCTGCCTCCGTTTTTCAACGTGTATTCCATCTCGATCACGTTGCAGCGGTTGGCCTTCTTGGGTGCGGACTTGGTCAACTCAAGTTGTGGTTTGACCGCTTCACTGGTCAAGCAAATCGCGGGCTTGTAGTCCACCACTTCCAGGCAACTACGAATCTCGCCTTCTTGATCTGCGACGGCCTTCACGTCGAAAGACTTCGATTCCCCAGGCTTCAGTATCGAGACCATCATCTGATTCTTAGAGGCCTGCTTCTTCCCCTCTTTCCCCTGTTTTTTTGACTTCCCGGACTGTTCGTCCTTGTTTTTCTGCTTGTCTTGACCGCTCTTTGAAACGGACTCGATGGTCAATCCTTCCGACTTCTTTTGAGCCAGCTTCACGCGATGCAACGTCACGTCGTCGGATAGGTTTGAAACGGTGACGGTGTACTGAAAGCTTTCGCCCATGCGAACTTCTTCCGGCATCTCGCTCGAAACTTTGAGCAAGCCGTCACCGGTGGAAACCGACGTTTGAGCCTGTGCGACGGCGAAGCAGGAAGCAGAACAAATTGCTGCCGCAGCAATGAAGAGACTTCGTCCCAGTGAAGTCATGACATACCTCTTATTGGATAGGTGATAGAAACAAACCAACATCAACACCCGTGCGGTGATGTTTGATCGCCCGCGAAGTTCGCAAGACCTATGCCATCAAGTCTCACAACTTGATGAAGACGCAAAGAAATTCATTTCACCGGTGCATGGCTCGGTTAATGAGCTCTTCTCTGGTGCAGTTTGCGGCAATTGGTTGCTGCAACAACAGACTGCAAGCGGAACGAGCAACACTCGTGGAGACCGCTGTTCGATCACCACCCACCAACGCGATCGATGAAACAACAGTGCCACATGTCGGGGCGTAAAGCGTTATTGATCTTCGTTCCAATGCGGCGATTCCGTGCCATTTGTTCGCCGATTGACGTTTTGAACGCGAAGATACTCGCTGGGCTATACTCAGTGCTTCCACTCTTTTCTGTGTGAACCGCCCAATAGCCACGTTCGGTTTTCCCCGGTCGGTTTCTCGTCTGCATTGTGAGGAGAGAAGCGTCATGTCCACCAACATCCAGTCCTCGACCGATCCCACGCCTGATCGATTCGGCAAGCCAGCCGAGGAAACTCAGATCATCCCGGTTCGGCTGGCGACACGGGAAATCACGGCCGCCATCGTTTGGACATTCGCGGCTGATGTCTTGATCTTTCGCATCGGAACCTATCTGTCGCTGGCGATGTTTTTGGTCATCGCGCCCATCATCTATCGCTACGCGGCGAACAGTCGACCTCATCGCCGATCGTTGCTTGTCTGTGCGGGTCTTTCGGCACTGGTTGCGTTACGACTGGTTTGGCAAGGATCCCCATTGGCCATTTTCTCTTCCGTGGTGCTCTTGATCGCTTTGTCGATGGCCGCCAGCGGCGTGGTGCCGTTTGTGTTGGAAGGCTTGCTGTGGTTCGGCAAAAGCTTTGTCACCGGTGCCAACCGATTGTCGAGATATCGCTTCACAAACACCGCCATCCACTCGGTGCGTCGGCACAATCAATTGGCCGCGATTCTGCTTCCCGTTGGCGCGGTGCTAACCTTCGGCGGCATCTTTGTCATGGCGAACCCAGACTTGGTGTCTTGGGTCGGCGCACAGTTTCAAAACGGATGGAATTTCGCGTTTGATTGGATTCAGGGCCTTTCCGTTTGGGAGGCTCCTTTTTGCGTCGCAGCGTTGCTGGTCGGAATTGGCTTGATTCGCCCGCTGCGGCCTTGGTTGCAGATTGGCTCGAAGGAAACCGACGAAAGTGCCTTGGCTCCCGCCGAGTCGAACTTGTACTCGGCCTACCGAAACACGTTGATCGCGGTGACAGGTCTTTTCGCCGTGTATTTGTGCTTCGAATTTTGGACGCTCTGGCGACGCGATTTCCCCGAAGGCTTCTACTACGCCGGCTACGCCCATCAAGGCGCCGCTTGGTTGACGATCGCTTTGGGGCTCGCAACCGTCAGCTTGTCATTGATCTTCGGTCGCAGTTTGCTTTCCGATCCGCGACTGCCGAACGTTCGTCGCTGGGCTTGGATTTGGTCCGGCGAGAACCTGTTGTTAGCACTGGCGGTCTACAACCGTTTGTTGATCTACATCGGCTACAACGGAATGACGCAGATGCGGATGGTGGGGCTGTTTGGTATCACCGCGGTCGTCATCGGTTTTGCATTGGTGGTTTATAAAATCGCCAAGACGCGAAATTTCTGGTGGCTGCTTCGCTCGCAGATGATGGCACTGACGATCGTGATCATCGTCTACAGCGTGACGCCCGTGGATTACATCGCTCATCGTTACAACGCGGCTCGCGTGAACGATGGGTATCTGGCGCCGTCCGTGATGGTCGCGGTGAAGCCGATCAGCGACGAAGGATTGATCTCCACATTCGGGTTGTTGGATCACCCGGACGCAATCATTCGTGATGGCGTGCGAGCCCGATTGGCACAGCGTCAAACGGAGTTGGTCGCCGCGCATTCGAGTCATTGGAGCGATTACCAAGCGTCCACACGAACGTTGGCCAAGTGGTTGGCGGCTCACCCGCAAATCGCCGAGTCATTCGAGACCATCACCGAACGCCAAACCGCCATCACACGTTTCCGCCAATACGCCATGCAGTGGTATTGAACGAATTGGTCACTCGTAGGTCGGGTCTCACCCGACACACCCAAACCGTAGGTCAGGTCTCACCTGACGCCCCGGCCGATGCTTCGGAGAAGCGAGGCGTCGAGCCAAGAAACATCCCATCGCAGTGGCACGTTGTCCGGCAAACAACCATCGTCAGGCATGGCCTGACCTACGGTGTTGGTTCGCCCCATGTTGCTATCTTCGTTTGACCTTGCTCGGGATCCGTGCCACCCCAATCGAGGTCGTACTGCCCTTCACGAACAAATCGGTGAAACGTCGAATAGGGATAATCTCGTACACGCGAAACCAACCCGTGCTTCCTGGGATTCCAATGGATGTAATCCACGCAGCGTTCCAAGTCGCTTTCATCACGAACCGTGTGTTCCCAAAAATCGTGGTTGCCAAACTCCCTTGCGTCCTTCTCGTTGTTCAGCCGCCGAGACCTTTCCTTCCGATCCACCACCATCCAAGTACCGCTGCGTGAAGTGCCGCTTGATCGATTGCCATCGAGCGGAGTAGTCCGCGTCGCCTTTGGGAAGGCACCAAACGCAGTGGAGGTGATCGGGCAACAAGCAGATCGCAAAGAGATCAAACGGGTGCGTTCGATGTTGCTGCAAGAACGCTTCATGCAGGCACTCGCGTGCGAATGAAGACGTGAAGAGTGGGCGACGACGATACGTCACCACCGTGAAGAAGTAGACGCCACCTTGTCGTAGCATGCGACGATAGTTCGGCACCACGACGTCTCCAAAGAACAACCTGCAACCACGGCCGCCAACCTAGCGTGTCTGTGCAAGTTCGATCCACGCTCAAGACGAGCAACCACCGTCAGCCACGGCCTGACCCAAGCGGATGCAGCGTAGGTCAGGTCTCACCTGACGCCCCGGCCGATGCTTCGAAGAAGCGAGGCGTCCGACAAAAAACACCCCATCGCAGTGGCACGTTCACCAGCCTGCAACCATCGTCAGGCACGGCCTGACCTACGGTATTCAGCGTAGGTCAGGTCTCACCTGACGCCCCGACCGATGCTTCGAAGAAGCGAGGCGTCCGACAAAAAACACCCCATCGCAGTGGCACGTTCACCAGCCTGCAACCATCGTCAGGCACGGCCTGACCTACGGTATTCAGCGTAGGTCAGGTCTCACCTGACGCCCCGACCGATGCTTCGAAGAAGCGAGGCGTCCAGACAAAAAACATCCCATCGCAGTGGTAGGTTCACCAGCCAACAACCACCGTCAGGCATGGCCTGACCGACGGGAGGCGGGGACACCGCCACGAGGACGCTTCGCACCCACCGGATGAGGAGGATCAGCTATGCTGCTCACACGCCGCGTCGGGCGTCTTTCTGTCTGTTGTGCTTGCCTTCTTTTCGCGAGAACATCCTTTTGTCCACCATTCAATTCGCATGCCCGAAATGCGAACAGACACTCCGTGCTCCAACCGCCGCCGCAGGAAAAACGGGCAAATGCAATCGTTGCTCGAATCCGGTGAAGGTCCCCGCCGCTCGCAAGACCGAAGTCACCGCCAAGGCCACTGCAGCGAAGTCGATCTCAAAGCAAACCAAGCCGAGGTCGACCGCGCAGGCGAAAGCCGCTGTAGATTCCTCGCCCCCCCAGGCATCACAACCAAAGCCACGTTCGAAGCCCAAGAACCCACAGCAGGAGATCATGGACTTGATCGCCGCGGAGCTACAAGGAACCGTCCCCCGAAGTTCACTCAATCTTCCCTACCAATTCACTCTCGTGATGGTGGCGGTGATGATGATGTTGATGCCGGTGCTGTATTGCTGCTTGATCGCCGCGGCTTGCTACGGAATGTTCTGGTACTGGACCGAGATCCTTCCGACGGCGATGGAAAATCTGCCTCGTGGCCGAGCCATGATTTTGGCGGTGATGTTCTATGCGTCACCGATTGTGGCCGGATTGATGATGATCCTCTTCATGATCAAACCCATCTTCTTTTCGCTCGTCCTTCCCAAAGACAGTCGCCAGCGTTCTCTGCAGCGAGCCTCCGAACCCGCGTTGTTTGATTTGGTCGACCGTATCTGCGACGCAACGCGCAGCCCGCGTCCCAAACGAATTGACATCGACAATGAGGTCAACGCATCCGCTTCCCTCCGACGCGGCTTCCTGAGTTTACTCGGCAAAGACTTGGTGCTGACCATTGGAGCTCCTTTGGTTGCAGGCATGAACACCCGGCAATTGACCGGCGTGCTGGCTCACGAGTTTGGTCACTTTGCCCAAGGAGGCGGCATGAAATCAACTTACTTGATTCGCACCATCAACATGTGGTTCGCTCGCGTCGTTTACCAACGCGACCGATTGGATGAGATGCTGGACCATGCGATCTCAGAGAGCGACTTCCGCATCTCGTTGCTCTTGATGTTTGGCAAACTGTTCGTCTTGCTCAGCCGAAGCATTCTGTGGTGCTTCATGATGGTGGCTCATGCGATCAGCTGCATGATGTCGCGACAGATGGAATACGACGCGGATCGATACGAGGCCTTCGTCGCGGGCAGCGAGCAATTCAAGAACACGAGCGATCGCCTGCAAGCCTTGGCCGCAGGCCAGCAAGCCATGTACGGTACCGTCATGTCAGCGTTGAACGACAGCGTGCTGCTTGATGACTTGCCCAACATTACCGCGGCAAAAGCCAACGAGGTCACGGCGTCCGAGCTGAAGAAGATGGCCAAGTCCCACGACGAACAGACCCAAAGCTTTTTCTCCACGCACCCCTCCGACGCGAAAAGAATTCAGGCGGCGAAGAAATACAACGCGGAAGGCATGTTTCAACTGGAGATCCCGGCCAGTCGTTTGTTCAAGAATTTTGATGCCGTTTGCACGGGCGTCAGCACCGACTTCTACCGCAATGCATTGGGAGTGTTGGTGGACCCCAGCAAATTGACCCGAATCGAACAATTCGACCCCAAAGATTAACCGCCGTAGGTCAGGTCTCACCTGACGCCCCGATCCGATGCTTCGAAGAAGCGAGGCGTCCAGCAAAAAAACACCCCATCGCAGTGGCACGTCGCTCGGCCAACAACCATCGTCAGGCATGGCCTGACCTACGTGATACAGCGTAGGTCAGGTCTCACCTGACGCCCCGACCCGATGCTTCGTAGAAGCGAGGCGTCCAGCAAAAAACATCCCTTCGCAGTGGCTCGTTGCCCAGCCAGCAACCACCGTCAGGCATGGCCTGACCTACGCGGATGCAGTGTAGGTCAGGTTTCACCTGACGCCCCCGGCCGATGCTTCGCAGAAGCGAGGCGTCCAACAAAAAACATCCCATCGCAGTGGCACGTTCACCGGCCAGCAACCACCGTCAGGCATGGCCTGACCTACGGTTAGAAGCCGCCGGGGGCGGTGAATTCTCGGTAATCGTCGAACTCGCTGTGGTGATCGGCGGCTCGGTTGCTGAAGCGTGTGAAGTCACCTTCCCACGTCAGCTCAACATCGCCCACCGGACCGTTCCGCTGTTTCGCGATGATGATTTCGGCTTGGCCGGCATACTGAGCCTTGTCTTCACCGCGGTGGTAATACTCCTCGCGGTGCACAAACATCACCACGTCGGCATCCTGCTCGATGGCCCCGGACTCCCGCAGGTGCGACATCTTCGGGCGGTGATCCTTGCCGTCTTCCGCTTGCCGGTTCAACTGAGACAAACACAACAACGGAACTTCCAACTCCCGCGCCATCCCTTTCAAACGACGCGCGATCTTTGCCACCTGTTCCTGACGCGGGTCACGCGGGTTGTCCGGTTCGATCAGCTGCAAATAGTCAATCACGACCAAACCCAAACCTTCTTCTTTGCGTTTGATCCGACGAGCCGCCGCGGCAATTTCACTCACCGTACGGCTGGGCGAATCATCGACGTACAGCGGGGCTTGGCTGATGTCGTTTGCTTTGGCCACCAAGCGGTCTCGGTCATCGGAGCTGATCGTCCCGTTCCGCAAACGGTGACCATTGACGCGAGCGAGACTGCAGAGCATCCGGTCGGCCAATTCGATCGCTGACATTTCCAAGCTCACGAACAAAACCGGTTCACGCTGTTCGATCGCGACGTGCTCCGCAATGTTCATGGCGAGAGCCGTTTTGCCCATCGAAGGACGAGCCGCCAAAATGATCAATTCACCGTGGTGCAAACCGCCGGTCATCTGGTCAAAGTCAGTCAATCCGGTTTCCGCACCGCCCTCAACATAGTCGTCTCGCATACGAGCTTCCATGCGATCCATGGCTTGGTGCAAGACGTCGCTGATCGCCCACACGGAATTGCCCGAGCGGCCTTCCATGATTGCGAACACCTTTTGTTCCGCTTGAGCGCAGAGTTCTTTGGCCGTGCCCTCTTGTTCATAGGCGTTGCGCAGAATCTCGGTGCTGGATTCGATCAAGCGCCGAAACATCGCCTTTTCACGGACAATGTCGCCGTAGTAAACCGCGTGCGCCGCGTTGGCCACGCTGCCGCCGAGTTGAGCCAAATACGCCGCACCACCGACCTTTTCAAAATCTTTCGCTGTCCGCATTCGCGAAACGAGCAGGGTGATGTCGATCTTTTCACCCGTGTCGAACATGTCGCGGAGGTGGCGATAGATCGTTTGGTTGGCTTCGTCGTAGAAGTCATCGGCTTTCAACGACGCGATCTCGTCGCAGATGTCGGGCATTAATAAGATCGACCCGATGACGCCCATTTCGGCTTCGAGATCAAAAGGCGGCTGGCGAGCCAGAATCTCGGTGGCCGAGACCTCTTTCTTCTTTTTGCCGCGATGTGGACCGTCGAATTTGTTGTCTGCAATCATCCGTGAGAATGCCGTTGGGGTCGGATGGATGGTTTGGGGATGAACGTCGAGCGAGCGGGATCAGCAGCGAAGCGGACTATCCCACACGCAAACGCGACTCGACACGCGCGATGGCGTCCTGCGCGGACATGGCTCCGTCGCCGGCTCCGATGGGTTTTCCGGACGCCAGCCAGTTTTCGACTTTGCTGATCGCGGAAATTGCATTGGAGTGACTGCGTCGACCGAAGTGCTTGGCAATTTCAGTGAACGCACTGCCGGTGTGTTGCCGGGCCAAGTACATCGCCAACGTTCGCGGTTCGCTCACTCGTCTTGTTTGAGCTTTGCTGCGCAAGCCGTCGCCTTCAAGACCGAAAGTCTCACAAACCGCTTTTTCGATGCTGCGGAGCGTCGGTGCAACCTGGGTGCTACGCAACAAATCGCCGCCGTAGCGTCGGATTTCGTCAATGGTCGGTTCGCGGCGAAACATTCGCTGCAACATGCCGATCAGGTTCGCGATTCCGCCGGCCGCTCGCGCGTCGCCGCCGATCAATTCGCTGACCTCTTCCAGCAAAGCATTGTCGCAACCCAGCACACATCGTGTGGCAACCATTCGCTGCAGCAATTGAAAACGTGTTTGCTGGTCCAACGCTGCCAAGGGGCAAACCAAACCCGATGACATCCGCCCGGCAACTTCGCCGGTCAACCCACGGATGTCACTCGGAGGAAGGTTGGCCGAGAACACCAACGGTTTGCCCGCCGATGCCAAGGTTTCAACGGTGTACAACGCTTCCCGAAGCGTGGCGGTTTTGGCGGCCAAGAAATGAACGTCGTCGATCAACAACGCGTCCACATCGCGGTACCGTTTTCGGAAGGCGGGCAAGCCCGTCGAGCCCACCGAGACAACAAAGTCATTGGTGAATTGTTCCGCCGTCAGCAACACGACACGCCGCATGCGTCGTCGAGTGCGAAACTCGTTCGCCAGAGCCGCCAACAAGTGCGATTTGCCCGTGCCCGTTGGTCCGTGCAGAAACAACGGCGTGGCCACGGACGGAGTGGCCACGGCCATCATCGCCGCGGAAAACGCAAATTCGTTGCATGGCCCCGTGATGAAACTGTCCAGCGTTCGTCCGCCGGTCGGTTGCGAGTCCGGCAAGGGAGGTAGCGCCGCCGACGGTTGAGCGGACTTCTTTGCACCGCCACGTGACTTGGCTCGCACCGGTTGTTCATCCGATTCGAACTCGTCTTCGTCGTAGTAGTCTTCTTCGTGCTCGTCATCGTCACCGGGCAATTCGGCTGCCGCGACGGGATCGTGCTCGACTCGCCCACGCGATCGTTTGCGTCCGCCTTTGCCGTTGGACGCTGCGCCGTTGCCCGCCGCGTTGGACTGAGCCAACAAACTCGCCAAGCTGTTGGCCGATCCCCTTCTGCCAGACGAACTGCGTCCCGATGAACTGCGACCTGCCGCTCGTGCTGTCTTCGTTGTCGAACGAGACGCGGCGGCGCGACCACGCGTCGACTTCTGTTTGGTGGTGGCTTTCTTTTCCGCAGCCACCTTGGCCGCGCGAGTTCGTTTCTTTGGCGTGGGCTGTTCAGCTTCTTCCACGTCGATGCGATAGCGTGCTCGTTCACCGCACGCGATCATCGCCGCGGCACGAAGTTCTGTCGCAAAGCTGTTGCCCATCCGCTGCGCCGCGAAGGGACCGCTGGTGCGAATGATCACAAAGACGGTTGGCTCACCATCATCAGGCGAATCCCCAACCTCCAGATCGAACTGAACTCCATGGGTGAACCACAACCGGTAACGGTCTGCTCCGATCCGTTGGTGCAGAGCCTCGGCGAAATGCTCGATGGCTTCTTGCGTCTCGATGCTACCTTGCGTCGACGACATACCGGTTGCGCAGACCTCCCTCATGGATGGATTTAACACGGGCGACGAATCCGGCGGCCAGAGTGGCAGCGATTCTTCGAAGCGATGAGTGTCGCCGAGTGATGTGCTCCCTCACGACGTTGGGGCAGATTCTAGGTTTGCTAGCAAACAAGTCAAACAGATTGAGTGAAGTTTCGGAGCCTGATAGCCGACACCGCACAGGGCCGCTGCACGGGGGCGGGATTTCCCGTCTCGTTCACGGGTCCTGGATCATGACGGAGTCTGGTAAATGTCGGCAAGACGACTTTGGTGACTGGTGGAAAATCTGTCGGTAACCTTTTCCACACAAAACCTTCTCAAAAACGTCATTCGCGTAAAACACTGCTGCATCGACACTTACAAACGCCGTGTTGTGTTGATAAGAATTTTGACGCCGAAAACGGCGTTTCGGCACTGTTCTAGACGAGCCCCTGCACACATGCGGTAGACTGTCGCGCATGATGAGCAAACTACCACTGATGAACGGCCTTCCAAGGGCGGATCTACCGGGCTTCGAATCGGACCAACCGGAGCGTTTGATCTTGGCCAGCGGATCGCCACGACGCGCCCAATTGCTAACCGCCGCCGGATACGAATTCACGATCCAACCGGCGTCCGATGGGGCCGAGTGTGGGATCTGCAGTCGCGAAACGGCCCCCGAAATGGTGGCCAGGTTGGCTTACCGAAAAGCTGCCGACGTCATCACCCGCGTCGAAGATGGATTGGTGCTTGCGGCCGACACCGTCGCGTCCTGCGTCGGTCAGATTTTGGGCAAACCCAGCGATCGCGATCACGCGGAAGAAATGCTGCGACTGCTCAGCGGCCGCGACCATGACGTCTACACCGGCGTGTGTCTCTGGTCGCGACGACACGAATGCTTTGTGGCCGACGTGGTCCGTACGCGACTGCGAATGTCAGTGTTGACGGAAGAACAACTGACCGAACATTTGGACAGTTTGCGTTGGGATGGCAAAGCCGGCGCTTTCGGTTATCAAGATGGGAACGACTGGTTGGAAGTCGTCGGCGACGATAGCGAAAGCAATGTTGTCGGATTGCCGATGGAGCGGTTGGCAGAATTGTTGGAAAACTTTGAACAAAACGCCGAAAAGATAGAAACCCCGACAATCGATTCGATCGAATCCACTGATTCAAGCTGCTCGTAACGTTCACGCGTTGCTTCGCGAGTCCAAGACAACCGCGGCACGCACGGCCATGTTACGCTCCAGCGAGCCAACGCGGCGATGGCCAAGGCGGCCAAGGCCACGTCAGCGACGGCGGAATGCAGCACCAGCGTGATAGATGAATCGCATGTCCGGGATCCCAACCGAATACCCACCAATCGCCGGCCCGCCCGGTCATTGCCGCTGTTTGCATTCCACCGGCATCCCGCCACGACGATTTCAATCAGCACCCACGCACGCCCCTTTGCAGATGGATTTGTTTGATGACTCGATCGCTCGCACGTTTTAGTCTCACGGCTTGCTTCGCGTTGCTCGCTGGCTTGATGTCGGTTTCGTCCGCCGACGCAGCCAATTGGGCGGAGAAAATGTTCTCCGATACCAAGCACGACTTTCGAGTGGTCGGCCGCGGGACCAAAGCCGAATACAAATTCGAGTTCCGCAATCTCTACGAAGAGACCGTGCATGTCCAAGGGGTTCGCAGCAGTTGTGGGTGCACGACTCCGACCGTTTCCAAGGACACCCTGCAAACGCACGAAACCAGTTCCATCGTCGCCACGCTGAACACCAGCACCTTCATTGGGCAAAAGGCCGCCACGGTCACCGTCATCTTTGACCAGCCCTATTACGCCGAGGTCCAGCTTCAGGTCAGCGGTTTCATCCGCACGGATGTCACGTTCGATCCACCCGAAGTGGATTTCGGACAATGCAAGAGCGGCGAGATGAAAGAACAAGACATCACGATCACGCATCGCGGCAATCCGAGTTGGCGATTGACCGATGTCCGCAGCCACTGCGATGACTTTGCCGTGAAGTTGGAACAGCCCATCGTTCAGCCAAACATGGTGCAATACAAAATGCGAGTCCGCATGAAAGACACCATGCCCGAAGGCGAAATTCGCGAACGATTGACCTTGGTCAGCAACGATTCAAAATTCCCGACGATCGAAATGGGCATCGCGGGGATGATTCGGCCAACGATCAGCGTTTCACCCGCCGCGGTCAGCCTGGGAACGGCGGAATCCGGACAAACCGTCAGCAAACGATTGCTGGTTCGCGGCGAAGAACCATTTGCCATTTCGGAAGTTCGCTGCCCCGACGATCGTTTCTCGTTCGAGATCCCCGAGGGCAAAAAGAAGCTGCACTTCTTGGAGATGAAATTCACCGGTGGCGACGAACCGGATCGCGTGGCGCAACGCATCGAAATTGTGACCGACTTGCAGGGCGGCAAGACGGCTCAGTGTGTCGCGACGGGAACCGTGAAATAACGACCGCCGCTACATGCCTTCCGCTCCTCCCCAACTCAATGCTTCGTCACACGTCCACTTTTTGACAGGACGCTTGGCGGAAGCTGCCGTCCGCGAGGAAGCGAAACGCATTGCGAACGAGTTCCAGTGCCAAACCAGCGTCGGCGTGGTCCCGATCACGGTCGCGGCCTTGATCACCCCAAAATGGCTTTCGCGGCACTGGGACATCCCGGACGCCGCGACGCATGTGATCCTGCCGGGTTTTCTGGAAGACAACTTGGAAGCAGCCGGTGATCTCGCCGCTCCGCTGCTGGGACTGATTCACGAAACGGCGGCGGAGGTTCATTGCGGCCCAAAAGACTGCCGCGATCTGCACGCATGGATCACCGGCAAACAACAAGTCGTTGACCTGTCGGCGCATTCGATTGAGATCATTGCCGAGATCAATCACGCTCCGCGATCGTCCGTCGCCGAAGTCGTGGCCATCGCGAATCGTTTGCGTGACGACGGCGCCGACCGAATCGATTTGGGCTGCGATCCTTCAAGGCGATGTTTGAAAATTGCTGACTACGTTGCGGCGCTGATCGACGCGGGACACGAGCTCAGCATCGACACGTTTGATCCGGACGAAGCACACGATGCAATTCAGGCCGGTGCGTCGTTGGTCCTGTCGGTCAACGGAACCAATCGCGAACAAGCTCGCGATTGGGACTGCGAAGTCGTCGCGATCCCGGATGTGCCCGACGATCTGGCCAGCTTGGATCCGACGCTTGAATATCTGACTCGCCATTCGATCCCGTTTCGAATCGATCCAATCTTGGAACCGATTGGCTCCGGGTTCACGACCAGTCTGCTTCGCTACATCGAAACACGTCGTCGTTATCCCGATGCCGAAATGATGATGGGCATCGGCAACCTGACGGAGCTGACCGATGTCGATTCCGCCGGCGTGAATTTTCTGTTGCTGGGAATTTGCCAAGAGCTCAACATCGGCAGCGTGTTAACGACGCAGGTCATCAATTGGGCTCGCTCGTCCGTCCGCGAGTGCGACATCGCTCGGCGGCTCGTCCATCATGCGGTCTCGCGTGGCGTGCCACCCAAACGTTTGTCGGATGAATTGGTCTCGCTACGAGACCCCAAATTGCGTCCGCATTCGCAGGCCGCGATCGAAGCCTTGGCCGAGGGCGTCAAAGACAACAACTATCGTCTGATTGCCCAAGACGAAACGATTCACTTGATCAGCGCCGGATTGCATCTGACCGGCCAAGATCCGTTTGAGCTTTTTGCGGAGCTGATGCAGCAGCCTCAGTCCGACAATGTGGACGCGTCTCACGCGTTCTATCTGGGCTACGAAATGGCCAAGGCGTCGATGGCTCTGACTCTGAGCAAACAATACGAACAGGACCAAGCCTTGCGTTGGGGACACCTGACCGTCGAAGAAGACACCCACCGACTTCAACGATCCAGCCGCCATCGGAAGAGGACCGAGGGCTGAGTGAGGAGGGCTGAGGGCTAAGTGGCGAGAGCAGAGTGCCGCGCGGCGAATTCCTTTGGATGGTGCAAGCATCCCGCAAAA
This sequence comes from Rhodopirellula halodulae, assembly GCF_020966775.1. Taxonomy (NCBI): domain Bacteria; kingdom Pseudomonadati; phylum Planctomycetota; class Planctomycetia; order Pirellulales; family Pirellulaceae; genus Rhodopirellula; species Rhodopirellula halodulae. Next base: position 135,224 of record NZ_JAJKFV010000014.1, on the reverse strand, counting down.
CGTGCGAACAAATTCAATTCCCCCAACCAACCACGTAGCCGATCGGCGTTAGCCGCGGTTGGCCGCCAACCACGAAAGCCAACACCCGATATCAAACCAACGTCCTCCGTCGAGCGTCGCCGCGCCCAACAATACAACGCCCAACTCTCCAATCGAACCCCAACCCCACACAAACGCCCCGCGTCTCTTACGAAACCAATCGTCACTCGCCGCGATTGACAAAAACTCACGCGGGACCACGGAGTGGTCCGCGACAATCTTGGGTGAACAGGGGTCAATTGTCATCTGTCTGACGGCGATTCAATCCGCACAAACGTTTTCATCCGCACAAGGACTAACCAGCGGACTGCTCCGAACGTTTTAACATTTCGCGAATACGGTCTTGTCCTCGGCACCAATCGGGTAAAACCTAACGATCGAATGCACCTTCCACTTTGAAGTTTCGATTCCCTCGGTTCGGTTGCCCGTGTCAGTTCTACGTACCACGTTGCTTTGGATCTCCGCCACGATCTTGGTGTTGATCCCGTTCTGCTTGGCGGCGGACTTTGGCGGCATCCTGCATTGGAGCCAATACCCAGCGGCGTTAGGCGTCTTGGCAGCGATGGTTCTGTCGCTCATCGGACTGACCGATTCCACCGCGTCCAGCGGTTTACGTCAGCACAAACTGTTGTTGCCTTTGGGTTTGCTGGTCCTGCTCGCTTGGTTTCAAAGCCTGACACTTCCGTCCGGAATCGTCGGGCTGCTCAGTCCCGGATCGCAGACCGCCTATTCAACCTGGCTCGACGGATTGCTTTCGTCGCCCCAGCAACCGTCCAGCCACTCGATCTCGGTTTCGCCCACCGACACGCGACACGTGGCGTTGTTGCTGACCTTCTTGTTGCCGCTGTCCTTTGCCGCGTCGATTGTCTTTCACGCTCGCAATCGCCTGACCATGTTGCTCAGCGCGATCGCCATCACCGGGGCGTCGGTCGCCATTTTAGGTTTCTATCGCAAACTCGATCCCACCGCCGACCTCTGGTTCTTCACATCCAAATCCAACGCGTTCGCTGGGTTCGTCAACCGCAACAACGCGGCGTTGATGTTGAATTTTGGAATGGCCGCGGGGCTGGGGTTGTTGTCTTGGCGGATGATGGCGCTGCACAGCATCGAACTGGACGATCCCGATTTCGAATTCAATGATTTGCTGTCGTTGATCTCCGATCGTGAGTCTTTCATTGGCTTGCTAACTTCGATCACCTGTTCTGCGGGACTGTTGGTCAACGGATCGCGAGGCGGCGTGGTCGCGGCGATCTTTGGATTGGTTGTCGCTTTCGGCTATGTCCGACCACGTCGCGGTTTGATCGGACTTCCGATCCTGGCGGTGGTGATCGCGATTTCGGTCGCGATTTTGACGGTGCCGATGCAGTTGAACCTGGAAACCATTTCACGATTGGAATTGATCTCCGCCAACGCGGACACGCTTCAGAAAGACGGGCGACTGCTTCACTGGCAAGACGGCTGGAACGCCGCGGTGTCGTACCTTCCGATGGGTTCAGGCGTCAGCACGTATGGCTATTCGTATTTGCCTTATCAGTCGCAGAGTCCCGGTTCCTGGTTTGAACATGCCGACAACCTTTGGTTGGAGATGTTCGTTGAAACAGGTCTGCCCGGTTTGGTGATTGCAGTTCTCTTATTCGCAATTTTGCTGCGTTCGCTCAAGCGACTGTCGACCTCCGCGGATCCCATCGACCAAGGGGTGCGAGTCGCGGCGTGGTACGCCATCGCGGCCGTGGTCGTGTCGCAGTTCTTCGACTTTGGACTGATCATGCCCGCCAACCTTTTCGTCGCCGTGATCTTGGCCACAGCGGTGGTTTCGCGGCAAGTCGCCGGTGGCGGTTTGCAAGCGCCGATGCCCGACGAAGAAGACGATCCCTACCACGCAATGGCGATGGCAGATCCAGAATACGCCTTGGCCATGGCGGCGGAAGAACAAGCCCTCGAAGAAGCGGAGCCGATCCAAACCAAGAAGACCGGCAATAAAATCGCCCTGCGATCAGAAACCAGATTGGGACGCTTAACGGCATCGATTGGTGCCGGAGCCATCGCAGTGATTGTCTTGCTCGTCTCGGTACTCGCCGCCCCCGGGCTGAAAGCCGACGCGTCGTCCGAATCCCTCGTTCGACGAATCCAACACGAGTATTCGGGGATGAAGTTCCGCCCCGAAGTGCTAGAAGAAGTCGAGTCACTCCTGAAAGAGAATTTAGCTGAGAACCCCACCGTCGCGGCTCACGTTCAACTTGCTTCCACGCAACGAGACCGCGGTCGTTTAGCCGAGACGCTCGAATGGCGACCGGTCTCCATCGAACAAGCCGGCGAGATCTACGCGAAAACGAATCTCAACGAACGCGAATTGGATTATCCACCGCCATTGGCCGCGATGACGCATGATCGCCTGAAGAGCAGCGTTCACTACGAAGACGCCTGGAACTCGTCTTTGGCCGGACTTCCTGAATGCCCGCTCAGCCAAGCCCTTCGCGCGACGTTGGTCGAATTGCAATCCGTTCGCGAAACGCAACCGGAGACGGCGGTGGCGGTGCAACACTTGGCAAAATTCTATTCGACTGAGCCCATGCGTTTGATGCGATTGGGTCGTCGAGCATTCATGATTGGCGACTACGATGCCGCGGCCGGTATCCTTCGTGATTCCACGGCATTGCGTCCCGATTTGACATCTCGGCTGATGCCGCTGCTACGAGTCAATCAAACTTCGTTGCCTCTGCAAAAGGTGATCCCCGAAAATTCACGAGCGATTGAGATTGCGGCGGCGGACGTGATGCTGTGGGACGAACCCGATCAAGAGTTTTTGCAATACGCCACGCAGAACATTCAGTGCAACGCACAAACCAATTTGGCGTCCCGCGCGAAATGCCAAGCCTTGCTGTCACGAATTCACTTTTCACTGAAGCAAAACGAGGCGGCAATCAAAGCTGGTGAAGAGGCCATTCGGATGGAACCGGACGAACCCCGATACCGCGTTCAATTGATCGAGCAATTGCTGATCATGGGCAACCGACCGGAAGCCTTGCGGCATGCTCGCATGGGCCGACAATCGGATCCGGAAGATCAACGCTTCCAAAAATTCATCGATCGCATCGCCGAGTTGGATCGCAAGGAAGTGCTCGAACCCGCGATTCCTCGCGATGAGAATGCTCCTGACATTGAATCCATTTTGAACTGATTGCAGTGCGGCCAGTTGCAGGCATGACGATGCCACCGACTCATTGAGAATCGTCCGAGAACCATTCCCAGAATCGACGCCCCACACTTCGCGGGTCACGGAGTGCCATTTGGCCAACTTCCCCCGCGCGGACGCGGTCACTCAAAGCAGGTGAAAGTGCCACGATGGATTGAAATCGGGGCGTCAACAGTTCAAACGGATCGGCGTTTCCGCCTTGCTTCTTCGCGGGAGCCACCGGCAAGGGGCCATCAACGGTCGCCGACATCGCCGGATGCGGAATTTCGCGACTCGCTCGTGGTTGCAGCTTTCCGGGTGCCACTTCGATGACTTGGCCGCCGCGAAATAACACCTGCATGGCTTCGCCTTTTTGCAAGGTCGCGCGGTAAGCGTCCAAATCCTTTTCACCGACGGAAATCAACAGCTCCATGTGCTGTCGCACACCAACGTGCACCAACTCCTGTCCCTGACGCACATAGCTATTTTCCAAGTCGTCCATGTTGGTGGTCAGGATTTCTCCGTCACGCTGAGCAACCACGCGAAGCGAATCCACTTGAGCGTTCAGTTCTTTCAAGCTGCGACGTAGGCTGTCTGACTTCTGCCGAGCCGCCTCCGCCAACCCGAGTTCACCCAGTCCTTCGTGACGTTGCCAATTAATTTCTTCGGCGGCGAGTTCCAATTGGGTCGCATCACGTTTCGCGACCAATTCATCGTCGCGCAATTCCAAGATCACTTGGCCAGCCATCACGGCCTCTCCTGATCCCAACACCACGCGATCCACAAAACCGTTGATTGGCGAACGCAGAACTTGATCATTCGCGAATTGGACGGCGACGGGAACCGGACGACTGAGTGGCGATGGAAGAGTCACCAAGAACTGGCCCACAAAGACCAAGGTCACACAGGTCCAAATGGCCCGGCGGCGGTGTGACCATTTCGAAAACGTTTCGCTGCTGCCCTGATAATTCCAAACCCGTCCAATCAAGCGAACAGATGGCACCAACACCCAAAGCATCACCGCGGCGGTCGCCATCAACATGCCCAACGGTCCCGCCCACATCGAAACCACGATCACCAATCCGCCCATCCAGACTACTTGGAATACGACTGATGCCGCAGCATGCCACGCCGCGAATGGTCGACGCCATCCGGTCAGTTTGCACGACGGAGCACGCATGCCGAACAGCTTGCGTTGAAGCCAACCGCCAAAAAGCTTTCTTCCCTGCTCACGTAAGTTGGGAACGTCGGCCCAATCGGACAGAACGTAGTACCCGTCCAAACGCAGCAGCGGATTCGCGTTGACCAACAACGTCGCGGGCCCGGCCACCAAAAACACTTGTGCGGCGATGTGGGCCGAGAAGTCCGACGGATGAGCGCACCAGACCCAATACGCAACCGACGCGATCAGCAGTTCCCAATAGACACCCGCCATCGCGATTGCCGCACGTGAAAAACGCGAGGGCAACCGCCACGCATTGCTGACATCAACGTAGGCCAGTGGGGCGAACAAAAAGAACATCACCCCGGCTTTCCCAACTTGGACTCCGTACGCCCGCGCCGCGACGGCGTGCCCCATCTCGTGAACCAGCTTCATCGCAGCCCACAGCCCGATCAGCCCGATCCACAACTGCGAGTCGAACACGCGACGCAGCTCGTTCGCCAATGAAACCGACTGCAGCGACGCGAAAAACAGCGAGATTGCGATGAAGGATCCGGCGATCACCAATCCGTTTTGGGTGAACGACCACTTCATCCACGGCAAAACACGGTCGGCGGGTCGATTCGCATTGACCAGCGGCAAACGCAGGCTGATCAACCACGACAATCCTTTCATCACCGGAGCGATCAAAGGCAACAGACTGGCTGCAATCGATGGGCGAGTCGATTTTGGCGACTCATCGTCAGCCGCGGAGCCAGCGACCTCATTCACGGGGTCAACTAGGTCTTCTACGTTGTCTTCGATCGGCGGCTTCTCGGTGTTTCGAACCATCGCCACTTTCTGAGCCACCAATACAGCGATGAATTCAGCGACGTCCTCTGCGGTCCAATCCAAACCGTCCTCTTGGACCGTCTGCACAATCTGCGTGGTCGTGCGTTCCCCATTCAAAAGTTTCGCGAGGTGATACTCGGCCGCACCAAACTGAAAGTGTTGACCGGTGCCTCCGTGTGAGGCGCGCGCGATCGTCACGCCTGCCACGTCGCATATTTGGAATTCCACCTCCGGATCCAAACATACCTTCGGCGCAGAATCTCTCGAAGCGGACGGCTCCAATTCGCGACTTGGCAAATTGGACGCAGACGAAAGAACAGCGTTCGCGTCTTTGCTTTCCATGCTTTCGGAGATATCAGTTCTCACCATCCGATCATCCATCCCACGCGTTTGATCGGTGTACGAATCCATTTCCAAATCCATGGCGTGGTCGGTCCCAACACCAAGGCTTCGCCCTGCATGCCGACTCGCAGAGCCGCATCGTCATTGGGAAGTTCCGCGATCGCGACGAACACATTGGCATCATCGCGAATCGTGGCGGCAGGCCAAACCGATTGCACTTTGCTCTCGAAGCGTTTCTCATCCAACGCGGGAAACCAAAGGTCCACCACCGCTTGGTCGGAGACGAATCCAATCTCAGACTCGGGAATCTCCAATTCGATCTCAACGTTTCCTTCCGGAGCGACCTCCATCAACGTCTGGCCGATTTCCAACGGCGTTCCCAACGCTCGGCTGAGATCTCCTTGGATCACAATTCCATCGATCGGCGAAACGACGTCCAGTTTGCTGAGCTTGTCTTGCAACAGTTCCGCTTGCCGAGACAATTTCTTCCGACGAAGCCCCGCCAATTGAGCGGTCGCGATTTCGCCTGATGCCAGTGCGATGTCTTCGTCCTTCTGCACCTCGTCGATCTCGGCCAACACCGATTCCAGTTCGATTCGAAGCGGCCGACCATCCAGTTGCACCAACGTTTGCCCCGCGGTGACTCGATCACCGGGCCGAACCAACGTGGTGAGCAAGGTCGCATCGATGGGCGATGCAACCAATCGACCGTTGAGAGCCGTTACCTTGGCGGTTGCGTCGACCCGGTACGACATGGGAATGCACGTCACGATCAGCAACAACAACAGACCAATGCCGATCAACCCACGTCGCGACCACCACTTGCTCGCCTTCTTGGACAACAGACCCCAATGATCCTTCGCGGGACGATTCAGGAACACGGTTGCCAGAAGTTCTAGGATCGCGGGCGACGTCATCCGTTCAAATGATTTGGCGTCGAACGCATCCGCACTGGGTGGACGAATCCAAAGGTGACAACGTTGCCCATTCTCCGCGTCGTCCTTTTCATCGCTTCTCGGTATTTGCGAGAATTGCCGTCCAGCGGGGATCAGCACCACATGCAGGGTGCCATTGTCCCAGTAAGTTTTCGACTGCGTGAGCGGTTCATCAGCCTCGACCGACATCGCTAGCCACTGCGCGTCATATCGTTGGCGAATGGAGTTTTCGCCCCCCAACCAGCCAAGCCTGCCATCATACAATCGGTGCAAAGACTTCTTGCCCCAACCTATTCGAATGGTGTGCTCCGGCAACAATTCGGACAAACGTTCCGCCAAGGTTTCAGCCCCCACGCGTCGGTCCGGCGAGGCGGCGAGCTCGGTGATCCAAGCGAACCACATCGCTTGGAAACGCTCCACGCGAGTCTTGGTTTCTTTCGACCGCGCATTGTCCGCCGTCGAAGCTCGTTGCGAGGAAACCGACGCAGCGACTGGCGCGAGTGGTGCGGGGTGCGTTGTGGTTTCTGAACTCACCATCGGCTTGCTCCCGTGCGGGATGTCGGCGTCGGTCGACGCGAGACGGACGGCTTTGCATCCGGTTCGCCCTCGACCAAACGCATGGTGCAGCGATCGCCGGGACGCAAATCACCATTGGGATTCTCGATCCGCACGCGGACCTCAATCGTTCCACTTTCGCCGTTGATGTTGGGTCCCACCGTGTCGACCACCGCATCGACGGTTCGACGTGCCGCTCGGAAGTACACTTCCGCTTTCATTCCCGGTCGCATGGCGATGGCTTGGTTGGCCAAAACGTTGAATACGCCATGCAAAACATCGGTCCGGATCAAACGAACGATCTCGGGGTCGGTGGGTGTGATGGTCGCCCCAACTCCGATCTTCTTTTCGGCAACGACGGCATCGAACGGGGCCCGAATCGTTCGGCGTTCCCATTGCAATTGCAGCCGCTTGGCTTCCGCCGCTCGCAATTGCTGTTGCTCTTTGGCGGTCGTCACGCGAGCTTCTGCGATGGCAAGTTCCATCTCCGATCGACGCAGTTCTTCGGAACCAGCCATTTGATCAGCGGACAATCGACGCAGGTGCTGCACGCGTGTGCGTTGCATGTCGGCCGACGCTTCCGCAGCATGGACTTCCCCAACCATGGATGCTTGGATGCGAGCGATCTCCATCGACGCCTTTTCAATTTCGTCGTCCAGTTTCGCAATGACGTCACCTGCTTGCACGCGATCTCCAACTCGAACCGGCAGCTCGATGATTCGCCCCAGATCTTCACTTCCCAGATAAATGTCTTCGGCCGCTTGCGAAAAGCCTTCGTAGGCCGAGTCCCCGTACAGGGCAATTCCTCGCGAAGTGTTTTGGACGGGTGCCTGGGCCGACACGGTGGGGCCGATCGAAATTACGCTTGATATCAGGCCAGTCACCAAGCCGCATGCCATCGTGGCCAACATCCATCGATTCATATCAGTTTCCTTGTGGTTGGCTTTCCAGCGGGGACGTGTTGTCTGCATCGATCTCGATCATTCCGGCGTTGCCGATCAGGGATTCGTCCAAAGAAACCTCGGTCGGATCGATCAGTCTTTGTGTGGGTTGCTGTGTCCAGTTCATCGGAGCGGTTTGTTGCAGCTCGATGACGCTGGACCTCCCCGAACGGACGGGCTCAATGCCTTCTGTCATCAGGAGCGTTCCCATCGCTTTTTGCAGTTCGATCAGCGATAGAATGGAAGCGACTTGGCAGGTCACGTAGAGCTGTTCTGATTCCGTGCGACGCTTCTGTGTTTCCAACAAATCTTCCAACACCAACGTTGCTGGGCCACCATCACCCGCGAGCAACTCCCATCGCTTGGTTGCGATTTCTTCTTCTCGAACAGCGGCCCGAAGCGTTTGTTCTTTGCTTTGACGCAATCGGAAACTCGCTTCACTCTGGATCAACGCGGATTCGATTTCGCGGCGAGCCTGCAACAACCGCACGCGAAGTTCTTCACTGCGTTGCTGGTACAAATATTGTGCTTCGCGAACGCGGCTTCGTGCCGCGCGGCGGCCGTACGGCATGCTGTATTGCAAGGTGGCACTCAGCCCGGGACCACCGGCGGAAAATTGATCGCCAAAGGCTTGGAAGAACCGGTTGTCGCCACGAAGCCCAGCCAAATACGCATCAAAAACCGCATCCAATTGCGGCTTCAATTCGTTTCGAGTGATTCGAATGCTTAAACCCGCCGAGGCGAGTTCCTCGGTCGCGGCTTGAATGTCCGGACGATTCTCTAATCCTCGAACAATCGCGTCGTGCAAGGCGATGTCGTCCGAAGGCAGATCCGGATTGGCCAGCGGAATCAGCTCCACGCTCTGACTCAGCCCGGTCATCGCGGGACTTCCCACCAACGTTCGCAGCTGAACTTGCAAGCGACGCACTTCGGCTTCCAGTTCGATCAACCTGTCGCGGTCACCCGTCAAGCGACGCTGGACTTTGATCCGTTGCAGCGGTCCGGAATCCAAGTCGGCTCGCGCGTGAACGATCTCCGCGATCATCTCGCCTCGACGGATCAGGTCCCGTTGCTGCACGAGCTGGCATCGGCGTTCATACAAACGCCAAAACGCTTGGAATGTTTCGACCAAATGTGCTTCGACTTCCGACCGCATTTCTTGCCAAGCAACGCGACTCTCGATGCACGCCTGTGTGATCAAGCGTGTGTTGTACACTTCGCCGCTGGTGGCCATCAAAGGTTGGGTGATGCTGAGGCTCAACCGTGAATTGCCCTGCGGATTGGGCTCGAAGAACAAACTGTTGCTGTCGAGCGTGCCCAGTTCCTGAGACAAATCGATCTGCGTGCCGCGACGGGTGAGTTTGCGGAAACCACCGTTGGCGATCACCGAGTTTTGGATCAATCGATCGGGACCGCCCGTGGTCAGCGTGTTTCCCACCGGGTCGTTGACTCGACCGTAGCCGCCTTCCAGCAACAACGTTGGATCGAAGACCGCGTTTTGCTGGATGATCTTTTCGTAGGCGATCGAAGTGCGGCGTGAAACCGACGAAATTCGCGGACTAGTTTCCAACGTGTCGGTCAACACGGTCGGAAGGTCCAGTGCGATCTGGCCGGTCGCGAAACCTTGCTGAGTGAGCAACGTTTCAAACGCCGAATCTTCCCACCAATGTGCCACATCGTCGCCAGGCACCGATGCCAAAGACAAGGACCGAACGGGCTCGGCTGATCCTTCTGATACATCGGTCGATCGCAGCGGCATGGGGTCCGCTGGAGAAGACGTTGACGCATCCGGTGAGTCAGAAACAGCGACGGGTGGCACAGGTTGGCTTGGAGGCAAAGCCACATGCTGTGTTTCGGGTTGCAAGTCGTCGCGAATTGCTTCGTCCGCAAGATTTCGAGTCGCATTCTCGAGGAACTGACTGAAGGAAATCGTTTGCGTCTCTTCGGCAGCGACAGTGCCACAACAAACGATCGTGAAACAGACGAGGATCCGTTGCGTTCTCCATGCAGCGATCAACGAACGTCCCAAGGTGCATTGCACCCGGGCCATTGTTGTTCGTGCACGCCACAAGCAGCATTTACCAGCGAGTGGCAATGCTGCGGGGGCGTTTCGGAGAGACAATAAACGGATTTTCATTCCTTCCTGGACCGTGTTGGCATCCTTCGCGGACGGCTCGCAGTCATCCAACCTTCCACAACGGGAAGCATTGAATGCCCCATGACTGGCGTTGCCGTCTGCATGCGCAGCGATTCCTTGCGTGGTTCCACTACGTGTACATGCATCTTCGGAAGGTGACCGGGGTGGGATTGCAACGACCATGACCAATTTGCTCGTCGTGCTTATTTTGAGCAGTCTCAACCTGAATAACCGGAGTTCCTCTCGAAACCCGCAAAGTCATCGCAAACTGCCCGTGGCCCCAGGCTCTCATGAGCCCGTCAATTTGTGTCGTTTAGGACGATAAGGAAAACCTTTGTCCACCTAATCGATTGCGAAGACTTTGCGATGACCAAACGCGAATTTCATTTCTTCCAGTTGGAAGACCGCGTCTTGCTTTCGGGCGAGGGGTTGGATGCTGCCGAGGCGGTCACGCCCGACGAAGGACTGATCGCATCCTTGCAAGCCGAGCTGGACGCGATCGAGGATGCTGCCCAAGCCGCCGCAGATGATTCCGTGACAGGCGATTTGTTGGACGCCGATGGACAAGCCAAATCCAAACGTGACGAAAACGAATGGGATGATCCGGCGCTCGGTGCGCGCACGCTGGATCCAGCTCGCCCCGTCGAAGTGATCTTTGTCGATGAAGGCGTCGAGAACTCCGAGATCCTTCTGCAAGACCTTCGCAGTCAAAACGAAGACACCCAGTGGGTGGTGGTGCGTCTGCGCGCCGGCGAGTGTGGCGTTGATCGAATCACCGAGACACTCGCGCACCTGTCAGGGGTCGACGCGATCCACTTGCTGTCACACGGCGACGGCGAAGGCATCCAGTTGGGCAGCGATCGGCTCAGCTTGGATTCCGCACCGGCATTCGCGGGCGACATTGCGTCGTGGGGACATGCGTTGGACACACAGGCCGACCTGTTGATTTACGGTTGCGATCTGGCCAGCACGGTCGAAGGTCAAGACTTGATCGAGATGCTGGCACTCGTTTGCAATTGCGACGTCGCGGCCAGTGACGATGCGACCGGGCATGAGGATTTGGGTGGTGACTGGTTGCTGGAATACACCGTTGGGGAAGTGACGACGGATGTTGCGTTCGGTTATGCGGCACAGGCTAGTTGGTACGACACACTGGCGACAATCACAGTCACCACCACGGCCGATGAAAACGATGGCGACACGACGGATATCACATCGCTGGAATCGACCAACGGTGGGACCGGAATTTCTCTCCGTGAAGCCATTATCGCTGCCAACAACACGGCGGGTGCCGACACGATTGTCTTGGGCGCAGGCACTTACATCTTGGACATCACCGGCGACGCGGAGCAGTTCGCTGCCACAGGTGACTTGGACATTCTGTCGGACATCACCATCACAGGCACGGGAGAGGGTGACACCATCATCGACGCCTCAGCGATGTTGGACCGAGTGTTCCACATCGATGCGGCGGGTGCGTTGACGCTTAGCGATCTGACGGTCACCGGAGGCGCAGGTGACGGCTACGAAGCGGGAGCAGTATTCAACCAAGGTATTTTGGTCGGAACCGATGTCGTCTTTCGAGGTAACTCAGCGGCGAGCCAAACGGGTGGAGCGATTCACTCAACTGGAACCACCACCCTGACGCGAGCGTCGCTGATCGACAATCAAGCGAACTCGGGCGGTGCATTAAATGTTGGCGGCGGTGTGACCACGTTGGTAAACGTCACCATGAGTGGGAACACGTCGGACTTCGACGGCGGAGCCATCCGTGTCAACTCTGGAACGTTGAACGTGGACTACTCGACCATTGCGGCCAACGAAGCGACAAGCGGGAACGGTGGGGGGATTCAGGTCGTCGCGGGAACCGTCAACGTGACCAACTCGATCATCGCGGACAACGCTTCCGCGTTTGGTGGAGCCGATGTCAACGGCACGCTGGCAACCAACACCAACAACCTGATCGAAGACAACGGCGGCGTGTTGGGAACCGATCCGGTTCTTTCCGCATTGACGCTTGATGCCACCTCGGGTCAGTACTTCCACAGCATCACCGATAGCAGCGCCGCTTATGATGCCGGCGGTGGAACGCCACCAACCGCAGACATCCGTGGTGAGACTCGCGATGCGTCCGCCGACATCGGTTCGTACGAATATGTCGCAGAAGCACCTTCGGATCTGGCCATCACTTCGACGACCAATGGTGGCATCAGCATCAACCATGATGGCGGAAACGATGCGTATTTCATTGTCGACGACGGCGACGCGATTCTGGGCGGATTGACCGCACTGACTTTGGAGATGCAGTTCAATTCGACCTCGATCGGCAATCAGTTCACGTTCTTCTCATATGCAACTGTCAGCGACCAAAATGCATTGATTGGGATAGTCAGCGGCACGACATTCCAGCTTCATATCGGCGGGGGGAACTACATGTTCTCCGGCTTTGACATGACTTCGTTGTCGGATGGCCTTGACCACAGTCTCGCCGTGACCTGGGACAGTGCCACCGGCAATGCGGCTTTGCTAATCGATGGGGATCAGAAAACAACCGCGACCGGAGTTGCGACGGGGCTGTCCATTGACACCGGCGGCGGGACGCTGGTCTTTGGTCAGGAACAAGATGCGATCGACGGTGGGTACGCACCGGCACAAATCTTCCGTGGCACGCTTCATGACATTCGGATCTTCAACGAAGTCCGGACGGATGCCGCCATCGCGTCCAGTTACCGAAGCGACTTGCCGCACGACGAAACGGGACTGCTCGCCAACTGGCAATTCGATGAGTTGTCCACCGGCGGCGTGGTGACCGACACGGTCAGCGGAAACAACTTGACGCTCAAGAACGTCGACAACGGCTCGTTCACGCCGTCCACTCCAACGCTGAACCTCGGTGTTGACGAAGATGTCACGACCGGCGAAGTCATCGGATCGGTGACCGGCACCGACATGGAACGCGAGACAAAGATTTCGGCTTTGCTCGCGGCGGATTCCGACCTGCGATACAACGCTGAAACCGGCAAGTTTTACAGGACGATCGCATCGAGCGGTTCCTGGTCATCTGCTCATTCGGCTGCCGAAGCGACGACGCTGAGTGGTGTTTTTGGTGATTTGGTCACGATCGGGTCAGCCAGTGAGAACCGATTCGTCAATCAACTTGCAACTGATTTTGTCGGCAACGATGTTTGGATCGGCGCGACTGACACTGGCCAGGAAGGCCAATGGCGATGGCAAGACAGTGATGTAAACGAATCCGTCTTTTGGAAAGGCGACCAAAACGGATTTACGGTCAACCAGCACTACCAAAATTGGAATGCGACGACCGGTCCCAACGGAGGTGAAACGGAAGACTACGCGTTCTTGCAAGAGTCGGATGGAACTTGGTTTGACGCTACTGCCGCTCAATCGATGGACGGCTACGTGATCCAGTGGGACGCCGACGAAGTGCTAGATGCTACCGAAGCTCTGACCTACTCAATCCAATCGCAAACCGTCGCCGGTGCTTTCTCGATTGATTCCGATAGCGGGCAACTCATCGTCGCGGATGCAACCAAACTGGATCACGAGACCAACGCGACTCACACGGTGACCGTTCGCGTCACCGACAACGATGGTGGCACGTACGACGAAGCGTTCACGATCGCGGTCAACGATGTGGACGAATCGGAAGTCGCCGCGTCGGGACTGTCGGGCGGTATCGAACTCAATTTGGACGGCGGCAACGATGCCTATTTGGTGGCTTCGGATGGAAACGCTCTGTTTGGTGGCAGCACTGAGTTCTCCTACGAGATCGCTTTCAGCTCCACAACCGAAGACAAGATGACGTTGCTGTCGTATCGCTCGCCAACGGATCCAGACGACAACTCAGACGCGTTGCGATTGACATTGCTCGCAAATGGCAATTTGAATTTTGTTCTCAATGGCGTCGCTACCACCGCGACAGGCGCAGATTTTTCGGAACTCCGAGATGGGTCGCTGCACCGTCTTTCGATCAGTTGGGATAGCAGTTCAGGCTATTGGAGTGCCAGTGTTGACGGCCAACAGTATTTTTCTGATCTGGGTTATCAGACGGGTGAAACCATCCGCAGTGGCGGAACTTTTTTGATTGGACAAGAACAGGACTCGGTCGAGGGTGGGTTTACCTCAGACAATCTGTTCTCTGGTACGGTTTATGACCTTCGCGTTTGGAATCAAACTCGCAGCGAAGCGGAGATTGAATCGGACCATCGGACAAAATTCGACGAGAACAACTTGCCAATCGGACTGGTTGCCAACTGGCAAATGGATGGCTTCGACGGATCGAATGAGGTCGTCGACGTTGTTGGCACGAACAAGTTGTCGGTCGGACATGCGACTGGAACAGGTTACTCCACAAGCACACCGGTCGCCGATCTACATATCACAGAAGGAAGCGACGCCGGAACGAGTGTGGGCCTGGTGGTTCCGACCGATCCGGATCTGGTCGTGGACCTTGTCGACGACGGTTTATTCTTGGACGCGCCGGACCCTGGGTCCTACACGCGCTACACCACCGGTCAAACCTTTGGCGGTTGGACGGTGGAAAGTGGCAACGTTGATTTGCTGGGTTCGATCGTTGGACCGACGGAACTGGGTGGTCGGTCGGTCGAGCTCAACGGCGACACCGAAGGCGCGATCGTGCAGACGTTGACGACCGAAATCGGCAAGCAATACCAGGTCATTTTCAGCGCCGCGGGGAACTTCAGCGGCGGTGCGGACCACTTAGATTTTCGTGCGAGTGCCGGTGGCGTCTCCGAAGATTTCGTGATCACCGAGGGCACTGGTTGGTCGTTGTCGAATCTCTTGCCGCAATCACTTTCGCTGACCTTCACCGCCGATTCCACTTCGACCGACCTGCGTTTCGAATCGTTTACCGCCGGTTCGTACGGCGCAGGCATTGGTGACGTTCGCGTGGTCGAAGTCCCCGAAGCGGTCTCGGTGATTCTGCAAAACGACAGCTCGCTTTCGTACAACGCGGGAACGGGCAAGTTTTATCGTGGTGTCAACAGTGCCGTGACTTATGCGGCGGCCACGTCGGCTGCGACTGGGGCACAACTAAACGGTGTCTCCGGACAACTGCTGACCATCAATTCATCCTACGAGAACGAACTGGTCCAAGATCTGATCGGCGGATTTTCGGATAGTGCTTGGCTTGGTTTGACCGATGCGACGACCGAAGGAAGTTGGCATTGGATGCGGGATGGCGTCGAATCAGAGTTGATCTGGACCGGCACAGGAGGTGGTACCACCAACGGCTACTTCGTCAATTGGGCGGCTGGTGAACCAAATGACTCCGGAGGAAACGAGGACGGCGCCGAGATACGCCGAGACTCGGGGTCTTGGAATGACACGTCGCTGACCGGCACCAACACCTACGTCATCGAATGGGACGCCAGCGAAGTCCTTTCCGCTTACACGTTCACACTGACCGATGACGCCGGCGGACGTTTTGCGATCGATAACGCGACGGGCGAGATCAGCTTCACCGGCGTCGGCTATCTGGATCACGAAGAATCGCCAACGTATGACTTGACGGTTCAAACAACCGACGCGGCGGGGCACTCCTCATCGCAGATAGTGACCGTCGAAGTCGACAACGTTCCCGATGAATCGCCCAGCAACGTGGTTCCCGCTGGACAAATCCTGAATGAAGACTCCTCGTTGACGTTCAACGAGGCCAACGGAAATGCGATCGTGTTGCACGACGACGTGGGCGAAAGCATGCGGGTGACGCTGTCGGTCGATGACGGCACACTCACTCTTTCGCAAACCGACGGGTTGACCATTGTCGGTGGAGGCGATGGCACGGCGACGGTGACCGTGACCGGTTCTTTGGAAAATATCAACGCGGCGTTGGAAGGACTGCGGTATGACCCAACGGCCGATTTCAGCGGTGGCGACTTGCTGACGATCACTTCGCAAGACGAGCAAGTTTATCAACTGAACATCGACGCGAATTTGGAAGCATTGTTCCAGTTCGACTCAGCCGATCCGGCCAACGACTCCGGACCAGTCGGAACCAACGACGGATCGATGATCGGTGCGACGGTGACCACCGATGCGGACTACGGAGATGTGTTGTCGCTCAACGGCGACGGACAACGTGTCGAAGTCAGCAATCTGTTGACGCAGCCCGCCAACGTCACCATCGCGGCTTGGGTGAACCTGACCGCGACCGATACGCAGGGCGCGACGGTGGTTCAAATTGGTTCGAACATGGGACTGCGTCTGGACAATCCATCCGGACAGATGATCGGCTTCTTTCACGACGGGACGACCTACCGCTCAGTGACCTTCGACGAAACGATTGCCGGTACAGGTTGGCGTCACGTGGCCTATACCTTCAATGATCTTGCCGATACGGCAACGTTGTATTTGGACGGACAGGAAGTTGCCACCAGCACCTTTGGCACTTCCATCGTTTATGCAGGTGGCGTCACACGAATCGGTGGACTCGGCACCGACGGATACGACTTCAACGGAACGATGGACGACGTGCGTGTCTACGATCGTGCCCTGACGCAATCCGACATCGCCTCGCTGGCGAACGTTCCAGGCGCAGCTGAAGCGATCGACACTGTCGCCCTCACGGTCACGCCGATCAATGACGCGCCGGTGCTGGACAACACGGCGTTCTTTCAGTTGACAGGGATCACCGAGGACGACACCAACAATAGCGGCAACACGGTCGCGGAAATCATCGCCAGCGATGGTGGTGACCGAATCACCGATGCCGATGGCGACCCGGAAGGCATCGCGATCTTCTCATCAAGCAGCACCCACGGCAAATGGCAATACAACACCGGATCGGGTTGGACCGATGTCGGCACCGTGTCGCTGACCGAATCGCTGCTGCTTCGTTCGACCGACAGCCTGCGGTTTGTTCCTGACGGCGAAAATGGCGAGAACGCATCGTTTGTCTTCGCCGCTTGGGATCAAACGACTGGAACGGCCGGAACCAAAGTCGACACGTCCAGCTACGGCGGCACGACTGCCTTCAGCGATGACACGGACACGGCCAACATTACGGTGTCTTCGGTCAACGATGATCCGACCAACGCCGGTTCGCTGCCGACCGACATCACGGTCACCGAAGACCTCGCCAGCCAGCTCGATCTGTCGTCGATCGATTTGAGCGATGTTGATCACGGTGGCGGCAACCTGACGTTGAAACTCAGTAGTGACACGGGCGGCGAAATCACTGCCGCTGCAATGGCGGGAATCGCGATCACTGCCAATGGCAGCGACGCGATTGAATTGACCGGAACGCTGGCGGACCTGAACACCTATTTGGACAACACGACGAACCTGACCTACTTGCATCCAACCGCGAACCTGACGGGCGGTGATGCGGACATCCTGTACGTGGTGATCAACGACAACGGGAACACGGGCACCGGTGGTGGAGGCAACGTCAGCCTGGGCAACGTCAACATCGACATCACCAACGTCAACGACGCGCCTGTGATGACGGCATGGGGTCCGGTCTACAACACCACCGAGAATGCGTCCGCATTCAGCGCACCCATCTCCTCGGTTCTGCAATCCAGCGTCAGTGATGTGGACCCGGGTGCGGTGGAAGGCATCGCGGTCTACGCGGGAAGCGGCGATGGCGGCGTGTTGGAATACAGCACCAACGGTGGCGGCAACTGGACCGTGATGCCCGCATTGGACGCCAACAACGCGTTGCTCTTGCGTGCCACTGACATGATCCGGTTCACGCCCGACACCGAAAACGGCGGCACAATGACGCTGGACTACTACGCCTGGGATCAAACAACCGGAACGGCGGGCACATCCGTTGACGTGACCACCCGAGGCGGCGCCACCGCGTTCAGCACCGCAAACGATACGGTGACGATCAACACCACCAGCGTCAACGACGAACAAGTTGTCTCGACCAATACAGGTGCCACTTTCGCCGAAGGTTCAGGCGGCACCATCACAGATGCGATGCTGGAAACGACCGATGTCGATACCAATGACACGCCAGATCAGTTGGTGTACACGCTGACCAACAACACAGATTATGGTGTGCTCTATCTCGATGCCGTCGCCTTGGTCACGAACGATACGTTCACCCAGCAAGACATCGATTTGGGCAGAATCTCCTACACCCACGACGGCACGGAGAACCACAGCGACTCATTCAGCTTCAGCGTTGATGACGGCGTGGGAACCGCAAGCACTGGAACGTTCAACATTACGGTGACTCCAGTCAATGACAACGCTGTCGCAATCACCAGCGATGGCGGCGGTGACACAGCCACCATCAATCACAATGAATCGCTGTCTCAAGTCACCCAAGTGACTTACAGCGATGGCGACCTGCCCGGTGACGCGATCACCTATTCGATCATCGGCGGCACCGACGAAACCGACTTCGCAATCGACGGCAGCGGAAATCTGACGTTCGTGACTCTACCGGATTTCGAGAATCCTCACGACAGCAACTCGGACAACGTCTACACAGTGATCGTGCAGGTTAGCGATGGAGTGTACACAGATTCACAGACGATCACGGTCAATGTGCAAGATGTCGCGAACGAGACTTCGCTGACTGTCACCACCACATCGGATGTCGACGACACCGGTTTGGGAACAAGTTACAACATCACTCAGTTGTACGCGGTTGGCGGTGGTGCGGACGGACACGTCAGTTTGCGGGAAGCCATCATCGCGGCCAACAACACAACTGGCCAGGACACGATCAATTTCGCGATTCTGAACACGGACGCCGGCTACACCGGCATCGACGGAGTCGACGCGCACTGGGAAATAACGCTGACGGACATCCTGCCGACGATTACCGAGTCGGTAATTTTGGACGGAACCAGCCAAACCACTTTCGGTGGAGACACGAACCCAGGCACGCTGGGCGTTGTCACCGAGGTCGGTGTGAACGACACGGCGATTGCCGGCGTGGAACGTCCGGAAATCGAGATCATTGGCGACGCAACGCTTGACGGCGGATTGCTGATCAGCGCTGACAACGTGACGGTGACCGGCTTTGCGATGTATGGGTTCAGCAACTCTTCAGGAGAAGCAATCGAACTTAGCGATGGAATAACGAACGCCAACCTCACCGCAAACGTTTTTGGTACATCCGCGACAGGGATCGCTGACCTGGGCGTCACACTGAACAACCACGTCCACGTACGAACGGTCGGCGCTGACAATGGATCCCTTGCGGGGAACCTATTTGCTTACTCCAAGGCAGCGGCGTTTCACGCCAGCAATGCATCCGATGGATGGACACTGACCGGCAACCAGGTCATCGACGGCGGCCTGAACTTTGACAACGGCGACGGATTCGGTTTCAGCGACTCCGATGGTGCGACGATCAGCGGAAATTATTTCAGTGGCATGTCAACACAAGCCATCTTTGTGGGCGGCGGCTCAAACGACGTCACAATCAGCGACAACACGATCGTTAACAGCGGTATCGGTTCGACCTCCGGTTCACACGTCCAGTATGATGCGATCGCGATCCGCAGCGGCAGTTTTGATGTTGCGTTGAATCACAACATCATCGCCGACAACTACGGTGCCGGCATCACGGTGAATGATGGCGCCTATGGTGTTGAAATCACCGAGAACTCGATTTACGGCAACGGCGCTATCCTGTCACGGCAGGGAACAGCAGCCAGCGGTATCGTCGGGATCGATCTGCAAACCACCGGTGAGAGCACCTCATTTGGGACGGCTCCTTACTACACAGCAAACGATGTCGGTGACGCCGATACGGGCGGCAACTCGCTACAAAACTTCCCGGTCATCTCGACAGCCAGCACCGACGGAACTCAAATTTCGATCTACGGAACATTCAACTCGCTGGCCGGTCGCACCTACCGACTCGAGTTCTTTACGACTCAGGAATACGCCAACGGTCACGGTCAAGGCGAAGTCTTCCTTGGCTCGGTCAACGTCACCACCGATGGCAGTGGCGATGCGACGTTCAGCACTAGCTTTGCCGCGGCGCTGCCAACGGGAAGTCTCGTTACCGCGACCGCAACGGACTTAACGAACAACGAAACGTCAGAATTCTCGCAGCAGTTCGCAGTGAACGATGCACCACGCATCGTCGGGGCAAACCAAATTGCCAATGGCGAGTTCACTTCTGACGCCAGTGGCTGGAGTGTCAGCGGCAACTTGGATTACGCCGGCGGTGAAATGCGTTTTGGGCAGATCGGCGGCGCGCCGGGTGTGCTGTCCCAAACCTTCACGACCGAAGTCGGTAAACAGTACTTCGTGACGTTCGCGTACGGCGACCGAAGTGCCTCGCATTCACAGTCGATCCAGGTTGATGCCAATGGCGGCTCGTTACTGTTGAGCGAATCGATCGTCAGTGGCATGGCCGCAGATACGCTGCAGCCCTACACGTACAGCTTTGTCGCCGATTCGACGTCGACAACACTGACGTTCACCGACACTTCGGCTGATCACTCGGGAGTCCGCGGATACATCGACAGTATTGAAGTTCGAGAAACCATCTCGCCCACCCTGTCGGACCTGGACTACACCGAGAACGATCCAGCAACCGTCGTGTTCGCAGATGTCAATCTCGGTGACGTCGACGACACGCATCTCGAATCTGCAACGATTCGCATCTCCGCCAATTTTGACACGAGCGAAGATGAATTGGCGGCGGTCGATCAATTCGGAATCGTTTCCAGTTGGAACGGATTGACTGGCGAACTGACGTTAACCGGTTCGGCAACCGTCGACCAGTACGAAGCGGTGATCGAGTCGGTGACCTATCAAAACACCGACAACAACCCGAACACGGCGACACGCACCATTGAAGTCCTGGTCAACGACGGCCAAGAAGATTCGAATGTCATGTCACGAAACGTCACGGTCGAGTCGATCAATGACGATCCTTACAACAACGGCTCACTTCCCGCCAGCATCACCGTGACCGAAGACGTCGCTTCAAACGTGGACTTGTCCGCGATTGATTTGCGTGATGTCGATGGCAGTGGCGGACAAGACCTGACCATCAAACTATCCACGTCCACCGGCGGGAACCTTTACGCGACCACGACCGCGGGTGTGACCGTGACCGGCAGCGGAACGGCGAACTTGACGTTGACGGGTGCCCGAGCAGACTTGAACGCGTTTTTGGACATTGCGTCCTCTGTGACTTACCAGCACAGCACCGAGAACCTGAACGGCGTTGCCGCTGATAACATTCAAGTTGCGGCCAATGACAATGGCAATACGGGGACGGGAGGCGGTACTGACATCATCTTCGGAAATGTTTCGGTCCACATCACCGCCGTCAACGACATCCCTGTGATCTCGACCGGTTTTGACGAAATGGTCGGCGAGTTCGGTGGCAACACGACGACCTCGGTGATTGGCAAAGCGACGCTCGAATCGTCCAACATGATCGCGGTCGACTCGGACCAGACGTATGAACTGTCCGTGACGGCATGGTCGGGCGACGGCGTGGGCGGCAACTACGACGCGGGCGAAACCCACTACCTGGGTTTCTACAGCTACGACGTCGACGGCAATCAAATCACGTCGAAACACACCGGGAAATATGCCGGAGCAGTCGACACTACCTTGGCCGTGGATTTGGTCGCCGGTGCAACGCAAATCGTCTTGAACGATGCGACCGGTTGGTACGACGGTGGATCGGACACGAACCGATCGCTGGCCTGGTACGGCTACACCAATAGCCTGGGCGAAACCTACGCCGATTACACCTATACCCGAAACACGTTGAACGACCTGTGGGACGAAAACGCCATCGATCACGTGACCGGCGTCATCACCCTGCGTGAAGCCTGGTCTGGGCCGACGATTCTTGCCGGCGAAGCGGTTCGAAACATGTCGCCGACGGGCGGAACGTACCAATACCCCTTGTTGTCCAACGGACCGATCGACGAAACCGGCGGCGATTACTCCATCGTGATCGGAGGTGCCAACGATACCGGAGCCACCAGCCAAACGCAGTTCCGTCATGGCACCGCCTACATCGCGCCGCTGGTTCTGGCCAACTACACCGGCACCAGCAATCAACTCAACATCAGCGACTTCAGTGTCACGACTCAGCAAGGCACCACGGTGTTCACCGAAGACGCCGGGCCGATCGCGATCATCGACGACGATTTTGCGATCACCGACGTTGACGACACACACGCTGAATCCGTCACGGTCACGCTGACCAACGGCAAGATCGGTGACATCCTGAACGTCAACGAAGGTGCCATCAATGCGCTCGGAATCTCGGTGGCCGGCATCCCCACCGGCAACCTTTCGGCGGACGGTTCGATCACATTGACGCTGACCAGCGACACGCCCGACAGCGTGACGTTTGCGGATTACCAAACCGCGCTCAACGAAATCACCTTCGACAACAACAGCCACGATCCGGACACGACCGATCGCACAATGACCTTGGTGGTCAACGACGGCGACGTCGATTCGGCGGCCGAAAACCTGGTCATCAAAGTCCACGCGGTCGACGATGCACCAGTCGTTTCAACGACCGCTGACAATCCGACGTACACGGAAGGGGGCACGGCGGTTTCGGTGTTCTCGGGCACCACGATCGACGCTGTCGAACTCGGCGACACGATCGGATCCTTCGAAATCTCCATCGCCGGTATCTCCGATGGTGCTCACGAACAATACCGCGTTAACAGCGAATACATCGAACTGGTCGACGGGAACGAAGGGACCACCGACACCTCTGGATTCAGCTATAGCGTCAGTGTGAACGCGGGCGTTGCGACCCTGACGATCTCGCGTGACTTCGGCATTGGCTCCGGCACCGCCGCGGCATTGATCAACAACAGCGCCTATCAGAACACCAGCGAAGCGCCCACGGGGACCACCCGCACCGTGACCTTGGAATCGGTCACCGAATTCGAACAAGACGGCGTCAACGACACGACGGTTGTCGGCACGCAATCGGTCATCACGATCACCGGTGTCAACGATGCCCCCGAGTTCGTCGGACCGGAGTTGATCAGCAACGGGACATTCGACACCGACTTGAGCGGTTGGTCGACCTCCGGAGCAGTCGCCTACATCGGTGGCGAAATGAACTTTGGTGGGGGCAACGCCGTGGGTCCGCACACGGCCTCGCAAACGATCGCCACCGAAGCCGGCCAGACTTATCGGTTGACATTCGATTATCGCGACGGTTCGGATCTGAAAAATCAATCCATGCAAGTCACCGTCGACGGCGACAGCAATCTGCTGACGACTTCGCACATTGTCACCGACATTGATGGCAACACGTACGTTCGATACGAGTACACGTTCACCGCTGACTCGGCCGCATCAACGATCACCTTCACCGACACATCGGACACCGCCGGGTTGTCCGACGATACCAACAACGTCGACGGCCGCATTGACAACGTTTCGGTCCAGCAAATCAATGGCCACGTCGGATCGGTCAGCTTCACCGAAGGTGGATCCGCTGTGGTTCTGGACGGTGACCTGACGTTGTTCGATGACGAGATTGCCGCAGGATTGGACAACTACGACAACACCATTCTGCGAATCTCACGTGACGGTGGAGCCAGCGGGGACGACGTGTACGGCGGTAGTGGCAACCTGGCCGCGTTGACCGAAAGCGGAAGCGTTGTCCTGAGCGGCGAAACGATCGGTACCGTCGAACAAAACTCCGCTGGACAACTCCGACTGCGATTCAATTTTAACTTGGACGCGGCCAAACTGAACGAAGTCCTGCAGTCGATCACGTACGAAAACACCAGCGACGCGCCGCCGGCCAGCGTGCAACTGAACTGGGAGTTTGACGACGACAACTTCGGCACCCAACAAGGCACCGGTGGCGAGCAAACCGGCACGGCTTACACCATCGTCAACATCACCGGGATCAACGACGCACCGGAACTGGACAACAGCGGCACGCCGACCGTCACGTCGATCACCGAAGATCAAATCAACAACGGCGGCATGACCGTTGCCGATTTGTTGGCCACCGGTGCGGGCGGCGACCCGATCAGCGACGTCGATGGCGATCCGGACGGCATCGCGATCACCGGCCGTACCAACGGCAACGGTCAATGGGAATACAGCATCAATGGCGGGACGAACTGGAACGCCATCGGCAGTGTGAGCGACTCAAACGCACGACTTCTGCGGTCAACGGATCTGGTCCGATTCAACCCCGACGGCGAAAACGGCATCACTCAAACGATCACGTTCCGTGCTTGGGACCAATCCAGCGGCACCGCCGGAACCTTCGCCGACACGACGACCAACGGCGGCACGACGGCATTCAGCTCCGCCTCGGAAACGGCTCAAATCACGGTGTCGGATGTCAACGACGCGCCCGTTCTGGACAACAGCGGCACGGTCACGATGACCAGTCAGGCCGAAGACGCCGGCGCCCCGTCCGGCGCGGTCGGTACGGTGATCACCGACTTGGTTTCGCTCAGCGGCAACGTTTCGGATGTGGACGATGGTGCGGTCACGGGGATCGCAATCACCGCCGCCGACACGACCAACGGCACGTGGTGGTACAGCACCAATGGTGGAACGAATTGGAACGCACTGGGCAGCGTCAGTGATGCGTCGGCACGCGTGCTGACAGCCGACGCCAACACCCGTGTGTACTTTCAATCCGACGCCGACTTCACCGGAACGATCAACGACGCGATCACGTTCCGAGCCTGGGATCAATCGGCGGGCACCAACGGTTCGCTGCAAGACGCCAGCACTGGCGGCGGCACGACCGCGTTCTCGTCCGCCACCGAAACCGCGGACATTGCCATCACGCCGGTCAACGACGCACCGGAGCTGGATTACAGCTACACGACCTCGTTCGACACGATCACCGAAGACGACATCGACAACGCGGGCCAAACCGTTGCGGATATCCTCGCCTCGTCTGGCCAAGACATTTTGACCGACGTCGACGGCGACCCCGAAGGCATTGCGATCATCATCTCCGATCCTTCCAACGGAACTTGGGAATACTCGCTTGACGGTGGCACCAACTGGACCGACGTGGGCGTGGTCGACGGCAACAACGCCTTGTTGTTGCGATCGACGGATCTGTTGCGGTTCAACCCCGACGGCGAACAAGGCACCACGACCGCGGACATCGGATTCCGGGCCTGGGACCAAACGGTGGGCACCGCCGGAACGAAACACAACATCGCGGGTGTGGGCGGAACGACGGCGTTCAGTTCCAGTACCGAAACGGCGTTGATCGTGGTCACCGATGTGAACGATGCACCGGTACTCGACAACTCCGGTGCGCTGTCACTGACCACACAAAACGAGGACCCCGGTGCGCCATCCGGCGCCGTCGGCACTGTCATCACCGACCTTGTCAGCCTCAGTGGCAACGTGACCGACGTTGATTCGTCACCACAAACCGGCATCGCGATCACCGCCGCCGACACGACCAACGGGACTTGGTGGTATTCGACCAACAACGGTAGCACCTGGAACGCACTGGGCAGCGTCAGCGACGCGTCGGCTCGAGTCCTGAACGCCAACAGCAACACGCGAATCTATTTCGAAGCCGATGCGGACTTCAACGGCACGATCAGCGACGCGATCACCTTTCGTGCTTGGGACCGCAGCACCGGCAGCAACGGTTCGCTGCAAGACGCCAGCATCAATGGCGGTACGACTGCGTTTTCATCGGCGACCGAGACCGCTGATTTGACGGTCAACAACGTCAACGACGCACCCGTTCTGGATGATACTTATCTGTACACGCTGACGTCGATCACGGAAGACGACACCTCCAACGGCGGACAAACGGTTGCGTCGATCCTCGCCAGCAACGCGGGCACCGGAATCACCGACGCCGACTCCGGTGCATCGGAAGGCATCGCGATTCGTGCGATTAGCGTCAGCAACGGTCACTGGGAATTCTCGACCAACGGCGGAACCAACTGGTCCGACATGGGAACCGTTTCGACGACCAGTGCACTCGTCCTGCGCGACACGGACATGGTTCGATTCATTCCCGACGAACAAAACGGTGAACAAGGCAACCTGACTTTCATCGGCTGGGACCAAACCGATGGCTCAACCGCCGGCACCAAAGTCAACTCCAGCACCACCGGCGGTGCATCGTCATTCAGCAACAACGTTGCCGTCGCGCGCATCATCGTGACCGACGTCAACGATGCACCCACGGTCTCCAGTCCCGCCACGGCGACGGTCAACGAAGGCGGATCGTTGACGTTTGACATCTTGGGTGCAGGCGTCTTCGACACCGATGATGCCGATGGCGATAACTTGACCGTCACCTTGACCGCCGATCACGCCGCGATCGCTCTCTCGCAAACAAGCGGCCTGACCGTCATCGACGGCGACGGCACCGATGGAACGTTGCAGTTCAGCGGCAGCACGGCCGACATTGACGCGGCCCTGTACGGTTTGGATTACGACTCGCAAGCCGGCTACAACGGCAGTGCGTCCCTGGTCGTCTTGGTCGACGACGGGTCACTGACCGATTCGACCACCGTCGCGATCACAGTCAATCCCGGCCAAACCTTGTTCGTTTGGGACGGCGGCGGAGCAACCAACGACTGGACCGATGCGGACAACTGGAACCACGACTTGGTTCCCGAAGCCGACGACATCGTGGTGTTCAACGCGACCAGCACGAAAGACTCCACCCTCGACGCCGCGTTCGCCGGGGCGATCAGCGAAATCCAAGTCAACGCGGGCTACACCGGAACGCTCACGTTCGATCGAACCCTAACCAACACCGGCGACCTTCTCATCGCGGACGGAACCGTCGACACCAACGGACAAAACGTCGACACGGAAGGATTCATCAACATCACTGGCGGAACGCTGACGATCGACGGCAGCACGCTGAACCTGGGTGACGACTTCATCCATTCCGGCGGGACGCTGAACACCAACGGTTCGACGCTGTACTTCGACGGTACCGGCGACCGCAGTTTGCAAACGTCGGCGCAGATCGACAACATCGAAATCGATCACGTCGGCACGTTGACTCTCCTGAGCGATCTGTCTTTCGCCGGTGACTTCACGCACAGCCAAGGCACTGTCGACTTTGGTGGTCACGAAGTCAGCGTGTCGGGAACGTCCGGTCAAATCGTTGATGCCTCCGGAATCACCTTTGACGACTTCGAATTTAACAACAGCAACACCGTCACCATTGTCGGCGGACTCGATATCGATGGCGATCTGACCTACACCAACGCCGTCACGATCAATGGTGCGGGCGTGACCGCGTCGGGCAACGTCGCGACGCTCGACAGTGCCTGGTCGGGTACCAGTGTCCTGACGCTCGATGGAACCACCGACCAAACGATCTCGACCGGTGGCGGCACCGGAGAACTGGGCAACCTAGTCATCAACAAAGCCTCCGGAACCGTTCGGTTGCTGAACGATATCGAACTCGGCGGTGATTTCACTCACACCTCCGGCGGATGGGATACCAACGGTCAAGTCGTCGAGTTCCAAGGTCACAACACCACGATCGATGCCGGTTCGGCAACGTTTGACGATGTGATTCTAAACAGTACCGTCGCGGGATCACGTGTGATCGTCGGCACGCTGGACGTCGACGGCGATTTCACGTTCACCAACGCGGGCACGCTGAACAGCGGCCAGATCACCGTCGCCGGCGACATCAACTACGGCGATGACAGCTACAGCGGCACGACGATGATCATCGCCGACGGCACCGGCAACCAAATCGTTTCGGCAACGACCGGCACCGCGAAAGCCGAACACCTGACGATCAACAAGGCGTCCGGCACGCTGACGTTCGGCACTGACCTGACCATCAACGGCGTTTTGAATCACGTCGCCGGAACCGTTGCCGATCTGACGCACACCATCACCTTCGGCAACAACTCGGGAACCATCACCGCGTCGTCGATCAACTTTGATGACGTCATTTTCGATTCCAACTACAGCAAAAACATCTCCGGCGTGCTGAACGTTGGCGGCGATCTGACCATCACCAGCGTCAATGCATTGAACGTCGGCGAGATCCGCGTCGCGGGCAACATCACGTCATCGGACACCAGCGTCGGCGGCAACTCGCAAATCACGCTGAACGGAACCGGCACGCAAACGATCTCCGGCGACGACCTTTCCGATGGCAGCCTGAACATCGACAAGACCACCGGCACGGCGATCTTGGCCGATGACTTGGTGCTCGACGGAACCTCTCAAGATGTGAACGTGATTTCGGGCACGTTGGACTTGAACGGTCACACGATTAACGCGACCGGCGATGTCGTGATCGACGACTCGTTGCTGATCGGCACTGGCGCGATCACAAACGATCTGACGCTCGACAACGACGCGATCGTTCGTTTGTCAGCATCCTCCACCAGCGTTTACGAATCGATCGCGGTCGGCGGCACATTGACGTTGGGCCTCGGCGCGCAATTGGAAATCGACCTCACCGGCATGACGGCGGGCGGTTACCTGCAAGACATCTTCACGTCGACGACGCTGGCCGGGACGTTCGACGCAATCACGTTGCTCAATGACTCCGTCGGCTTCACCATTTACGACGAATACGACTCGCCCTCGGGTGCCGTCGATATCTTCCTCAACAGCAATCCGACCGGCAGCATCGGCGACGTCAACGTCAACGAAGACGCCCCCGATACCGTCATCGACCTCGACGCCGCGTTCAGCGATCTCGAACACGCCGACAACGAGCTAACCTACAGTCTGATCGGCTACAGCAGTCCCGCGTTCTTGAATTCCGCCAACATCGACAACGGTGCGGGAACACTGACACTGGACTACGCCGCCGAACAACACGGAACGACCACGATCACCGTCCGAGCCACCGACGCACGCGGCGAATTCACCGATGTGACCTTCAACGTCACCGTCAACTCGATCGAAGACGCACCGATCATCACGGGCGGTCCCGCCACGTCATCGCTGACCGAAACCAACAGCGGCCTCACCGATTCAGGCACGTTCACAGTCAGCGATTCCGACATCGCCGACAACGTCACCGCCGCCGTCGATAACGTTGCCGTTTCGGGCACCGGCGCGTCCAGCGTTCCCGGATCGCTCGACAACGCGACGCTGCAAAGCTTCCTGTCCGTATCGCCGACAGCGATATTGGACGGCACCGAAACGACGGACACGCTGACGTGGAATTTCAACAGCGGCGCCGAAGCGTTCGACTTCCTTGCCGACGGCGAAACGCTGATCCTGACCTACACAATCAGCGCCACCGACGATTCCGCCTCCACCCTGTCGGACACCGAAACCGTCACCGTGACGATCACCGGCACGAATGACGGTCCATCCGCGATTGCCGATCAAGGAACCGCGACGGAATCGGGGGGGATCGCGAATGCGACCAGCGGCAGCGACGCGACCGGAAACGTCCTGAGCAACGACACCGATGACGATGTTTCGGACACTCACAACGTGATCGGGGTGGCGGCTGGATCGCAAGCCAGTGCGTCCGGTTCGGTGGGATCGACAGTAAACGGAACCTACGGAAACATCCAAATTAACAGCAATGGAACCTACACCTTTGCGGTCGATGAAAACGATCCTTCGGTGCAGGCGTTGCGAACCAGCAGCGACACACTGCAAGAAGTCTTCACCTATACCATGTCAGATTCTGAGGGTGCGTCCTCCACCGCGGAATTGACGATCACTATCCAAGGTGCCAACGACACCCCTCATGATCTCTCGACCACTGGATTGACGATCATCGAATCCGCCAACAATGGTGACTCCGTTGGCACGATCACTCACAGCGACGTGGATGCGGGTGACACGGCGACTTACACGTTGACAGATTCGGCCAATGGGCGATTCGCCATCGATCCCAATACCGGCGTGATCACGGTCGTCGACGCCTCGCAGTTAGATTTTGAGTCCGATACGTCGCATTCGATCACCGTTCAGGTATCCGACACCGCGGGGGCTACCTATCAAGAAGTCTTCAAGGTCGCGATCACAGATGCGGACGAGTTTGACGTTTCCACCCCCACCGACGTGAACGCATCCGCCAACGAAGTCGCTGAAAACTCGACCACGGGCACCTCGGTAGGAATCACCGCAGACGCATTCGATTTGGATGCGACCAACAACACGATCACCTACAGCTTGACCAGCAACCCGGACGGTCTGTTTCAAATTGACCCGAATAGCGGCGAGGTCACCACGGCCGCCAGCATTGATCGCGAGACCGTTGGCGGGAGGCGATCGATCACTGTCCAAGCCGCCAGTTCCGACGGGTCCACCGCCACGCAGTCGTTCGACATCGACATCTTGGACGTGGATGAATTCGATGTCACCGTGCCGACTGACGCCGATGCTGCTTCCAATGAGGTCGATGAGAACTCGATCGGCGGAACCGTCGTTGGTGTCACGGCCGATGCGTTTGATCTGGATGCGACCAACAACACGATCACCTACAGCCTGACCAGCAATCCGGGCGGTCGCTTTCAGATTGACCCGAGCACCGGCGTGGTCACGGTGGCTGGCGGGATCGACCGCGAAACCGCCGCCAGCTACGACATCGAAGTCACCGCCACCTCGAGCGATTCATCCAGCGAGAGCCAGACGTTCACGATTCAGATCAATGATGTGGACGAATTCGACGCGACCGCCGCCGGCGATACGGATGCTTCAAATAACGAAGTCGACGAGAACTCTGCTTTTGGATCGACGGTTGGCCTCACTGTCGCCGCCTTCGATTCGGATGCCACCAACAGTTCGATTCAGTATGCCATGGTGGACGACGCCGGCGGTCGATTCGATGTCGACGTAAGCACTGGACAAGTCACCGTTGCGGCGGGTGCTTCGTTGGACTTCGAAAGCCACACGTCTCACGACGTCACGATTCGCGGTTCGTCGGACGACGGATCATTCATTGACCAAACGTTCACAATCCAAATTCGCGACGTCAATGAAGCTCCGGTCGCCGGCGATGACGGCACCTACACGGTCGCCGTAGGTCAGCCAACCGTACTCTCCGGCCCACACATCCTGACCAACGATGTCGATGTGGATTCCGACCCACTGCAGATCGTGATTGTCGTCCATCCCGCAAACGGAACACTGAATGTTGCAACGGATGGGACCGTCACGTACACGCCGAATTCTGGCTTCTTCGGCAGCGATTCATTCCAGTATCAAGCTCACGACGGATCGCTGTTGAGCAACACTGCAACGGTGGCCATCGATGTGGTCGGTGGCGGATCCAGCGGAGGCTCCGGATCCGGCAGCGGAAGCGGCGACTCGGGTGGAGGCGACTCGGGAGGAAGCACGGGCGATAGCGGCGACGGATCTTCCGACAGCGGAAGCGATTCTTCGGACTCGGGATCCAGCAGCGGCACCGACGGCAACAGTGTCACCGGCCCGATCGATCCCAACTCGCAAGACTCCGATGAGACGAGCCAATCCGATCGGCAAAAACAGGATGGGTCTGGCGAGGAAAATGGAGATGGCGAGTCAGCAGACGGTCCCACCGGAGGCACGTCTGACTCGCGAGGTGTCGGGATTGGCGGGGCAGGCGGTCTGGCGGCTCGCGGCCCCCGACGGTTTGGCATGAGCGAAGCAACCTTCGTCTATGACGCTTTGCCAGGCAGCGACGGGTTGCTGAACGACTTGATGGGCACCTCTGAAATCAATTCGTTGCTGACATGGCACCTGTCCAAGGACGGTTCCGTCCGCATCAACGAAGCTTATGAGAACGAAGACATTGACGTTGGTGCGGTCGGAACGACCTTGGGACTCGCATCGATTGGTTACGTCCTGTGGGCTTTGCGAGGCGGAATGTTCATCGCGACGATGTATGCGGGTATACCAAGTTGGCGGATGTTGGACCCGGCATCGCTGTTGTCGGCCTACCGGGGGGCGGATGACGCCGCCCAGGATCGGGTGGAGGAAATGCTCGACTAGCAACATTGCAAACAACGTTGTTATCGGCACGACCGTTCCGATCGGTCGAGCCGCTACCAACTCCATGACTTTTTCTCGCCGGTGCACCTGAACACCACTCCCAGACGGTGTGACACGTTTCATGGCGAAGAGTTACCCAAAGGGAATTCTCTGTCTGGATTTCCCGCGGTCGACGGGCCGCTTGGCGTCACGTGAGTGATCCGATCCAGACACGAATTTGACGTCACTCCCCACCCTTCGATCGATTTTCTTGTTCAAAGCCGTTTTCGCATCGCTTCGACTCGCCTTCGCACTTGTGTGCGTCGGATTGGGTCTCATCCTCGGAGCTCAGTGGCTCGGGTTCATCCCCGATTCGCGAGTCGCCGAAGAAGCTGCGCGGCGTAAATTCTGCGAAACCGTAGCGATCGCTGCCATCGATGACATACGGCATCATCGATGGTCCAAACTGCACACGACATTGGAAGCACTGGTTCGCCAAAACGAATCATTGTTGTCCGCCGGACTTCGCACCGATGGCGGGATTCTGCAATCCGCCACCAAACATCACCGTCTGTGCTGGAAACCCACCGGCAGCGCCTCCGGTGACCCGGTCGCCAACCGCGCCGATGCCTCCGCCAAAACCAGCAATGGGCGGTCGGACTTTGACGACGTGCTGTTCCTGTCCAGCGACGACTCCGCCGCGGTTTCCCGTGCGAGCACAGACGATGTGCCGAGCTGGGTCGAACCAACCAATGACTCCCCTCGTCAGCCAACGGCGGAACTCGATGGCGAAGTCATTCGGTTGGACATTCCAATCACCATCCAAAACCGCACCTGGGGCAGTCTGGAATTCACGTTCCGAACGCCAGCCACCGGCCCGCTTGGCACGTTGCTGGATCAAGGCATCCTGCGACTGCTGATCTTCTTCAGCGTAATCGGCATGGGGTCGTACTCCTTCCTCATGATGCGAATCCTCGGCGTGTTCTCGCGTACCCAGGTGGTTCCCGAACGCGTTCGACAAGCCCTCGACACACTTGCGGAAGGCCTGCTGGTCTTGGACGAAGAAGGCAAGATCGTGCTTGCCAACGACAACTTTTTGGACACGAACGGTTTCGAACCCGAAGAACTGCAAGACCGCTTGGCCGGTGACTTGCCGTGGGTGATCAGCCACGACGAAGACAAACCCAAAGAGATTGAGCTGCCTTGGACCCGCGCCATCAATGAACGGCAATCCGTGGTCGGCGAAATTCTTCGCTTGACGGGCAAAGACGGTGTGCATCGAGTCTTCAGTGTCAACGCGGGATCGATTGGCGACGACGAACGTCAAAAAGGAGCGTTGGTCACTTTCCAAGACGTGACCCACGTCGAAAAGCACCGTCTCGAACTCGAGAACATGCTTTCGATGTTACGTCTCAGTAAAGACGAGATTCAAAAGAAGAACCAGGAACTCGAGATTCTGGCGACGCGAGATGCCCTGACCGGGTGTCTCAACCGGCGTGCATTTTTCGAACGCATGGAAACGATCTTGGTCGACTACCGAAACGCTGGTCGTCCGCTGTCTTGCTTCATGGTTGACGTCGACCACTTCAAGAGCGTCAACGACACGTACGGCCACCACACGGGCGATGAAGTTCTCCGCAAAGTCTCCAAGGTCCTTCGCGATCTTCACGAGGAAAACCAAGTCGTCTGCCGTTACGGTGGCGAGGAATTTTGCGTGATGCTTCCCGGTCATGATCTCGACGAAGCAATGGAGCAATCCGAACGCACGCGTTTGGCGATCATGAACATTCGTTTGGAAGATCCCGAATCGCTTCGTCTGACCGCGTCGCTCGGTGTCAGCGAATTGAAGTTCGGTGCGACCGACGTGCAAGAACTGATCAACCAAGCGGATGGTTGCCTGTACGTCGCGAAACGTGGTGGTCGAAACCAATCCGTCGCCTACGATCCCGATCGTGTCGATGTCTTGGGCGAAGAAGAACACACCCCCGAGGAAATCGCGGACCCCGATTTGGCATCGCTGCCATTCCACGCGGTGACGGCACTCGTTTCCGCACTCGCCTATCGCGACCCCGCCACGGCCGAGCACAGTCGCCGGGTCGCCAACCTTTGCGTGAAGACAGCCAAGGGATTGGTGTGCCAGCGAGACATCTATGTGCTTGAAATCGCGGCGTTGCTACACGACATCGGCAAAATTGGTGTGCCGGACGATGTGCTCCACAAACCGGGGCCGCTCACGGAAGACGAATGGAAAGTCATGCGGCGGCACAACACCATCGGCCTGGACATGGTCGCGGGAACCTTCCATTGCCCGGAACTTGAACGCATCATCCGGGCGCACCACGCGGTCACCGAACGAGGCGACATCGAACGTCAACTCAAACTGGATGACCTGCCACTGGAAGCTCGCATCCTAACGATTGCCGACACGTATGATTCGATTGTTTCGGATCATGCGTATCGTCGTGGACGCTCCCATGCAACCGCGGTTCGAGAGCTGGAACGCTGTGCCGGAAAGCAATTCGATGCCGAATTGGTCATTCACTTCCTCAGCAAAGTCGAAACAGAAGTCACCGAAAGTGCGCTGGGCGTCCCCACGGCGGCCGGCATTGCCTTCGCCGTGCCAAAGCCAATCGCGCTCAAGATCGGTCAACAGATCGAACGCATCGCCGAGGCCATGGACGCGCAAAACCTGGAAGAACTGCGAGCACTGGCTCGTGACCTCAGCGAAATTGCTGACGAGAGCTACCTGACACCGATCGTCGATTCGGCCAAACAGATCGAAGAAGCCGCGTCCCCAAACGAAGACATCGAATGGCTGACGTTGCTGCGACAAACTCAAACGCTTTTGGACCTTTGCCGCGCGACGCAAAACGCGCACTTGATCGAAACCGACGAGCAGGAAGAAGCCTTCTTGGAGTGATCGTCGGGGAAAGGGCGGCGATAGCCCGCGGCGTCCATCCACGATCGTTGCCGGTTGCTGGCTTCACAGACTACTGGCTTCACAGACGACCGGCCGACTGCTTTGCCTCACCCGTGTACCAATACATCCCGTTGGCTTCACGGTTGAGCAAACCCGCGTTTTGATACGGATCCAGTCGCGGTTCCAACCAATCCCAAAGTGTTTCGTCGGGGACATCGGCATCCAATTGTCGTTCCGTCTGAGACAACAGATCCACGAACCCCGATTGATCCGCCAACCAGAAAGCTCGGCCCAGATCACCACCACCGGCCAACCATTCTTCCGAAGCGATGGCCGCGGCAAAGTAAAGCATCGAAATGGCTTCGAAACGGTTCATCGATTGCAAACTTCGATAGGCCATGGCCACCATTCGGTCGATCTGCAGGACTTCCAACTCCACCGCTTGGGCGTATCGCTGCAACGCTTCACCGCATTCACCGTCGGCCGCAAGAAACACTTCAGCCAAACGAGCCACACCCAGCAAACCATGAGCGATCCCGGTGCTATGCAGCGGATCGATGGTCGCCACGGCTGTTGGCAATGCAACATAGTTTTCAAGCACGACGGGCAACTGCATACGCTGCACCCGAGGAATCGAAATCCAACTCGGAGTTGACTCCGCCAATGTCGCGCCGTCCAACATCGCATGCAACGCTGATCGGCCACGCCAATCGGCAACCGGGCGGGCAATTGGCTGAGTCCAACCCACGCTCGTGATACCGCCCCGATCGTGACCATCAAATCGCAACATCCACATCCATCCGTCCGCGGTCAGATGATGCTGCGCGGCGTCATCGGCATCGAAAGGTTCCCGACCAATCTTGAATCCGAACCGCTCTCGCAAACTGGACCATGATCGCACGTCATGCAGGTGAGCAAACGTGCTGCGCGTCTGAGTTCGCAAACGCTCCGTCACATCTCTCCTGTCGATCGCTTCAACAAACTCGTCCGGCAGAACACCAAAACGTCCAGTCGCATTGACCAGCCATCTCGTTGAAACGGACTCGACGCGAGCGTTGTCATCCGGCGCCGTCCGATAGCGAATTTCGGCGGGTGTCCCGCCTGTCACGGCGACCACTTCAACCTCCTCCATGCAGATCGCTCCGCAATGACGAGCCCGATCAATCAGATACTGATCGATGTCCGATCTCATCCAATGCGTGTCGGACCATTGATCGCTCGGACTGGCTGTCACCAACAGACTTTGGTTGCCGCGAGTCTGTGTTGCATCGGATGCATCATGATGAAAGTAGCTGAAGCCACGCTTCTTTCCGCATCGAAGATTTGGGAACGATGCCTTCCAAGTTGGATAGGTGGACAACGAAACCAATTCCGGCATGTCATAGCGTCCACCAATCTGACGCAACAGCAGGTCCGCCATGGGCGTGCTGGATTCGCCAATCGCAAACTGTCCGAAACAACCGCGATGCAGCAGAAGCACGCGAACGCCTTGCTTGGCCAACACCCAAGCCAGCAAGCCTCCTGCAAACCCGCCTCCCAAAATGGTGACATCAAACGACTTCATCTGGATCCAAACCCCAAGTGTCCAGCGTCAAAACGGGTCCGTTGTCGAATCTCGGGTCCGACTGCAACCGAGCGAACACATCCTGCATCTGTTGATGCGTGGGCGGAGTGAACACCCCTTCGCGTTGCAAATGATCCATGAAGCCATTTCCCGCTCGACATGGCAACACGCTGATGTGCCTCGCCCCCGCGGCGGCCGCAAAGCGAGCCGAAAGCACCGTCCAATGGATCGCTTCCATTGGCATCAACCACGGCAAGCCATGGATCAAGAAGACTCGCAAATCAATGTCCGCGTCACGCAAACGTTTCGCGAATTGAAAAAACTGCAACGGGTGCAGTCGTTTGTTCAATCGTTTCAGCATCCTCGGAGCGATGCATTCCAAACCAACGGCAACTTCCAGTTTCCCGCGTAAACGTTTCCCGAATTCAAACAGGCGTCTTGTTCCAATCGATGGATGGTTCTCAACCACCACGCGATCAAATGGTTCACACAACTGAATCAAACGAGCGTCATCGCCCGCCGGCGTGGTGTTCGGATCGAAGAAATTTCCGCTGTTGTAAAGCTTGATTGTCTTCACCGCCGCGAAATCATTCTGCTCGCGACAATGGTCCAAACCGTATTCGATCTGTCTTGGAATCGCCCCCGGCGGTGTGGGTTGGCTCAACGTGTTTCGCCACAAATCGCACATGCTGCACTGCAGGGAACACTCCGACGAAGCCAACAACAAGGTCAGCACACGCGTGGGTTCAATCTCATTTCCATGGATGCGTCGTGATGGTTCCCACTCCAGAAAAACAGAATTCGGCCGGTTGGCATCCTGATTGCGTGACCCGGCATCCTGATTCGCCACATCCAAACGGCGCCGCATCACCTCTTGCGGTGAAGGTTCAACGAACACGGAAGTTTGGGCGGAAGAGACCTGTTTCATGAAATTGATCTTGATCCCTTCCGTCGCGGATTGATACCCCCGACAGAATCACACTTTTCCAAATGAGATCCCATGCGACGGAACCGCAAAACTCGTTCGAGAAAACATACAAAGTCTCATCGCTCGTTCGATGATTCGCTTCGCTTCTTTGCCGCTTGCCTGTTTGTGGTCGCGGGAACCGTCGTCATCAAGTCAGACGTTTCCAACGCTCAGCAAGCGTTGCCGTTTCGGCCGATCGGTTCACCGAGCGCCGTTGATCAAATGGAGTCCACCCGTCGCGAAAACGCATCGCAACGGGGAGCCACCACTCCGGCCGGCTACCAAAATTCGCAACCGCAACCCAATCTGCAACCGACTTCGCATCGGGGCCCGGCAAGATTCGCATCCGCCCAGAACTACGATCCAAATGTTCGCCAAGTCGCCATGCAATCAGGTGGCTTCAGCCTGCCCGGCGACTTCGGTGCTTCGCCGGACGCCGGCGTTTCAGGCGGCAGCCCTCAAACGTTCTCGCCTCCGCCCAGTTCGCAACCCGTTCCCTCGTCGAACCCGTTCTCCGCGCCACCCTCGTCCACAGTTCCGCAGACTGGATCGCCGATGACGTCGTCGCCCCCCAGTTCGATTGCGCCGCCACCGGTGATATCCACACCGCCCAGTAGCACACCCAGCAACACGCCCGGTATCAACCAAGGCAACTCACTTCGCAACGACAGCTTTGCTGACGGACGATCACTGCCAGCTCCCAGTTCGGTTCCCAATGATGTGATCGGAGGCAATCCGACGTTCGCTCCCAATCGCATTGGTCCCGCGCCATCGGATTACGCCCCGGTGCCACCGCCACAACTGAGCAACGGTGGCTTTGCAACGATGAGCAACTGTGCGTTGATCACTGCTCCAAGCGATTACTCCGCGATGAGCCCCTATTCCGGATACGGGTACGGCCAAGGCTGCAACGGTACTCACGGTGTTGCTCCTGTTGGTTATGTGCCACCTCCAGCTCAGATTGCATCGCCTGCTGCGATTCCCGCTTCGCAGGTGCCGGTTGCTGGCACGACGGTGACGGGAGTGCCTATCACGACCGTTCCCACCACTGGAACTCCTGCATGGAATGGTGCTGTCACGGTTCCGCCTGTCAACTCAACCACCATGACCGCGGGTCCGGCTGGCGCCTTGGTCGACTTTGGGCAAGGCACCAATCCAGTCCAAGTTGGTCCTGGTTTGTGGGGGCAACCTGTCGCTTATGTTCCCGGCCAATCGTTTCGCAATTGGTTGAGATACTTCTCGTTTTAGGTCGAGCACGAGACCACCGCGCTCAAGTCCACCACACGCGGGCTCAACCGCGCATGAGCCCACAGGCGAATAAACGTTTCAACCCGAATCGACCGGATCACCCCAACTGGCCTCCCTTGCTTTTCGAACTCCTGCGATGGAAGCCTTCCAGGTGACATCGCGATCGTTCGATGAATTCAGTTAGAGTCCGACCGAACTTCGGTCGAGCTCACCGGCAGCTTGCTTCTCCCAACCCTCCCCGGCAACGCCGCCCTCCCAATCCATGTCATCTCTCTTTGTCAGGAACGTTTCCATGCGCCATTCCTTCTCGCGCGTGAGCTCGCTCTCCGTTGTGTCGGCGCTCGTTCTGCTCGCAGGGCTCTCCACCGGCTGCCGTAACAAAGGCTTCTTGCCCGCACCCGGCACGATGAATCAACAGCAAGCCAGAGCGGTTGTTCACGACCCGTATCCATTGACCGACATCGGCCCTAACGATCAAGCCAGCCGCCCGCCGAGCTACCAACAACCGTTGCCCGGCCCCGTCCGCGATCGCCTGAGCGCCGACGCCATGCCCTGGCTCGGTCGCTGATCCATTTCCAACGGACCTCCGCCAGTAGGTCAGGCCCCGCCTGACGACCGCGCCCGCCTGCATCCAAACGCTGGACCGCGGAGCGATCCGCGACAACAGGCGATCTCTCAAATAGCACCTGCGCCAAACGGCCGCGGCCCATCACAGCCGATCGGCCTTAGCCGCGGTTGACGCTCAACAACCGGAGCGAACGCTCTGCGGCGATCTCACCCAGTAGGTCAGGCCCCCGCCTGGCGACCGCGATCAACGTTCTGCGGCCCAGCGATCTCCCAACCGGTCTCCCTGCCCCACCGACGCCCCGGTCCCAAATCGTCTCAATCTAAAACCTCCGGCGCCACCACTTCGACGACACCATACACGCCCACCAAACTCGTTCCGGGCCAGCAAAAACCTGTTTTCCACGCAAAACACGGCGTTTTTTCAATTTCGTGACATTCCATGCCGTTTTGGCCCCGGCATTGCTTCTCTATCTATCGAACTAAGTTTCACGCGACTTGTGAACCGATGCCGAGGCGGCATCACGCGGCGGAACACGTTCTCACGGAGAAAAAACAATGTCTCGACTGATCAAATGGATCGCCGCCCCGGTTCTCGCCGTCGCAGCCTCGTTCGTCGCGGACGCCCCTCAGGCCAACGCACAGGGCTTTTCGCTCAGCATCGGAACGGGCGGGTTCGGCTACAGCAACTATGGCGGTCGCTATGGCAGCTATTACAGCGGGCCGTACCCCAGTGCTTACCGAGCCGGCTATCGCTACTACGGCCCCGTGGTCTACCCCGGCTATTCCGCTCGCTACCGAAGCTACGCACGACCCTACGTCTACCCACCGGCCGTCGTGCCTTACCGAGGTCACTACCACGGGCATCCCTATCGCGGCCCATACCGTGGTCGGCATCATCGTCACTGATAGGGCGATGCCAAACGGCATCCTCTGAGACCGCGCTGCAACCGCGGTCGCTAACCTGAGAAACTTTCGAGCGTGTCGTCTCCTTTTGCGAGACGGCACGCTTGTCTATTTTCGGGATCATGAATGGCATCATTGCACTACAGATTTTGGGCGGCGTTCTTCTCCTGTTGATCGGAGGCGAATGGGTGGTTCGCGGTGCTTCGCGTTTGGCGATCGCAGCGAAGCTGAGCCCACTGTTTGTCGGATTGACCGTCGTGTCGCTTGGGACCAGTGCACCGGAGATGGCGGTCTCGTTTGCGACCGCGTTGCGAGGACAAGCCGACATCACCATCGGCAACGTCGTCGGCAGCAACCTGTTCAACATGCTGATGATCGTCGGATTCAGCGCACTCTTTGCGCCACTGCCGGTCGAGAAACAGATCACGCGATTTGATGTTCCTGTCATGATCACCGCGTGCGTGACCATGCTTTTGGTTTCGCTGAACCAAACCATCAGCCGCATCGATGGAATCGGATTGGTTCTCATCATGATCGCTTACTTCGCAATCTCGTACCGACTGG
The DNA here is from genome assembly GCF_020966775.1 of Rhodopirellula halodulae. Lineage (NCBI taxonomy): Bacteria > Pseudomonadati > Planctomycetota > Planctomycetia > Pirellulales > Pirellulaceae > Rhodopirellula > Rhodopirellula halodulae. The sequence continues at coordinate 94,486 of NZ_JAJKFV010000014.1, read as the reverse complement.
GCAAAAAGTCGGGTGCGGCGACCATCCCAGACGAATTGATGTCGCCCGAAATCGTCGAAACGGCGGCGGAATCGCTCGGACGACGAGTCGCCGTCATCCTTTGGCAAGTCATCTTGTTGGCGGCCGGTGTCGCTGCTTTGGTCTTTGGTTGCGACTTGTTCGTCGACGGAGCTGTGTCGATGGCCCGTTTGATAGGTGTCTCTGAATTGGTGATCGGCCTGACCATCGTTTCGGCGGGAACATCACTGCCGGAACTGGTCACATCCGTCGCCGCGACGATCAAAGGCGAACGAGGAATCGCGATCGGCAATGCGGTTGGCAGCACCACTTTGAACATCGTTGCCGTTTTGGGAATCACATCCATCATCGCTCCCAGCGGACTGAACGTTGCATCGGAAATCCTTCGCTTGGACATGCCGCTGATGGTCATCGCCGCGTTTCTAAGCTGGTTGCTCTATCGCACGGGACGCACCATTCTGCGTTGGGAAGGAGTGTTGATGATCCTGATTTACTGTTCCTACGTCGGCTATCTGCTGCACATCAACGGGGCATTCGGATGAGCGACCGCCGCCATCGACTTCGATACACCCGCCGCGAACTGTTGTCGTCCGTGCTGGGTTGGGGAGCAATCGGTGCGGCGTCCATTCAATCCGGCGGTTGCGGCATCCTCAACACCCATTGGTCTGGCAACCTCCCCTTCGATGGCGAACGAATTCGCCCCAATCACGACGCGGGTCACCGGCTGAGATTGCCGATCGATCAGCGATTCAGCGGCACTTCATCCGAAGACACATCTCAGCCGCCGACGGAAGTGGAGTGTGTGATTGTCGGAGGCGGCGTGGCTGGACTTTCGGCGGCCTATCACTTGCAGAAGAACGGTCTGGATGACTTTGTCGTCTTGGAACTCGAAGACGAACTGGGCGGCACCTCTCGCAGCACGCATTACCAATCCGAGTCCTTTGGTTCGATGGAGGCTCCCTGGGGAGCGCACTATCTACCGATGCCCGGCCCCAACAACCAACGGCTGCGCGACTTTTTGCGTGAGTGTGACGCACTCGATGAAAACTTCGAACCACACGAACAGGTCCTTTGTCGCGATCCAGAAGAACGTGTGTGGGATAGTGGAACGTGGCAATATGGTTTGCTGCCGATGCAGGACGCCAACGACATCGATCGCGAACAACTGCACCGTTTTCAAACTCAAATGCAATCTTTCGCGGCTCGCCGAGACTCCGACGGCCCGCCATGGTTCACGCTGCCGACGTCCATGGCATCGATGAACGCCGAAAGCATGTTGCTTGACCAGCAATCAATGGCCGAATGGATGCAGGCCAATGATTTCACTTCCCCGCGATTGCTTTGGTTGGTGGATCACTCTTGCCGCGACGACTACGGATTGCGTTCAGATCAAACCAGTGCATGGGCAGGGATCTTTTACTTCGCATCACGGATGGTCGATCCGGCACACTCCGACGAGTCCGCTCCCTTGCTGACTTGGCCCAGCGGCAACGGTCACTTGGTCCAACAACTCGCCAAAACAATTGGAGATCGACGACGTACCGGACAAGCCATCTTGTCGATGAAAGGCGATCCCGATGGGCCGTTGGACCTTGCCGGAATTGACACGGCGACCGGTCAAGGGAATCACTGGCGAGCGAACTCGGTGATCTTGGCGGTCCCGCAATTCATCGCTTGCCGGTTGCTTCCCAGCGAATGGAGTCAAACGCGATCACGGATGGAAGCAGCCAAATCATTCCAATACGGCAGTTGGCTGGTGGCCAACATCGTTTTGAAAGATCGGCCCCCCGAACCAGCCCGAACGTCGATGGCCTGGGACAACGTCCGCTATCAATCCGAGTCATTGGGGTATGTGCATGCGGGCCATCAAACTGGCCGGGACCACGGCGGAACGGTGCTGACGTGGTATCAAGCACTAACAACCGACGACGCTGCGTTGACGCGGAATGAGTTGATGCGGCTGACTTGGGCTGAAATTGCGGAAGTCGTTTGCAGCGATTTGGAAGTTTCGCACCCAGGTATTCGATCCTTGATCGAGCGATTGGATGCGATGGTGTGGGGACACGCGATGATCCAACCAATCGTCGGTTCGATCGCATCTCCCCATCGCAGACAAGCGTCCCAATCAATTGGCAACGTGCATTTCGCCTCGACGGACCTCAGTGCCATGGCCCTCTTCGAAGAAGCCTTCGACCACGGCCACCGAGCCGCCCAAGCGGTGATGAAATGAACGATTGCACGGACCAACCAGATGCAAGCGTCCGGTGGAACCGGACCTACGGGGATCACACCGTTCAACATCCAACTCGCAGACACAGCAAACACGCCAACCAACCAAGCAGCCGAACGGCGTTAGCCGCGGTTTTCACCCCCCATTCGCAGCCCTCCGCATTCCGAACCCACCAACATCGGTTCAATGCAAGCGTCCAGTGGAACCGGACCTACGGGGATCACACCCTTCAACATCAAACTCACAGACACAGCAAACACCCCAACCAACAAAGCAGCCGATCGGCATTAGCCGCGGTTTTCACTCGACAACCGGAGCAAACGCTCGTCGGCCATTCGACTCGATCGCCTAAACCACATCACTCGAGCATGGTCGCTCCCAAGCAGGACCGCGGAGCGATTCGCGGCGATCGCAATCGCTTCAGCGCGTGGCGAGCAATCGGAACACGGTCAAACCGCTTCGAACCGCCTCTGGGAGATCCAATTTGCTGGTTCCGTGCCGGCGTTCTGTGAACGTGATCGGCACTTCGACGCATCGAGCCCCCTCGCGATGCAATCGCATCAACACTTCTTGGATAAAGGCATAGCCATCACTTGGATTTCGCAGCGGATCCAACCCTGCCAGACGCTCAACGCGATAGCAACGATACGATCCGCTGGCATCACGCACTGGCAAACGCAACAACGTCCGGGTGAATCCATTGATCATGCCGCTCATCACGCGGCGACGCCACGGCCATCCCACAATCGCGCCGCCCGAAACATAGCGTGACCCGACGACCACATCCGCGTTCTCGGACAAACACGTTTCCACCAATCGCGGCAAATCCACCGGATCATGGCTGAGGTCCGCGTCCAGGTTGCAAAACAGGTCGAACCCATTATCAATCGCGACCTGCATTGCTGCCCGGATCGCCCCGCCCAAACCACGTTCGTCTTCACGAACCTTCACCCAGACATTCTGCTCGCAACCATTTTCGCGAGCGAATTCGCGAGCCATCTCGGCCGTGCCATCAGGCGAGTTGTCGTCCACGACCAAACAAACCGCCTCGGGCAGTGCTTGGCGGATACCGGCCAGCATCGTTCGGATGTTGGCCGCTTCGTTGTAGGTGCAGATCCCAACTAAAATCCGTTGCCCCGAAAATCGATCGGAGGCAACGGATGTGGAAGGCTGGTCTGTGTGGGTCGGCGTCGTTTCGATGGCTACGATTCAATCAAGAGAGCAACCGCTTCCAGGTAGCGGCGAATCACGTCTGCTGGCACGTCATTGAACCCAGCCGACTTGTGCCGCAAGATCGAAAGCTTGAGCTGCTCGATCACATCGCTGAGGTCATCGGGCAATTCTGGCAAACCAGCGAAAGGTTGCAAGGGTGACGGAGGCGTTTCTGTCGCCAAACCGCTTTCCCCTTCCTCGCGTCCCGATTCTCCCAGCTTGTTCAGCTCTTCTTCGTCACCAAAGTCAGGTCCCTCGTACGTCGGTCCCTGAACACCATCGGTATCGCCGTCATAGTCGCGGGTGGTTTCCTCACCGGGCGCCGTTGCCGCGGCAAGTTCGCCACCACCCATCTCGGGCTGATCTTCGTCCAAATCGACCTCGACGATCTGGCTGGCGGTCGGTCGCTGCGACTCCACTTCCCCGTTGGCCTTCCAGCGTTTGTCACGCATGTTGGAGACCGACCATTTCTCCTCCACGGCACCTTGCAACCACAACGCCGCATCGTCCCAATCGAGAGCGGCCAAAAAGTGCGACCAATACAGGCCTTCGTACTTCGGCTGGTCGTCCGCGAAACGGTCGAAGACTCGCCGCAGCCGTCCCACGTGGGGTGCGGTCACACCGCCAACACGCTGGGCCCAAGCCTCGTCAGAGTATTCCGTCGAAGGAGCACCCGCTTCGATCAAAGCGGCTCGCCATTGGCTGATGATCCGGCCCTTCTCCCAGTTCGTCGTGCTGACCAGCGTGTTCCAGCGGCCCACGAACGGTTGCTGCAGAGCGAGCAACTCCGGCGACAGTTCCGCTGACTCTTGCGTGGCATTGGTCTGCTCGTCCGGCGTTGCGGCAACAGCCGATACGGCGAACTGGCTGACTTCGTCCGAAAGTTCTTCGACATCATCGGCCAATTCCGATACGTCCTGGTTCAACGTTTCGGCCGACGGAGATTCCGCAACGGCGTCGCCCACAGGCTCGTCGTCAGGAACATCGTCGTAGACATCTTGCGATTCCTCGACGCCGGTGTTCACCGCATCGGTGGCTTGCAAGTCGTCGGCATCGAATCGTGGCGAGTCGCTGGTCAAAGAAGGGTTTTCGTCAGAATTCATCGGCATGGATTCGCGAGGAGCGGGACGTGATTTCAGTCCGCATACGCTAACCCGCCGACCTCGATCTCGGGAAGAATCCCCGACTCGAATTCCGGATTCTCAACGCCATCCCGAGTCAGACGCATCGCATGGGGAATCGATGCGGTGTGGGAAAGATGTTCGGTTTAAACACAAAAACGGCCCGGTAAGCCGTGGGGCTCGCCGGACCGTTGTTGCTCGTGGTTCAAATTGCCTGTTGGATGCCCCAGAGGGCGGCTCGGTGAGGAGCCCAATTCCTACAGGTTCGGTGTCGTGTAAGGCTCGACGTCGCCCACCATGTGGAAGTGGTTGTGGTCGATGTACACCACTTCGATCGCCTCGCGGTCACGCAGCGTGTGCGGGACGGGGTAACCGACAATGGTCGATTCGTCGAAGTAGATCGTGCACTTGTAGTGTGCGTGGTGCAGTTGAGCCGGGCCAATCAACGGATAGAAGCGTGGCGGATCGACATAGTCCGCGATCTTCTCTTTGATGATTCGCACGTCGTTGCGTTGCTTTTCCCAGATCAACGGGATGCCGCCTTGGACCGGACGAGCGTCTTCCAACGCCTGCATCACTTCGTCATCGCTGGGTGGATCCAGCGCGATTGGTGGTCCGCCTGACGTGGTGGGGCCCAAAATCGGCACCCGGTCATAGCGTTCCTTGTTGTGGAACTTCTCTTCTTGCTTGTGCTGGTAGTACGGGCTCACGGGGATTGGGAACCCGAGGATACCCAAGTTGTAGTTGCTGCCGCCCAGGCCGTAGCAACCTGTGCTGGTGATCGCCATCGTAGCGAGCAGGCACAGAGTCCCGTATCGAGAGAGTGTTGAGGTCATCTTGCTGGTCATCCGAGCAACCTTCCTTGGTTTCCAACTGGCAAATCCGCACTCGAAGCGATCCGCAGAGGATCGTTCATTTGCGTAGTACCTGTATCGTGTCAAACTGTTCCGATCTTGCGGGTCATTCCGGAAATTCCCACGGAAAGTTTTCTACCACCCGTTTCACGCATGAAACCCACACACCCGCCGTAGGTCAGGCCCCTCCTGACGACCGCGCAAATCACCGTCCAACACCACCCCGCGCAGGACCGCGGAGCGATCCGCGACAGTAGGTCAGGCCATGCCTGACGACCGCGCAAATCACCAACCAACACCGTCCCCCGCGAACTGACGCACACGATCCACCCTCACCAACACAATCAACGTTCACCGCGGTTCACACCCATTCCGTCCGGTGAATCCGAACCGACACTGCGATATCAACCGCACCCGTTTCCTCGTTGGAACGCCTGGCGATCACTCGTCGGTCAACACCGCCATGAAAGCTTTCTGGCTGATCTCCACGTTGCCAACCGCCTTCATGCGTTTCTTGCCTTCCTTTTGCTTTTGCAGCAATTTACGTTTCCGCGTGATGTCACCGCCGTAGCACTTCGCCGTCACGTTCTTTCGCATCGCCGGCACCGTTTCCCGAGCAATCACGCGACTTCCAATTGCCGCCTGAACCGCGACTTCGAACATGTGCCGCTCGATTTCCGACTTCAACTTCTTCGCCACCGCTCGACCACGACGATCCGCATCCGCTCGGTGGCACACGATCGACAAAGCGTCCACGCGGTTGCCGTTGACCAAAATGTCCAAACGGCACAAATCGGCTTCTTCGTAACCGATCATTTCGTAATCCAACGTCCCGTAGCCACGCGTGCTGCTTTTGATCCGGTCGTGCAAGTCATAGATGACTTCCGCCAACGGGATGTCATACGTCAACATCGCTCGGGATGCCCCCAGCACTTCGTGCCCTTTTTGGATGCCACGACGTTCCTGGCACAACTTCATCACGGGGCCGATGTATTCCTCAGGCACGATCACGTTGCAACGCACGATCGGCTGGCAGAACTTCTCAATGTCGCCCGGATCGGGCACATCCTGCGGTTTGTGAATGTTCTTCGTCACACCGCGTTTATCGGTAATCTCGTAAGTCACGTTGGGAGCGGTCTGCACCAAATCAATGTCAGACTCCTGCTCCAAGCGCTGCTGCACAATCTCCATGTGCAACAACCCAAGGAATCCACAACGGAATCCAAACCCAAGTGCGTCACTGGTCTCAGGCTCGAACTCAAAACTCGGATCATTCACCGCCAAACGCTCCAACGCATCACGCAGATCGCTGAAGTCTTGACCGTCACTTGGGAACAAACCGCAGTACACCATTCGCTTCGGACGATCGTAACCTGGCAGCGCCGGTGCTGGATCGTTCCCAGCAATGCTGACCGTGTCGCCGATGTGAACGTCACCCAAACTCTTGATGTTACAAATCAAATAGCCCACTTGCCCGGCCACCAATTCATCACGAGGCACGCGATTGGGAGCAAACTGGCCCAACTCGACCACGTCGTGCGTGGATCCCGCGCGTAAGAACTTGATCTTTTGTCCTTTGCGAACCGTTCCCTGCATCACCCGGATGTAGGTGATCGCGCCGCGGAAATCGTCGTAGTTCGAATCAAACACCATGGCTTGCAGAACCGCATCGGGATCCCCGGTCGGAGCCGGAATTCTCTCCACGATTGCATCGAGCAAGTCTTCCACGCCGATCCCGGTTTTCGCGCTCACACGCATGCACTCATCAGGCTCAGTCCCCAACGAATACATCATCTCCTCAGCCACCTCGTCCGGACGAGCATGCGTGAGATCGATCTTGTTGATCACGGGAACAATCGTCAGATCATGCTCCATCGCCGCAAACGCGTTGGCCACCGTTTGAGCCTCCACGCCTTGGAAGGCGTCCACCAGCAACAACGCGCCTTCGCAACAGGCCAGCGAACGCGAAACTTCGTACTGAAAGTCAACGTGTCCGGGGGTGTCGATCAAATTCAGCTCGTACGTCACTCCGTCGCGAGTGAAATGCATGCATACGGCGCGAGCCTTGATCGTGATCCCGCGTTGTTGCTCAAGCGCCAAATCGTCGAGCATTTGCGACTTTTTATCGCGATTGTCGACCGTTCCAGTGTTTTCGAGCAAACGATCGGCCAGCGTGCTTTTGCCGTGATCGATGTGGGCGATGATGCAAAAGTTGCGAATATGTTCTTGCGAACGAGGAGATTTCGATGCCATCCGGTTTCAATTTCAATGAACGTGATTCGTCAATCAGCGTCGGACATTGTCCACCAGATATCGCCGAGCGGTAGCCCGGATTCGGGCCAACTTTTCAACATCTCGGCCCGAATGAATTCCCGTCAGTTCAGCCGTCCTGCTTGCGAGCGTACCCGGCGGCGCCTAGGTAACCGGCCTCGTGCCCCAGCGTCGCAAAGGAAATCGTGGTGCCTTCGAACACGTTGGGGAAAGTTCGCTGGCGAAATTCTTCCGTCACCAGATGCAGAAAACGACGACCAATCTCGCACGCTTCGCCGCCAAAGTTCATCGCCCCGCCCAGAGCCACATGACCGGGGTCCATCGTGTGCACTAAATTGGTCACGCCGATCCCCAACCAGTGTGCGGTCTCATCAATGATCAGATTCGCGAACTCGTCACCCTGGGTGGCGGCTTCCCAAACTCGTTTGGCGGTCAATTGCGAACTCGCTTCCCCCGTGTATTTCTGCAACAACGACTGCGGGAATTCTGACAATCGGTGCTTGGTTCGCATCACCACACCACTGGCCGATGCATAAGCTTCCAACTGACCGCGACCGCCGCCCCATGCACATAATTGAGCGTCCGGCGAAGGATCCACGATGATGTGACCACACTCGCTGCCAAAACTGTTGACGCCGTTGACGAGTTGGTCTTCGACGATGATGCCGCCACCCACGCCGGTTCCCAGCGTCAACAGGATCATCGACGAACCTTGAGCCCCGCTGCCCAACCAAAACTCACCGTAAGCCGCCGCGTTGGCATCATTCAAAAACGAGATCGGACGCCCGGTGGCTTCCGTCAATTGGTCACACAGAGGGAACTCCCACCAGGATGGCAATTGCGGCGGCGCCACCAATGTGCCGCGAGACAGATCCATCGGCCCGGGGGCTCCCATTCCGATTCGTGGCACCTGCCCAACGGTTTTCGTTCGCGTCTCGATCTCCTGGACAACGTTCGCCAACCGATTCACCGCCGCTTGAGGTCCCTCTGATTCCAGGGTCGGCACTTGCTCGTAAGCGATCGTTTCACCAACCGAATTGACCAACCCGCATTTGATGCTGGTGCCGCCAATATCGATGCCCCAGTAATGACGTGAATCAGAAGTCATGCAACCGATCGAAAGTGAGTGAAAACGTGTCTCCAGAAGAATGGCGAGGAGTATAGCGGATCAAAAATTTTCCGCAGCGTCACACATCAACGATTCACAAAGCAACCTCGTTAAACGGTCACAATGTCCCGCGTTCACCCGAAGCCCGATCTCATGACAAAGGATCTATAGAAACCTTGCCGTAAGTCAGGCCCCGCCTGACGACCGCGCACATCACCCACCAACACAAACCTCGCGAAGAAATTGCAGTTACGGAATTCCGTGATGTCGTTCGATCTTCGTCGCGGGACACACTCACGCAGGACCGCGGAGCGATCCGCGACAGTAGGTCAGGCCGTGCCTGACGACCGCGCGAATCACCGGAAAGCACCAAACCTCGCGGACAAACCCCATCCGTCGGATCTCGAGACGTCCGGCTCCAGCAGCCCTTCTAACAACCGGAGCTAACGCTCTGCGGCTATGTGATCGCTCGATCGAGACCATCTCTCAACGAGCGACCTTCGCACGCCCGTAGGTCAGGCCCCGCCTGACGACCGCGCAAATTCTCAAGCAAGACCGACCCTCGTAAACCACTCCAAACCCGCATCACGTCCAACGCTTGGAGAACCTTCCCCGCCGTGACTCCACCACTACATGAAACCACACCTACTCGGCGGCAACGGTCGACTCACCGCGAGCCCAACGCTGCGTGTCAGTTCCCAACTGCTCAAACGTGGCCACCACATCACCAAACGGTGCGTCAATCGGACTGACCCGAGACGCTTCCACCATCACCACGGTCCCGCTCCAGGGATCAGGCGACCCTGGCAAATACAACGTCACCGCCAAAGGATCTGTCTGGTTGGTCGCGTGATCCCGACGTTCGACCTCAAACGCCAAACGGGCATAGCCTTCCAACTGGACTACCACCGGACGCAAGCGATTTTTCGAAATGCTGCCGCCGATGTTGCCACTGAGTTGCTCTTTGAAGATCGCATACCGCGGAAACAACATCAGCAGATACTTCTCGACCAGACGCGTGAACTGACGCGCGATCGAGCGTCGAGCCATGATGCCCGAAATGAAACAAGCCAAAATCAACACCAACGTCGCGATGGCGAAAACGATCAGGTAGCCCGTGGTGTCATGAAACGGCGTGTAGTCATTCAAGAACGGAAGCAACGCCACCGCCACCGCATAGATGACCTGAACCAACTGCCCGATCAGAACCAACACCACCAACAGCGGCAACAGAAAGAAGATGCCACCAATCGCCGTGGTCCGCAAAAACGAGATCTGTCGTTGAACGTGATGTTTCATGCGTCAAAGTTTCACGAGTGTGCGAGCAAGCCACCATGCAGGCCAGTTTCGCCAAGCATCCTATCACGGAAAACGTCACTCATCGTAGGTCAGGCCGTGCCTGACGACCGCGCAACTTACGAAGCATTCAACCCAGTCCCGGTCAAACTCTCAAAGCCGCACCTCGATCCAACAACCGGTGCGAACGCTCTGCGGCGAAGGAGCCTACAGGCAATCTACGCTTTTGAAAAAATTGCCGCTGGACGCAGGGGATCGTCCGGTGGAACCGGACCTACGTATTGTTCGGTGAAACCGGACCTACGTGATATCGAAACGTGGTACCCCGGGCGATCCGCGACTGGGGTTCCGCTCCACACCCGCGATTTCGTAGCGTCATCATTCGACTGAGAACTCATTCCTGTTCGCGTCTTTGCAGGCTTGAACGTGACCATGTTCTCCCCACCCAGACCGCCGATCTGCCCCATCGCGCACCAGGACGCCATCGTGAACGGATTCGAAGCGACCTCGCCCCGCGAATCAAATTCGCTTGGAAAAACCAACGCCACCAACGACGCAGTGACTCTGTATCGCCCGGTCACGCTGTTCTACATGGGCGCCATGACCATGATGCTGGTGCCGATGCTGACGCTGTTGGATGTGACCGTCGCCCGGTACTTTGAAACTCGACCCTTGCCCGCGGAACTCGATTCCGCTCTGGAACTCTCGTTGGTTCTCTCGCACGGTTACGGAGTGTTCGTCATTTTGCTGGCCATTTTGTTGATGGCTCCCAAACGCCGATGGCATTTGCCGCGTTTGGCAACACTGGCCATGGGTGGCGGGGCCATCGCAACGATCGCCAAGATGTTTGTCATTCGCCCGCGCCCTAGCAACCTCAACCTCGACCTGGCCGGTCACGACACCGCGTGGCTCTGGGCGTTTGATTGGGACCTCAGTGAAGTCGCCTCGTTTGACTCTGCCATGCGAGCCTTCCCCAGCGGGCATGTGGTCACCGCCACCGCCATGCTGATCGGTTTGTGGGTCGTCGTCCCACGCGGACGCTTGCTGTTTGCCATGGTGTGGGCCGGAGTCTTGATCAACCGAGTCAACACCAGCGCGCACTTTTTAAGCGACGTCTGCGGCGGTGTCGCGTTTGGCCTGTTCTGGTCCTACGTCTGCTTCCACCCGCGATTGCTGGGCAACCTGTTTGACAAGATGGTCCCCGAACATGGACGTCAACGTCTGGGCCGACAAACAGAGACCAGTGAAACGATCAACGTGCATCCCGAACCAGCCTTTGCGATCGGCGGCAATCAGACTTCGTTCCCGATGACGGCGGAAGTTCAAGCGACCGAGCAGGCAGAAGAAAACTCGCACCGAGTCGTCCCAACACACAGCGCACCAAAGCACCCGAGCGCACCAAAGCACCCGAGCGCACCACAACACCTGAGCGGACCACAGCATCTGAGCGCGACCGAACAGTACGAACAAGTGACGTCGCAACTGGAAGCGTCCAAGCAACCTTCCGTGCGGTCTGATGACCAACCCGATCAAAGTTTCTCGGGTGGCAATCAAGCCAACGAGCGTGCGGCTTGATCAGTGAGAAACGGCATTCGCAATCCCGCTTCGATTCTCTTTCATCCGTCCGGCTGTCACCGGACGCCTTCGCGAGGCACTCTTGACCATCAAGTCGCCTGACGAGACTCAACTTGGTGGCTCAATCCGCAAGAGATTCGCCCGGGCGATACCGGACGAATCCAAACAGGGAAGGCACACCCCAAAGCGTTCACACGCTTTGAATTCAGCGGCTCACAGTTCGCCGTTTTGCTCCAGCATTTCTTTGTATTGATCACGTTCGCGACGAGTCGCTTCCAAATCAAAGATCAAATACTTCATGTCCAAACGCAGTTGCGACAATGCCTCTTGGACCAAGTTCAAAATGCGACGGCGACGGGTGCTGCACTCCACAACGCGGGCCAGTGCGGGTGCAACGGCGTCACGATAACGAGCTGGCAAAGCTTCGATCGCAGCAGCCATTTCTTGCAATTCGACTGGGGTTTCGTCGTTGATCTTGGCGGTGTTGTTGGCAGCAATCTTGGTCATAAAAGTGACTTTCCTTCGAGGCATTCAGGGTGTGGAATCAAACCAGCGAGGTGTCGCTCGTTTGATGAGAGCCATCCATTGCACTTGCGGTGCCGGCCGCCTGCCGGAACGACGTTGTGATCCCGAACTCATTGCGGGAAAAGCACTTACGGTTTTCTTGGACGTGTGTTGCGATTTCGCAACGTGGCATTTGGGCAACACACTTTCGATCTGGCTTTCCTGCCCAAGACTTGGTATCCCAAGCACTTAGGTGCGTTTCGGGGGATCAACCCGATGTTGGGGAGGTTTCGCAACATGACGTTGCCTTTTCGCCTCCCGGTCACTTGCTAGGGATTGTTCCCTTGGTTGCGAAGGTGGTCAACGATCAATTCGGCCCACCAACCTGTTTGTAGAGTTTCGCGCGATGGCTGAACCGGCTAGGAAAAGTATTCCGAGACAGGCCCGACCGGACCGGGTCGCGTTTGATGCTGCGCCACCCCGAGCCGACTCGGCCTCCGAACAAAACCGATCCGTCGACTCGGTCACTTGGTCAAGCTGGCGACAACTTCGCTTCCTGTGCTGCCTTCGACCTTTCGCGTCGGTTGTCATTCTCGTTTCGCTTGTTGCGCCCTCCATTGCTTCTGCGCAGCTTGTCGATTCGCTGGACGCGTACCCGCCCCGATGGTCGCTGCACGAAAGCGACTGCGATGCAAAAGTCGCTGATCAGGGGCACGAAAATGACGCCACGGCCGAAGGAGGCGTTTGCGAAGCGATCTCTCTCGTCATGGGACATGGCACCCGGGCCATCCTGACTTATCCCATTGAACCGGTTCGTCCGATTGACGAATTGACCGCGATGGTATCGGTCAAAGGCCTGAACCCCGGAGTCCAAGTTGGCTTTCGCGTTCGATTTCCCTATCTGATTGACCCCGGCACCAAACGCCCCGTCTCCGTGTTGATCTTCGGTTCGTCCTATCGACGCGTCGGGGAATTTCAACGACTCAGCGTTTCCGCGATCCAATCGCAGTTGCGTTTAAAGATCATCGCCCTTCGCAACGAATACGGATTGCGTGCCGACGTCTCGTCGCCCTACGTCGATGCTGTCGTGGTCAATGCCTACGGTGGTGCCGGCAACGCGACGCTTCGCCTGGATGATCTGCGTGTCAACGCCATGGTTCCTGTCACGGAACTGGATAGCTCCCCCCATTCGAAACCAGCCGTTGCACCGGGGAGCATCGCCTCGCAGCGCATGAATGTTGACCTGTCGATGTTGCATCGGGAGTCTCAACAATACGCCAACAACGCCGGTTCGATTCCAACGACGTCCAAACGCGCAACCGTCTCGCCGGGCGATCGCCCCGCCTTCCCCATCGGACGCGTCACACGGATCATTCAATACAACAACGAGCCACTTAGCTGGATCCGGTCACTTGGTTTTGATGCGATCTGGCTGGATCAGCCTCCCTCCGCAGCAATCCTGTCCGATGCCATCGCCCACCGGATGCGCATTTACGCGCCTTGCCCCACCATCCCGGACCCCAAGCTGGAACCACTGCTCGAACCCGTTGCCGGCTGGATCGCGGCGTCCTCCATCGCGATGGACAGCCATCATCGCGAAGAGATCGCTCAGAAGATCGCTCGGTTGCGAGCCCTCCCGCGTCGCTGGCAACGTCCGATCGTGGGATCACCCGTCGAAGACTTTCGGTACTACGGATCGCTGCTCGACGCCGCCGTCCTGACATCACCCCCGCGTATCCGAGCCCTCGCCAGCCACTCCATTCGTGACGAACGAGCCCAGCAACAATTTCGATTGGGCGGCAAACCCATCGCGGTCAGCGTCCTTGGGATGCCCAATGCCGCCTCGGTGACACAAACAGACGCCATCGCCCACCGCATCGGGACACCAAACAGCGAAACATTTTGCTGGCAACCCATGTGGCGTGAAGTCGCCGACGCAATGGCGGACGCCCCCGCCGCCATCCTGGTTCGCTCCACCCGTTCCCTGGCCTCCGGAGAAACGCTGGATCAAAACCGAGGCATGGCGATCAGCTTCATCAACCGGTTTGTGGCTTCTTTTGAAGCATGGATCTCGACGGGTACACCGGACCGAACCCCAATCCCGGTGAACTCCAACTATTCAGCGCATCGTTTGGTTAACGGCGGAACGACGTTCTTGATCTGCACATCCAACATGGTTCGCGGATCGAACATTCTCAGTGGCGATGGAAAAACGCTGCGCATCGATTTGCCCGCATTTGAACAAGGCAAACTGATGTGGCGATTGACTCACTTTGCCGCGGAGCGGATCGAACCGCAAACCACCACCAGCGGCACATCGATTGAAATCGTTTCGCCGGATGTGGTCGAGGTCATTGCCATCAGCGAAGACATCTCCGAAGGCGGCAAGCTGGCATCGTCGCTGGCGAAGTACTCCCAACAAGCATCCCTGGACCGTTGGCAGTTGGCTCGCGACGCGATTGAGCGTTCCAGCACGGCTTGGGCGAGAGCCGTTTCCGCTCGCGCCGTCCAGCGAGATGCCCCCGACGACCTGCTCAACGTCGCCCGCTCAACCGTCAACAATTCAGAACGAATGGTACGCGGCAACGACAACCAATCCGCCTTGCGATTGGCTGCTCGCGCGGACGCGTGGGGCTTGAAAGCCAACTGGATGCTGATCGACGCGTTTCGCGAAACGGAATCGGGAATTGTTAGCTGCCCGCCATTGGACTCGGGAAACCTCGAAACGCATATCGCGTGGTCACCGTTGCTTCGATCGGGGCTTGCCACGACCTCGGTGTTAAAGCTGCCTCCGATCGGTGATATCCACGGTCGTTCACGCTGGGGCGTGAATTTGCTGCCCAGCGGAGCCATGGACGAACCGGAACACCTCCAACGGGAAGGCTGGACCTTCGGGCGACGTCACTCCGCCTGGGCCGAGACAACCGCCGAGTGCATCGACCGAGGCGTCTTTCACGGAACGGGTGCACTCTCTGTCCGAGTCATCCCCAAGCAAGACGACGCACTTCCCGGAGGCTATGAAGGCACTGCACTGCTGGTCCGCAGCCCGCCGATTTTTGTGGAACCCAATCAAGCGATCCGCATCGACGCGGTTGTACGCACGCTGGGGTTTGGTGGCCCACACCAGGGTTTGCTGATCTACGATTCGATGGGCACGCAAGAACTCGGAGTGTTGGTGCGTGACCAACCGGACTGGGTTCCCGTGACGTTGTATCGTCAAACCATCGGAGACGACCCCATCCACGTGATGTTTGAAGTCCTCGGCGGAGGCGAAGCCGTCATCGATGAAATCCAAGTGCGAGCCTGGGAAAACGACGCCAATCCCATCCCCGCCATGCGCCCCATCTCCCACCAACCGTAGGTCAGGCCCCGCCTGACAACCGCGCACCTCACGTGGAAACGAAGCGATCGCAAGCAGACCGACAACCGGAGCTAACGCTCTGCGGCTAAGACGTCCAACCGCTATCAACGTGTCTCAACGGATCGTCCAAGAACGCCGCACCCCGTAGGTCAGGCCCCGCCTGACGACCGCGCACCTCACGCGTCAACCCAACGCTCGCCAACAAACCGGCAACCGGATGCGGCTGAGACGTCCAACGACGAGCCACGTCGAACTGCCGGTCGTGCACCGCGACAAACCACGCACGCGACAACATGCTTTCAACGCAAACCCACGGTAAAACCGAGCCGCCCTCCCTTGCGTCACTTCTTCTTTTTCTTCTGCTCTTTCAAATGTTGATACATGTTGAATCGCTCGGGGAACATCACCTCGGTCTTCGTCGCCCAATCCTCCCAAGCGGCGATCATCCGGTCGCGTCGTTGCGACTGGGCCGTTGACAGGTCATTCAACTCGGTCCGGTCCTCCGACAGGTTATAAAGCTCCCAAGGCTTCTTGTATTCGCGAACCAGCTTCCAATCTCCGGCTCGCATCATCGCGTTGCCCTCGTGCTCGAAAAACATCGGTTGAGCATGAATCGGTTGGCTTGCAATTTCTTCACCACCGGTCAACGCACTCGCGAACGAAACCCCTTCGCATGGCGGAACATCGCCCGGCATCGTGGCCGCCGCCAACTCCACGCAAGTCGCCATCACGTCTGGCAAATAGGCCGGCTGACGCACAAACGTGTTGTGGCGTGACTGCGGAATCCCCGCGGGCCAATGAGCGATGAACGGTGTGTTCGCGCCGCCTTCGTGCAAAAAGTGCTTGTACAAACGAAATGGAGTGTTGCAGGCGTTCGCCCACGCCAATCCCAAACGCACCCCGTTGGTTGTTTCCAGCGGTGGATTGCGAACCATGTCTTCGCTACCGAAACCGAGCTTCCCGCCTTCTTGGCAAGCACCATTGTCCGACAAGAACAGAATCAACGTGTTGTCATACTGGCCGATCGATTTCAGATGCGCGACCAACTTGCCAATGTTCTGATCAATGTTGTCAATGCACCCGGCATACGCTGCCATGATCGCGTCCAAATTGTCACGCTGTTTTTCCGTCAACGATGCCCAATCCGGTCCGACGTGAGGAGCCGCCTCCACATCACTTTCAAACAGGCCCAACTCGCGCTGTTTCTGCTGACGCGCGGCCATCACGGCATCCCAGCCTCCTCGATACTTGCCACGATACTTTTCGAAATCCTTCACCTTCGCGTTGAGCGGCCAGTGGGGCGAGTTGTAAGCCAAGTACAAAAAGAACGGCTTGTCATCCTTGGCAGTCGCCTCCTTGATGTAGTCACATGCGATCTCCGTGAAGGCATCGGTCGCATAAAAGTCATCCCCAGTCGTCACGTCTTGGTTGCCGTCGGTCATTCCGCGGTCACCGCCCGGCTTGAAATAATTGAACGCTCCGCTGATCCCACCATAAAAGCGGTCGAAACCTCGCTGCATCGGCCAATCGCCCTTGTCCGCGTGACCCAGGTGCCATTTGCCAGTCATGAATGTGTGATAGCCATCGCCTCGCAACACTTCGGGAATGGTCGTGCAGGTCTCGTTCAAATGCCCTTGATAGGCAGGTGGACCTTCATAGGGCTGGTTCGGTGGAGCCGTCATGTGGCCGATACCAACTTGGTGCGGATGCAACCCCGTCATCAAACTGGCTCGCGTCGGACAACAACGCCCCGAGTTGTAAAACTGGGTGAAACGCAGGCCATTGGTTGCCAATGCGTCGATGTTGGGCGTTTCAATCTCGCTGCCGTAGCACCCCAGATCCGAAAACCCCATGTCATCAACCAACACCAAAACAATGTTGGGCGGCTGCGGCGATGCCGCCCAGGTGTTGCTTAGGCCAAGCACTGACACTACCAAGACCATCAACCAAGGAGCACAGATCGCATGGAGTTTCATTGTTTCGAAGTCCGGTGGGAAATTTCAGAGGGAGGGCACTCAGGAGGGATCGAGCACGCAGAACGAGGACCGTCCGGCGGAAGAATTCAGGGGAGCGTGTGGCAGGAAACCAAAACCGCTAACCTAGATCTCCGCGAGACAATCGAAACTGTACAGCCCCAACACTTCACCGGGTTCGGGCCAGCCAATGTCTCGACTGGCGTCATTGTAGACCAACAACGACTCAGAAACTTTGCCGACGCGTGCCATGAGCCAAATTGCGATGAAAAACCGACACGGAGCCAACGTACGACTGCAAATCCTTGCGTTCCTCACCTTCGCCGCGGCAACGTTTTTGCTTTCAAGCCCCGCCTCCGCCGAAGATTTTCCTGCATCGCAAATCAGCGGTGCGGTGCAGCGTGCTATCGATGATCAAAAGTGCCCAGGAGCGGTCATTCACGTCGGATTCGACGGTCAAACCGTTTTCCATGAAGCCTTCGGCTTCCGACAACTTCGTCCCTCGAAGATCGCCATGTCTCGCGAGACCATTTTCGACCTGGCGTCGCTGACCAAACCCATCGCGACAGCCACCAGCGTGATGATTCTGGTGGACGAAGGCAAAGTGGACCTCAACGAGCCGGTCGCGACTTACCTGCCCGAATTCGACAACCATGACAAACACTCCGTCACGGTGCAGCACCTCCTCCTACATACTTCGGGATTGATTCCGGACAACTCGATGTCGGACTATCAAGGCTCACACGAAACGTCCATTTCCAACCTGATGAACCAACGACTCCGCAGTCCCGCCGGAACAAAGTTCCGGTACTCGGATGTCGGCTTTCTGGTCTTAGGTGAATTGGTTCACCGAGTCTCCGGCCAACCGCTCGATGAGTTTTCTCAGCAACGGATCTTCACTCCGCTCGGCATGCACCAAACCGGTTTTCGCGGCGTTGGTGACGACGATCCGGATTGCGCGACGACCCAGCAGCGAGACGGGCATTGGATGCGTGGGGAAGTTCACGACCCGCGGGCGTTTGCCCTCGGCGGTGTCGCGGGGCACGCGGGTCTGTTCAGCACCTCGTCCGATCTTCAACTTTTCGCAAACACCATGTTGAACGTGGGAGAACAGGACCGAACCAAACTGTTTTCAGATCAAACGTTTCAAAAGATGATCGCCGCCACGAACGTGGCCGAAGCAAACGCGGCATCAGCCTCGAAAGCGAAACCTCAGTTACGATCCCTCGGCTGGGACAAACAATCTGGCTACTCATCCAACCGCGGTCGTTCCATGAGTCCCTCCGCATTCGGGCACGGTGGCTTCACCGGGACCGCGATGTGGATCGATCCCGAGTTGAAGTTGTCCGTGATTTTCTTGAGCAACCGAGTCCACCCGGACGGCAAAGGCTCCGTCAATTCGCTTGCCGGACAGATCGGCACCTTGGCGGCCGACTGGGCTCGCGAAGAATTGAAACAGCAAACTCGCTAGCCAACGATTGGCGTTGCGGCGTCTTCGTAAAAACAAATTGCTCACTGCTCATGTCACCTTCTGTCATCCAATTCGCCTACACCACGTGCTCGCTTGGCACCGTCTTGGTCGCCCGATCGGAAACTGGCGTGTGTGCCATCTCGCTGGGTGATTCGGCCCTGCAGCTCATCGCGGACCTCAACGGTCAGTTTCCTGATCATCAAATCGTCGAGTCGATCGACGATGTGCGTTCGGAGTTGCAACGCGTCGCCGACTTCATCGAAGAACCAAGCGGCCCGCTGGATATCAAACTGGACCTGAACGGCAGCGACTTTCAAAAACGCGTTTGGACAGCGTTAGCAGACAGCACGCCGGGACAAACCCTGACTTATCGGCAGCTAGCGCAACAATTGGGCGATCGTTCCGCCAGCCGTGCCGTCGGAACCGCCTGCGGTCAAAACCGAATTGCAATCGCCATTCCTTGCCACCGCGTTGTTCGTTCGGATGGGAAGGACTCTGGCTACCGTTGGGGAATCGAACGCAAACGTGAATTGTTGCATCGCGAACGTTCACTCGCACACAATGACCTCGGCCTGCAATATGACTGACAAAGAAAAGTTCAGCCTCAAAGATCATTTGTTCAATCGCCAACGCGTTGTTTATCTCAGCCGCCTCTTCGCTGATGCGGAATCAACCTTCGATGCGGACGGCTTCACGCGAGAATGCATGCGAGGCCTCAAGCAACTTGAACTGAAGCAGCGAATCGTTCACATCGCTCAAGCGTTGGAGTCTCACCTGCCCGACGATTACCCTGCCGCGGCCCGAATCATTCGCAATGCGTTGCCGCCTCCGTTGGATCCATCGCGAACGGACGACGACTTTGGTGATTTCATCTTCGCACCGCTCGGTGAATATGTCGTTCGCAATGGATGCACCGCCACACATTTTGGCGAATCGCTGAGGACCCTGCGTGAAATCACGATGCGGTTTTCGATGGAAGACGCAATCCGAGCGTTCATCGACGCCTTTCCCGATGTCACTCTATCCGAGCTGAAAACGTGGTCCACCGATTCCAACTATCACGTGCGACGGCTGGTCAGCGAAGGCACACGCCCGAAACTCCCCTGGTCTCGACGACTCACTATCGACCCAACGCAACCCATTCCGCTGCTCGATACGCTTCACAGCGATCCAACACGCTATGTCACGCGTTCCGTCGCGAACCACCTCAATGACATTTCCAAAGACCATCCGGAATTGGTTCTGAAGACATTGCGACGATGGAAAGCCGCGAAACGACAAGATGCCGACGAGCTCGATTGGATCAACCGTCACGCCTTGCGAACCTTGGTGAAGAAAGGGCACGCCCCCACCCTGACATTCCTCGGCTATCGAAGCGACCCCAAAATCCAGATCACTCACTTTCAACTAAGCAAGAAAGAACTCCGGCCCGGCGACCAATTGGAGTTCGAAGTCGAGATTCAAGCCGAACGCAACGAACGCTTGCTGGTCGACTACGTCATCGACTTTGTCAAAGCCAATGGAACCACGGCTCCCAAAGTCCACAAACTCAAGAGCCTCGAAATTGCCAAAGGCAAAACGGCGAGATTGAAAAAACGGCATCGGCTGCACGCCAACGCAACCACTTACACACTCTATCCCGGCCGCCACGCCATCAGCCTCCAAATCAACGGCCGCATTCAGGCCACCCAACCTTTTGACCTCTTCATCGACTAGGTTCGCCACGTTGGGGGAACCTGCGTTCTACTGAAACTCTACATGCCAGCGCGTGACGCCAGCCACGCGACTAAACCGATACACGCCTTCAAATGACACGCCCCCACTCAGCACTCATCTTGCCCCGCGTCCGATCGCAAACAATCGTTGCGGCGATCATCGCATTTCTATCGATCTTCTCGACCACGAATGCCAACGACGAAAACGACAGCGTTATTCATCACCTGTTCGTTCCATCCACCACCAATTCGTCGGTCGATCACATCGAACTCATCGCCGAAGGCGAGCAACTCCATCTGAAAGAGTCCGCGTCGTTGCCTCTTCCCTTCGCACCCAAAAGCCTGGCATGGAACGATCGCCGAAGCCAAATGATTGCAACCACCGGCGGTGACGACTCCTCGATGGCAGCAACCATCCAGTGGGACACGACGCTGGGGCTGCAATTGATTCAAACCAAACGATTGGACCAACCATCGGGTTACACCAGCTTCGATCGTACGGGCCGTTTCTTCCTCACCGCCAATTATCGCACCGGGATCATTGCGTCCTATCGCCTTGCGACCGACGGTCACCTCGAAATGCTCGCCTCCATTGTTCACACCCCGACCCGCGAAGCCCACTGCGTTCACACCACGCCTGACAACCGATTCACCTACGTTCCCTGCGTGAAAACGAACAACGCCCTCTATCAATACTCATTCGACGCTGAAACTGGCAGACTGACACCGATCCAGCCGATCAACGCCAACCCGCCCGCCCTGTTCGGTCCCCGCCACTGCGTCTATCACCCGACTCTCCCGATCGCCTACTTCAGCAACGAACAACAGCTCGGCGTCAGCGTTTACGAATACGACCAGGCGGGAAGGCTACACGACCGGCAACACGCAACGACATTGCCCCGACGCAGTCCCTACGTCAAAGGCAAACGAGGTCTGCACGCATCTGATTTAACGCTGACTCGCGACGCGAAATTCCTCTTTGTCGCGGTCCGAGACTTCGTCAGCGACGAGGACAGCGTCTACACATTCACGGTCCAGCCAGACGGTCGACTTCGCCTTGCGTCACGCAAGTTGGTGGGCGACATCCCATGGAAGCTCAACCTCACCCCCGACGACCGCTGGCTCCTCGTCAGCGAAACCGGTGACCAGCAACTCGCCGCCTACAGAATCGGACGCGACGGCCAACTCACTCCCGCCGCAACATTGGAGTGGCAACACGCCCCAAGAGACATGATCGTTCCCTCGCTGCCCGCCGTTTCGGGGCATCAAGCAAGCCAGTAACTTAGCAACCGCGTTTCCGCGTTCATGCTTTGATGCCATTCAGCATTCCTAGCAATCGCCGCCCCCCCAAAAAGCATTTTCAGCTCTTTGCAGCTTCCGCTTCCACGAAAACTAGACCGCCACCAAACTCACCCAACCACCTGCGAAAGACTCCGCCGAAGGAACTCATTCACCTGCGATGCGTGGGTCATCGAAATGACATGCCCGCCGCCGCGGACGATCTCGTCCGGCGTGACACACGACACGGGAAAAATAGGATCGCGATTACCGTGTAGATGACGGACCTCCACGTCGTCGTATGACGCCTCCCACAACAGAATCTGTCGAGCCGACCATCGCAGGACATCCACATCCGCTCGCGAAAACTGGCGAGCGACACCCGCCATATGCTTCGCTCGACATCCTTCTGCGACGGAAGCGGACAGTGCAGCCGACGCCTGCAAGAACGATAACGGCACGAGTTTCAATTCGGGCGGCATTGGCCGAAGAAAGCGAATTCGCCGGGGCAATTGACTCGGGCTTCGCACACTTCCAATCAACAAGCACGCCAAAGCGTCGAGATGCCGAGTCATCTCCAACGCGACGATTCCTCCAAACGAGGCACCACCCACCACACAGGGGCGATCGATCGCAAGTTCCAGTGTCATCCTTTCGCAGTACGACGCCAAATCGTCGTCCTTCGCGGGCACCAGCCAATCAGGAACCACCAAATTCGGGAAAGCCAGCGACTGCGACGCAAACACCGAAGCGTCGGCCCCCATCCCCGAAAAGAGTATGAGAGGTACGTCCGTTTCGCCATGGCTCATCTCCATCACCGGTCCTTTCGATGACCTGCCAATGCAATTCGAGAACTTCGGGTAGTGTGAGATAACGCATCAGCCCAAACGCCGATACAGTTCGCGATTTTTACTGAAAGCAGTTGTAGTCGCACGTTGAAAATGATCAGCAGGCCGAGCCAACAAATCGTCACCGCTGCCATCGCCAGGCCACGTCGATCGCCTCCTAGTTCTTTCGCCCGCTCTTCAAAGGGTTTGGATTGGTCGTGATCCAGATTGAGTGATATGGACATTTGATCTGGCCCGAATCTGCCAATAGGGTGATGGGCGACGAGGCGTCGTCCATGCTTGAAGTGGAGCACTTCTACTTGGCTCAAGTCTAGCAAACTTGGATGGACGAGCCGTACCTTGGGAGCGCAGCGAATTCGTTGACGCCAAGATTGGCTGGTGGCTTTCACAGACTTCTGGATCGAGCACTTTTGGACACTGGTCGCGGCAAGTGCTGGTGCGGGTGCACCGCTGGATGGAGCCTGGTAGCGGGCGAGATCGTCCCGAAGATTCAGGTCAATACGCAGGTATTGCGGGTGAGCTGGCTCACTTGGTCGCGAGGACCGCGTCGACGGGGGCGCCGGTGACTTGCCCCGTGACATGCTGGAAGCCGGCACGCTTGAGCAATGCGGTGTACTCCTCCAGCGTTCGTTCGCGTCCTTCGGTGCACACTAGCATGTTGAGGTCTTGCATCTGCCCCCAGTCCGGACCGCGGCGATCGTCTTGGATCAAGATCTCGGCCAAGAGCAAACCGCCTCCTTCCGGCAGTCGCTGATGGATTTTGGACAGCAAGCGGTCGATCTTTTCGTCTGACCAGTCGTGCAGGATCCGGCCCAGTGACATCAAATCGGCTTCCGGTAATTCGTCGGCAAAGAAGTCTCCCGCCACGACATCAATCCGATCCGCCACCAACGATTGCCCGACGATCTCTTTGGTCACGGGAACAACGTCGGGAAGATCAAAGACAGTCGCCCGCAATTCCGGGTAGGCTTCGCAAGCCGCGATGGGCAGGTGCCCGGTGGCTCCGCCGAGGTCCACGAGATGCTGGAACGGCGACAGGTCAACGGCACGAACAACCTTTGGCGAGCTGATGACGCCATAACCATGCATCCCCATCAAGAACTCTCGCATGGCAGCTTCGTCGGCAAAGAAGCTGCTAAAGATGGGTTGGTCCCAACCATAGGCGTCTTTCCACCGATGCGAACCTTCACGAATCGCGTTTTCGAAGTGCGACCATAACTTCCAGCTAACATCGTTGCTGAACTTGATGTAGCCGGTCATCCGGTTCGGGCTGCTGCTGGTCAACAGTTCGGACGCCAGTGCGGTGTTACTGTACTGCGAGCCATCTCGTGCGAGCAATTCCATTCCCACCAACGCGTCGAGCAAACGCTGCGTCGCAGATGGATGCAGCCCCAAGTTCGATGACAAGGAATCCGCCGTCTGTGATTGTGTTTCCAGCCGATCAAAAACGCCGAGCTCGACAGCGGCGAACATGACTTTCGAAAAGCGGAAGCCGTTGATGTATTGCAGGACCGGTGTTGGATCGGCGGGCATGATCTCGCTCCGAGATGCACGAGTGCGGACGAGGAAGGTGGGATTGTCGGAAGATGAGATTGCAGGAAGGTGGCGGGCGAGATCGCCACGTTTGAGTGCCCGCGGAATGCGGTGGTACCCAGGGAAATCAGGTTTGCCGTCCGGTGGAACCGGACCTACGAGTGATGCGGTACTGCACGCGAGCGTGCCGTGGCTTCATCGAACTCAGTTAGGCGTTGTCGATGATGGCGTTCAGCGTGGGGCTGGGACGCATGGCCGCGCTGGCTTTGGTTTCGTCGGGATGGTAGTAACCACCGAGATCGACTTCGACGCCTTGAGCTTCGTTGAGCTCGCTGACAATTTTGTCTTCGTTGTCCGACATCGCCTTGGCAATGGGCTCAAAACGGCTCTTCAAACCTTCGTGCTGAGTTTGCGACGCGAGCGCTTCCGCCCAGTACAACGCCAGATAAAAGTGACTGCCGCGGTTATCGAGCTCGCCGACTTTTCGCGAAGGTGACTTGTCGTTGTCGAGGAATCGCCCGGTGGCGTCGTCCAACGTTTTTGCCAGCACGGCAAATTCTTCGTTCTTGGTTTTCTCCGCCAAGTCTTCCAGCGACACGGCGAGCGCCAAGAACTCACCCAACGAATCCCATCGCAAGTGGTTCTCGCTCACGAACTGCTCGACGTGTTTGGGTGCGGACCCACCGGCACCCGTTTCGAACAAGCCGCCGCCTTGAAGCAAAGGAACAATGGAAAGCATTTTGGCGCTGGTGCCAAGTTCCAAGATGGGAAACAAGTCGGTCAAGTAATCGCGGAGCACATTGCCGGTCACGCTGATCGTGTCCAAGCCTTGCCGGGCACGCCCGCAAGCATGACGCGTCGCGTCGGCGGGCGTCAGAATTCGAATGTCCAGCCCGGCGGTATCGTGATCCTTCAGGTACTCGTTGACCTTGTTGATCAGGTTGCGATCGTGGGCACGATTTTCGTCCAACCAAAAGATCGCGGGTGCTCCCGTTGCTCGTGAACGCGAAACGGCCAAACGCACCCAGTCTTTGATGGCGACGTCCTTGGTCTGGCACGCACGCCAAATATCACCTTGCTCCACGTCGTGGCTCATCAGTTCTTTGCCGTCGGCCTGAACGACACGAACCTTTCCATCGGCGGGCACGCGGAACGTCTTGTCGTGCGACCCGTACTCTTCGGCTTTCTTGGCCATCAATCCGACGTTGGAAACACTGCCCATCTTCGAAACGTCGAACGTGCCATTCAGCTTGCAGTCTTCGATGGTGGCTTGATACACGCCGGCATAGCAACGATCGGGAATGACAGCTTTCATGTCATGAAGCTGCCCATCCGGCCCCCACATTTTGCCACCGGCACGAATGGCAGCTGGCATGGAAGCGTCGATGATGACGTCGCTGGGGACGTGCAGGTTGGTGATGCCTTTATCGGAATCCACCATCGCGATGTCGGGCAAATCCGACTGAATCTCGACCAAGGTGGCTTCGACCAAGGCTCGTTGATCCGATGGCAAATCCTGCACCTTCGCGAACAACGACCCGAGACCTTGATCGGGATCGACGCCGGCGGCGGCCAAGACATCTCCGTGCTCTTGAAACAACTTGTCGTACATCACGCTGACGACGTGCCCGAACAGGATCGGATCACTGACCTTCATCATCGTGGCTTTGAGGTGCAACGAGAACAGCACGCCGGATGACTTCGCATCGGCAATCTGATCGGCGATGAAGGCTCGCAGTTGTCGTGCACTCAGACGCGCCGAATCAACGACTTCGCCCGCGTCCACTTTGACTTCGTCCCGCATGACGGTGACGTTGCCATCGGAATCAACATGTTCAATCCGCAAGGATCCGGCGGTGTCAACGACGACGGATTTTTCGCTGCCGTAAAAATCACCTTCGCTCATGTGCGCAACATGCGATTTCGAATCGGCGGTCCATTCGCCCATCGAGTGTGGGTTCTTCTGAGCGTAGGCCTTCACCGGTGCGGCGACGCGGCGGTCGGAGTTTCCTTCGCGGAGCACGGGATTGACCGCACTTCCCAAGACCTTGGCGTAGACGGCACGAACGGATTTCTCTTCGTCCGTCTTGGGCTCGTGAGGGAAATCAGGAATTTCGTATCCCTGTGCCTGCAACTCCGTGATGGCTTCGACCAATTGCGGGATCGAGGCGCTGATGTTGGGCAACTTGATCACGTTCGCATTTGGCTGGGTGACAAGTTCCCCCAATTCGGCCAACGCATCGGGAACTTGCTTGTCAGCGGGAAGCCGATCCGCGAATCCAGCCAAGATGCGTCCCGCCAAAGAGATGTCCTTGGTCTCAAACGTCAATCCGCTGCCGTTGGTGAAGGCTTGCAGGATCGGCAGCAACGAACGGGTTGCCAATGCGGGGGCTTCATCAGTGTGCGTGTAAACAATCGCGGCAGTATCGCTGGCCATTCCAACCTCGTCAGGACAAAGACCCCGAGAATCACGGGAATCATGAAGAATTTGCGAGCCGAAAGCCTGCGGCGAGACGAACCGATTGTCAATGCCGGCGACACCTCTGGGGCGGCGTCGCGTCCAAAAACCACAACTCAGGGCGAACGTTCGTCCCAAACGGAATTGGTGACACGAGTTGTTCGCGGGGATTGGTTATGGAGGTTGCCGGTGGCCAGCAGCGAATGCAGAGACTACGGCGGGTGGCAGGCGGGGCTAAGGGGATGCGCCGCGGGCGGGCAACAACGGCGACAGGGGATACAGCCTGGCAGGCTGTGCTACGGGATGTGCTGCGGGCCGGGCGGCGGAACGGCTTGGGTTTGGCTAGACCTGAAGGCAGTGACGATTCGCCATGCTGATACCGCTGACGATGGCGCCGACGATTCCAACGAAGCCTTGGTCCGTTCCGCAAAGAAACACGTTGGGAAGGTGAGTCGTTCCGTCCAACTGCTTGTCAGGAGCCCCGTAGACCGCGCCGTTGTCATGCCAAGTGAACCGGCGAATTGTTTTCGGCGTGAACACGTCCGTGTCGATCACTCGAGAACGAAAATCGGGCATGAAACGAACGGCTGACGCCACGGCTTCGTCGTACTGAGTCACCTTGGCCGCGCGGTATTTTTCCTCCGGCAGCTCAGACCAAAGATCATGGTTGGCGAGCGTGGTGATTCGCACCACGCCGTCGGGCAATCCGCCTTCGTCGGATTCGTAGATGTAGTTGTTCGGACTGCAGATGACTCCGGTACGAGCGTCGCAGAGCTGCTCTTCGGGCCGCTCCCAATGGAACGTTGGCGAATCGTTGTAGAAAACAATCGTTCGATCGAAGCCCAGGTCTTTCGGTTCGCAATCCAACACGCTGATCGATTCGATGAACGACAACTTGCCCGCTTTGGCAACGTCCGGTTCCGTGATGTCGTCACAGAGCCGCATCGTCTCGACTGTTCCAGCGGACGATAGGATTCGTTTGCCTTGCAATTCGGTGCCGTCGTCCAACACGACGCCCACGGCCTTGCCATCATCCACATGGATTTTGGACACGCCGCTGCGAAGCTTCAGCTCGCCGCCCAAGCCTCGGAATTTGCGCACCAAGTTCTTCAGGATGACTCGCACGCCTTTGTAAGGCCGACCAAAGCCTTCCAAATAACAAGCCCGGAACATGATGCAGAATTGCCCGAAGTCCATGTCGTTTTCACGAGCGTTGCCGTACCACATCAAGGGACACAGCAGCATCTCAATCAACAACGGATCCGACAGATGCTCAGCCATCACCTCGCGAGCCGAACGCATGAAGTCAGGCGCGTCCCCGTCCATGTCGCTGTAGTCGAGCAGCGATCCGCAGAGGCTGCGGAAGCCGTCGATTTGGTCGGGAAAGCGTGCCTTGATCTCGCTTTCGAGCAAACCAATGTCGTTGTTGAAATCCAACTCAACATCGGGGAACCGGATGGACGAACCGATCTGCTCCGCCAGCTTAAAATCTTCCCAACCGAATCGCAGCTGCCGAATGAGCTTAGCCAGCGGGCCTCTCTTGTCGCCTTTGCGGGCGAAGTTGGTCATCGCGTGCAGCCCGACGTCGTAGTCGCGACCACCCATTCGATAAAACGAGTTCAACCCGCCGATCGTGTAGTGCTTTTCTAGGATGCAGACTCGCTGGTCAAAATGAGCCAGTCGAATTCCAGCGGCCAACCCGCTCATCCCCGCGCCAATGATGATGGTGTCGTACATGAATGAGCCACTAGCGATTAGCGTCTAGCTCCTAGCTGTTGGATTGCGGATTCCGATCGACAAGCTAGTCGCTCATGGCTAGCCGCTAGTCGCTATCACAGATCCTTCATCTTGGGTTCGAGGTACGTCACGGTGGATTGCATGCTGGCGAGGTGACCGTAGTCTTCCTCGGGAATTTGCACGCGGTGACGCTTGCGAAGCTCCATCACAATGTCCAAAAAGTCCATCGAATCCAATTCCAACTGTTCTCGAAACGCCTTGTCATCATCCAGGTTGTCGAGGTCCTCATCGGGAGAAATGTCGTCGAGGATATCGATGATTTCTTGGCGAATTTCGGCGGGAGTCATGAAAGGAACAGTGGGATACGAGAGAAAGGGAAAGGTCCGTTCTGCCCCGAACCACATCGCGAGCAAACACGACGACGGCACGGGAATGGAGTAGTTTCGACGGCTTTCGACTTCGACACAAGGGGCACGAAGGGGGTGAAAAACCGACAGGACAGAGGGACGCAGCGGGGGGAGTGCTGAGAACTGGGTGCTGAGTGCGGAGTGCTGAGAATTGGGGGAGCGGGTGTGATGAGCGAGTTTGGCGGTGCCCATCTCCGAATGCGAAAAGTTTAGTGAACAGGGAATAGCAGGTGCATGACCCGCCGCGCGATCAGGCCCCCAACCGACCCCAGCCGCAATTCGCCCTCTCACCCCTGCTTCCTCACCCCTGCTTCCTCAGCCCTGAGACCTAATTCCTCAGCCCTCAATTCTCAGCTCAGCCCTCAGCCCTCATTCCTCCGCTCTGATCTCTGGCTTCTAGACGCGAGCGACGATGACGACGGAATTGATGCCCAACATCCCGAACGAATTGTTCAAGATGTAGTCGACCTTGGGCTTTTCTTGCGGGTCGTTCAGCACCAAACCAGGCAAGTCGCATTCGGGATCCAGCTCGTCAACATTGATCGTGGGGTGAACCACGTTGTCGTCAAACGCCGCCAAGTTCCCGGCCAACTCCAGCGACCCGGCGGCCCCCATCGCGTGTCCGATGTAGCTCTTGGTGTTGTTGATGCGAACGTTTTCGCATTTGCCAAAGATCGTTCGCAACGCAGCACATTCCTGGATGTCGCCGCTGCTGGTTCCCGTCGCGTGCGTGCTGACGATGTCGATTTGATCCGCCGCCAAACCCGCCTGCTTCAAAGCCTTTTGAATGCACTGAGCCTGGCGTTCCGGGTTGGGCAACACGAAATCGGTCGCGTCAGTGTTCATCGCGTAACCAACCAGCTCGCCATAGATCTCCGCCCCGCGAGCCTTAGCGTCACTGAGTCGCTCCAACGTATACAAGCAACCTCCTTCGGCGACGACGATGCCATTGCGTTTTTGGTCGAACGGTCGCGAAGCGAGGGTTGGATCTTCGTGGGTTGCCAGAGCATTCTGGCTGTTGAAACTGGCAAAGATCCCAAACGTGTGAATGCTCTCGCTGGTGCCGCCGGCGATTGCCAAGTCACATTCGTTCAGACGCAGCATTTGAGCGCCCTGAATGATCCCCGCGTTGCCCGCCGCACACGCCGCACCGATCGTGTAGTGCGGCCCGGTGACCTGCATGTTCAGCGCAATTTCACCAGCCGGGTTGTTAGCCACAGTCCGAGGATTGTGATGGTGGGACCAGCAACTGGTGTCGTAGTCGAATCCCTTGATCACGTGAATTTCGTTTTCGGTTTCGACATTGCCGTGCTCGGTCACGCCGACGTAAATGCCGACTCGATCCTTGTCGACATTGGCCCAATCGATGCCCGAATGAGCGACAGCTTCTTGTGCCGCGTAAACGCCGACACTGCCCGCACGCGTTCCTCGGCGAATGTCTTTTTTCGATTGATACTTCTTGGCATCAAAATCACAAACGCCCGCCAGCGTCTCGCCGAAGTAGCGAATTTCGTATGGCTGTACGCCACTGCGTTTTTCCAGCAAAGCGTTGCGGAAGGTTCCCCAATCGTTGCCATTGGGCGAAGTCAGCCCAACTCCGGTGATGACGATGCGTTGGTTGTCGGGAAGCTGGGAAGCGAGGTTGGGGGCGATCACTGAAATCCGGCCGAAATAGGCGATGGGGGTGCGTGGAAAGCGACTGAAAAACGTAGCAATCCGAGCCCGTTTTCTCAACGGGCAATGACGCCGGCCGCCCCCGATTTGCGGGGAAAAGCCCAGCCAAATCGGCCGAAACAATGGTTCGCCGGTGGCATCAATCGGGGGTCACCGATCAGGCAAAACAACCGCATTCAAACGATCGTCACGATCGCATCGATCACCAAGATTCGATCGAAATGGCGGCGGTTCAACTCGTGCAGGCCTCAGTGGCTCGCTTCCCCGTGAATCAACACTGGCGGATCGAGATGCTGCGAGCGTGAGCCGTCAAACCTTCCTTTTCCGCCACCGTGATGACGTCGGGACCGATCTCCGCCAAAGCCGACTCGGTGAACTGCGTCACGCTGCCAGACCGCAAAAAACTGTTGGCCGACAACCCGGCCGCCCAACGACAGGTGCCTCCCGTTGGCAACACGTGGCTGGGTCCCGCCGCATAATCGCCCAATGCAACCGGCGTGTGGTGCCCCAAAAACGCTGCTCCACTGTGTCGGATTTTTTCAATCAACGACTCCGGATTTCGCGTTTCAATCTGCAGGTGCTCGGGAGCGAAAGAATCGGTGAGTTCACATGCCTGATCCGCGTCACGAGCAAGAATCAAAGCACCAAAATCCGCCAACGCGTCGCGAGCAAGGTCGCCTCGCTCGAGTGCCTGCAGTTGCTCCGCCAGTTCAGATTCCACCTTGGCGATCAATGACTCGTCCCAAGTGATCAAAATCGCCGACCCGGGCGAGTGTTCCGCTTGAGCAATCAAATCCGAAGCCACAAACGCTGCGTCCGCGGATTCATCGGCAATCACGATGACTTCGCTGGGCCCCGCAAACGAATCGATGTCGACGGTGCCGAAGACCAGCTTCTTGGCCAGTGCAACGAACAAATTCCCCGGTCCAACAATCTTGTCGACCGCGGGCATCGCATCACATCCGTACGCCATCGCCGCGACGGCTTGGGCACCGCCACAACGATAAACCTCTTTGATGCCCAGCTCATGACACGTCGCCAACATGTCCGTGTTGTAGGAACCAAACGGTGTGGGAGGTGCCACCACCGCGATTTCGTCCACGCCGGCGACCTGAGCCGGAATCGCGGTCATCATCACCGTCGACGGGTAAGCCGCGGCCCCGCCGGGGACACAGATTCCGACGCGAGGAATCGGGACGTATCGTTGGGTCAACGAAACTCCGGGGCGAGGCGTGATGGTGACGTCTCGATGCAAAATCGCGGATTGAAACTCGACGATGTTGTCTCGGATTCGGCGAATGGTCTCGATCAAATTTCCGTCGGCCTTCGCGTGGGCGGCTTTCAAATCCTCTTCCGGCACCCGCAATTCGGCTGCGGACAATTCGGCTCCATCGAGCGATTTTGTGTACCGCAGCAGAGCCGAGGTGCCATCGGATTGCACGTCTCGACAAATCGTCTCGACCACTTCGACCGGCGTCAGCGGTTTGCGAAAGACTTTCTGCGTCAGTTCGCGGCCACGCGGGCTCACCAAGTCACCACGCGGGCTCAGTTTTTCGCGAAGAGCCGCCAGAGTTTCCACGGCGTCGTCCGAGGAAGGATCGCGAGCGTCGACGGTTTGGATCGAAAATTCTGACACGGCGGAGAACTGCAACGTTGACGGTGAATGACAAGACGGAAGCAACAACGAGCGGACGTCCCCAATCAACCAGGCAACCGGCCGGCTAAGAGCCATCAACACAGAGCATTCGTGCGGCGGCAAAGCGGTTCGGGACGTCGCGTGGGTCAGTTTACCGAGCCAGCAACATTGAGCTAGGCTTGCACCATGTTTCGCTCCACACGGTATCGCCAACCCGAATGCTCTCGCGCAAAGGTCACACGACGTGACGTTCGGCACCGACGATGGCTGGATGGAGCGATTGCCGGCGTCCTCTTCGTGCTGACGTTCGCGGTTCGCTGGCCATTCACCGGCGAGAGTTTTTGGATTGACGAACTGCACACATCGTGGTGCATCACGGGCGAATTGTCGCAGGTGGCCGAGAGAGCCCGCATGGGCAACCAGCAACCATTGTATTTCTGGTGCATGTGGTTGTGGCAGTCGATCGTCTCGCCGTCGTCTTGGCCGAGCTACCCCGCGGAATGTTTGCTGCGATTGTCCAGTGTGCTTTGTGTCAGTCTTTCCAGCGTGGTTTTGTTTCGCGCGGTGTTGGCCGTTGGCAGCAGCTTCATCGCCGCCACATTCGCGGGGTTGGCACTGGCTTTGGATCGTAACGCCGGTTTCTTTGGCACCGAGCTGCGACCTTACGCCGTCGTCATTCTGTGTGCCACATTTAGTCTGTTTTTCGCGGCACTGTTGCTGAGGGATCCAAGGAATCAACGTTTGTCGAGCTGGATCGGTCTGCACGCCAGCGTGCTGGTCGCCGCGCTGATGCACATCACCTCGCTGCTGACGTTGGCTCCGCTGGTCGTCGCGACGACGGGATGGAGCCTGTATCGCCAACAATCAAACGAGTCGATCAACCCAGACCACCAGCTAACAGGTCGACAGAAAGCCACAGCCAAGTGGCACCTGCTTTTCGCGACCGGATGGCTTTGCGTCGCGGTCGCCTTCGCATTTGCTCAACAAGACATCTGGGAACGCCGTGACGCTTGGTCGGCTTTTGGCCAACCAAAGTCGCTATATGTAATGTGGACTCTTTGGCCTTGGTTGGCTTGGATCGTGATTCCGTTGCTGGCGTCGATTCTCATTCGCCGGCTCGCGAATTCCCACCGAGCGACCACTCCAATCATCGCGTCATCATGGCTTGGCACGACCGTCCTCGTCTTTGCAGCAACCGCCGGATTCATTCTGGCTGACGTTGGCGGCGTTCCTCTTTGGCACCGACGCTATTTCATCGCCGGGCTGCCGATCGGATGCTTCGTGCTTGGAACTTGGATCTCCACGCTGCAGGCGGCACGCTCCTACGAGAAATTGTCGATCGGGTTGGGGGCATCGTGTCTGATCTTGCTGTTTTGGACGCAAAGTTCCATCCAAACGGAAATCCCACCACGGGTGGCGAGCCGATACTGGATCTATCGTGGCGAACCCTGGCGAGAATCGATCGCACACTTCCAATCTCAATCGAAGACAACATATTCTTCTGGCAAATCGATCGTGCACCTGTGGCTGGATCCTGATTTGATCGAGCAACCTTGGTTGGCCGGAGAAATCACCGACTCACCGCTGCGCGAATATCTGTCGTTGCCGATCCGTGGCGAATACGCGGTGGCTGCCAAGGATGATTCGCAGACAGTGGTCGTGCACGTTCTGGGAGCGAAGCAGCCCCACGCTTCCTGGCAGAACATCTTGCGAGAACAGATCGAACGAGAGCCCTCCGCAATGACACCCGAGCTTGAGGAAGACCACTGGTTGCTGACGAGAAACCTATCGCAGCAGGCGATGGAAGAAGAAAACAGAACCGCCGGCGTCGATCGTGCAAAAGCCATGCAAGTTCGCCGATTCCGAAACCTGACATTGTTCCGATGGGACGTGGAACCGACTCGCTGATCGAGTGGCGTATCCATCGAAATCAATCAGTCGGCTCATACCAGCAGAAAATCAGACGCTGAGCTGCATCCGCACACCTCGGCGGCTTGCAAAACAGGCGAGAACATGACAACGTCCTCGGCATAGGAATCTGTGCCGGGGATTTTTCATGGAGTCATTGCAATGAGTCACGCTGCCACCAACCAAGCTGCTACCTTTGAATCGCTTTGCCAAACGTTTCGCGATGCGGCCAAGCTATCGACCACGGCGGACACGTTGGAATGGGATGAACGCACCGGCATGCCGCGGGGTGGGGCCGAATATCGCGCCGAACAAGTCGCCTATCTGCGAGGCCTGGTCCATGACATGCAAACATCGCCGCGTGTGGGAGAACAACTGCAAACCTTGCAGGATTGGGACGCGGCCAAGGATCCTCACAGTGATATCGGAGCCACGCTGAAATGGCTGGCCAGCGATTACCATCGACAATGCAAACTCCCCAGCGAGTTGGTGCAACGTACGGCTTCCTGCAGCGTTCGTGGCCAAGGCGTTTGGGACGCGGCACGCAAAGCCGATGACTACAAGCTGTTTCAGCCCGCGCTGGATGAAATGCTGGCTCTGAAACGCGAAACGGGCGAGCGGCTGCAAACGGAATCGCAAACGGTTTACGAAGCCTTGCTGGACGAATTCGAACCGGGTGCCAAGGCCGCCGCGTTGACCAAGACGTTCGCCGACCTGCGAGCCGATCTGGTCGAACTGATTCGAGAAATTTCGGATTCGCCGCGACAAGTCGACACGTCACTGATCACCCAAACATTCGACAAAGCGTCCCAACAAAAATTTTCGCATTTGATCGCTGAAGCCATCGGCTTTAATTTCGAGCGAGGCCGGTTGGACGAAACATCGCATCCGTTTTGCACGACTTTGGGACCATCGGATTGCCGGATCCTGACACGCTACGAATCAAATTTCCTGCCCACCAGCATCTTCGGCACGCTCCATGAAGCTGGCCATGGTCTGTACGAACAAGGCATGCGGGAGGACTGGTTTGGATTGCCACCGGGCAGCTACGCGTCGTTGGGGATCCATGAATCGCAATCCCGTTTGTGGGAGAACTTGGTCGGCCGAACGCTGGCGTTTTGGGAACACTTCACGCCAACCCTAAAAGAGCACTTCCCGACGACCTTGGGCGATGCCACCGTCGAGCAACTGCATCGCTGTTTCAATGCGGTGCAGCCATCTTTGATCCGTGTGGAAGCCGACGAGGCGACCTACAACCTGCACATCATTGTTCGTTTCGAATTGGAACAAGCTCTGATCGGTGGCGACCTATCCACCGACGACTTGCCGGTGGCTTGGTCAGATGCCTACGAAGAAGTCATCGGCGTTCGCCCACCTTCTGCTGCCGATGGCGTCTTGCAAGACGTGCACTGGAGTGCGGGTTTGATTGGCTACTTCCCGACGTACACGTTGGGCAATCTGGCGGCAGCACAGCTCTACGATGCGGCGAAGGATGAGCTGGGCGATTTAGACACGATGGTTCGGCGTGGTGAATTTTCTCCACTTCACCAATGGCTGGTCCGACACGTTCATCAAAAAGGCCGCACGCGAACCGTCGATGAACTGATTGTCGAAGCGACTGGCAAACCACTCTCGGCTGCCCCGTTGATCCACAGCCTGCGAAGCCGTTACGGGCAGGTGTACGACTTGAAAGACTGAACGCGAGCAGGTGACCGTTGGCATTCGAGCGATCACCGAATCTATCGAGCCATTTGCGCTCGGCAAACGTCCATGATGCTGTCTTCGTCCTTGAGGTGGCTGACGTGAATTTTCTCAGCCAACAACGGTCCCGCGATTCGGGAATAGCGATCCAGATCAAGCGTGTTGATGATCACCGCGATTGCCCAACCGCGCCGAGACAACCCCACCAAGGCACCGATGTCCGCCTCGGTCGCTTGTTGCAACATCACCAACAAAGTCGTCTCGCTGGACAACCGCGATTCGGTTTCAACCAGAAATTCCGCCAGCGTCAAACCGTCGGTTCGTTCCAACCGAGCCAAGGTGCGAACGACTTCCTTGAGCTGCACCGGTCCTCGGTCAACATCCACCAACACCGGTCGCAAACGATCGTTTTTTTTCTTCAGCCCCGCCGCCTTCACCGACGCATCTCGCACGCGGTGGTCGCCGCGAAAACCTTCGGTTCGAATTCGGTCCGCGGCGTCGCGTCCGTTGGTCGCTAACCCGAACGGTTCACCAGCATCGTGCAAGGCCGCTGCAATGGACGCGGCGGTCGTGATGGTCAGATCAGTGCGGAGCGGTTCGTGACGATCCGGATTGGTTTCCACGTGCAGATCCAACACCAAAGTCGCTCCGGCAACGGACGATGGTTCGTACACTTTGCTGTGCAACGTTCCGGTCCGTGCGGTCGCGGCCCAGTGCACGCTGCGAAGCGGATCGCCGATCTGCCATTCCCGAATGCCGCGAAGCCTCGTTGGGTCGGTCATCGACGACGCGCGGATTTTGATTTCGCCAATGGGGCGTCGTGATCCAATCTCGTAGGTCGATAGCAGTTGAATCTTCGGAAGCACCGTGATGTACATCGGACGTGCCCCCAAACGATACCGACGGAACATGCCCACCGGATCACCCGTTTCCAACACCATCGGTCCAATTTGGAAATAGCCTCGTCGAACGCAACGAACGCTGTACTGGATCGCTTTCGTTTGCCCTGGCAATAACGCCATCACCGCCAAGCGTTCGCCCTCAATCGGCAGTGGCGTTTGTCGAGGATCGAACAGGCTGCCCTGGGACTGTTGGGCACCTCGCGCGGCCCCACGCGGCATCAAATCCTCAGCCAATACCCACGCGACGGGCAATCGACCTTGGTTGGTGATGTTGACAGTCACCGGAACACGCGAGCCGATCACCACTTCGATGTCGCGACCTTCTTCGGGCAAATTCAATCGCACCGCTACGACACCACGCGACCATTCCGCTGCGACCCAATTGCCGATCGCAATCACTGCGGCCACGGTGATCGCGGCGGTCATCCACAATCCCGCTCCCGCGACCATTCCTAGTGCCAGCACGATCGCACACACGACCACCACGACTCGCCAACGTGACGGGGACGACGGTGAAATCACGTCATCGTCCGTCACACGGTGCTTCACCGTATCGTCGCTCGCTTGGTTGCTCATGTGGAGATCGTTGGCACCGCAATTTCACCCAAGATCTCCTCCAAAACCTTTTCCGTGGTCAGTTTTCTTAAACGACTTTCGGGTCTCAGGATCAACCGATGGTTCATCACCGGTGCGATGATCTTTTTCACATCGTCAGGCAACACGTACGCGCGGCCTCGGATCGCCGCCATCGCCTGCGCGCATCGAAACAATGCGATCGTCGCTCGGGGACTGCCCCCCAATGCCAAGTTGTCGTTGTGACGCGTTTGATGAACGATCTGCAGCAAGTAATGCCGGACTCGCGGGTCCACGTGCACCGCGCGAATGGCTTTCTGAGCCGCGACCAATTGTTCCGCCGTCGCCACGGACGTCATCGCATCGACCGGATGTTGGAATTGCAACAAATCCAACATTCGCATTTCTTCTTCGACCGACGGGTACCCCAACGAGAACCGCATCAGGAAACGGTCCAGCTGAGCCTCCGGCAACGGGAACGTGCCTTCGTGATCCACCGGGTTTTGTGTCGCGATGACCAGGAACGGAGGATTCAACGAGTAGGATTTTCCATCCACCGTCACGCGAGATTCTGCCATCGCTTCCAACAACGATGCCTGAGTTCGCGGCGTTGCGCGGTTGATCTCGTCCGCCAACAGAATCTGCGTGAAGACGGGTCCCGGCCGAAACTCGAATTCGGATGTTTTCTGATTGAAGATCGAGGTGCCGGTCACATCGGTCGGTAACAAATCCGGCGTGCATTGAACTCGTTTGAAATGGCATCCCAAGCTCTTTGCCAATGCCCGCGCCAACATGGTTTTGGCAACTCCGGGGACGTCCTCCAGTAAAATGTGGCCTCCGCTGAGCCACGCGACCATCGAGAGCACCAGCTGTTTTCGCTTGCCAACAATCGCGTTCTCGACGTTGCCGATCACTCGCTTGGACAGCTCAGAGACCAAGGCCACATCGGCTGGTTGTCCCGCGGCATTGGCCCCGGGCGGGCTGGCGACCGACTTTGCCGGAGCGGCTGGTTTGCCGGAGCCAGATTCAGCGGGTGGCGGGGCTTGGGAATTCAACTGCGAGCACTCCGTTCGAGGCGTCGTTGGGTTGGACGAGTTCGAGAAATCGCTGGCCGAAGAGAAGAACGGAAACCCAACGAAATGGACCGAGATGAGGACGCCTCCATGATAGCCGGAAACATCGGTGGATTCGCTCACCGTGACCCACACATCCTTCGCGGCCCCGGCCTGCCACCCGTCACACCACCCCGGCAATCCGCAGATCCCGCCATCAGCCGCGGCTTAGACGCGACATTTTTGCGTTGCAGATTTGACGCCATCCCACAACCCAAAATGCGAGCCGTGACGTATAATGAGTCGGTTCTGCATCGAACGTGGGACTTCGTATCGAATTGTCAGCGGGAGATGGGTTTGCATGGTCGACACCGGCATCACCCCCACAGTACTGGTCACCGACGATGACGCCGATTTTCGCGGCGTGGTCTGCGAAGCCCTCGCGCGCGGTGGCGTTCGAACCAAACAAGCCAGCGATGGCGACGAAGCTTTGCGTGTGATCGAGCGAGGTTCGATCCATATGGTGCTGCTGGATGTTCACATGCCACGGGTCACCGGATTGGACGTGATGCGAGAACTATGCAAACGCCCCAACGCGATGCCGTACGTGCTGATGAGCGCCTTGATGGATGAAGCCATCGAACGAGAGGCGGCGCGAATGCGGGCCTACAAGATTCTTCGCAAACCCGTGCGATTGGCTCAGTTGCGTGAAATTGTGCGAGGCGGCTTGGTCGATACCTACGGCTGGCATCCGCCGGAATGAGCATCGCCGCGAAACGGACTTTGCATGAGACTTCGCATCGTTGGAGTCTTGCCTTTCGTTTCTTCAGCACCGCGTTCTCTTCGGTCTTCTCCAAATCCGCCGACGACCAATCTCGCGTGGCGGAACCCCGCTCGCAGGCCAATCCCTACGCGGTTGCGCCAACGGCAGATGCGAATCCGCACGAACCGACCCATCCTCCGCATGTCCTGCTGGAGCCCAACTCGCCCGACGAATTGGTTTTCGACGGAGTCATTACAGAGGCGGATGTTCGCCGATTGATCCCAGAACGACGGCTGTGGTTTCTGCTGGCCGGTTTGATGTGGGGAATCATCATTCCCGCGTTCACCGGAGTTTCGCTGCTCATGCTTTTCGGTCTTCCAGGCCGCCCCAATGCGACTCCCGAATATTTCGGCGCAGGATTGATGCTTTGTGTCGTGATCGCATTCGCGGTTGCCACGCAAGCGATCAGTCCCAAACGTCGCACGAAACGAGTTCTGAAGGAACGCCCGGATCTGCTGGGCCGAGCCGCGGGCAAGTTCACCCGCGGTGGGTTGCTGTTTTGGGACGGCAAGAACCTTCACCGATTCAACCATCATTACTGCTGGCAAGCCAAAAGAATTGCAACAGGAGTTCGTGTCCCTCTCCACGAAGGCGTCTACACCCAACTGTACCTGGCGAACCATCTGTTCCATGCGTTCGATCTGGAAACCTGGAATTTACTACGAGGAGAATGGCACCAACGATGCCTCGTTACCGAGGACGAAGCCTCACAAATCGCAGACAACGTGGTTGCTCTGGGAACTCCGCCCAAGGACGCGACGCGGTTCAGTGGCACCGTCAATGTTCCTTATCCGGTCGATCACGGTGGCATTCGTCGCTCGCTCGGGTGGCTCGGCTTTCTACTGGTTTTCTTTTCGGTGATTGCGTGCGTCAGCTTTCAGAGCGACTCCATGATCTGGGCCGGACTGGCTGCGATCGCCGCCCTCTACTACCTGCATTCATTCGCGAAGACGTGGAAGTGGCTGTCGATCCCCAGCCATCCGTGGACCTGGCAACAACAAGGATGGATCGGCGCGGAAGAAGTCGCCTGGGCCACGCAAGGCAACGCGATCTTGATGTCTCGCAAGGAGTGCGTCCGAGCGTCGGTTCACGCAATCAATGAGCTTCCGGTGCTTTGCTGGGAACTGGAAAGCGGACGTGTGCTCTACTTTCCCAAAGACAATTTCGAGGACGACTCGCAATGGCAACGAGTGATCCCGCCGGAAACGATTGAATCGCCGCCGAGCTCAACTCCGTGAGAACATCTGGGCGACGCGGCAGAGCTCACGAGATGACAAACGCGGGTCCCTGGTGGCGAAAGACGACGACCTTAAATCAAGTGACGTTGCAAGATCGCGTCCACCATGGTTTTCTCGCAAACATCCATGTCGGGCGCAGCATCGGCGTCAAACCGCCCCAATCCGCGAATTTCGGAGAACGAACGGAGCCACGTTTCTTGGCGTCGCGCCAGCCGTCGGGTGTGAAAGACGACTTGTTCCGCCGCTGATTCTGCCGGTTGTCCCTGCTCGATCGCTTCCAAAATTTCACGATAGCCGACGGCCTGACGAGACGTTTTGGACAAAGGCTTGTCCGCGTCCAACAGAGCCTGGACCTCTGCCACCAATCCATCGCGAAACATTTGTTCCACCCGTTGTTCGATGCGTTGATGCAGCACCGGCCGAGGCACTCGCATCGCGAAAACGAGCCCTTCTTCGGCACTTCGTGCCGTGTCGAATTGCAACTGCCGATGGCTGATCGGAGTGCCCGTCGCTCGAGCGAACTCCAACGCTCGGATCATGCGTCGCGAATCCCCCGGATCGATCTTGGCGGCCGACAATGGATCGACTTGCTGCAATCGTGCTCGCAACGCATCGATGCCATGTTCTTTGAGATCCGCCTCCACCGATTCGCGAAAGGCTTCGTCCGCGGGCGGTCCCGCATCGAACCCTCGCAAGATGCCTTTGAGATACATGGGAGTCCCGCCGACAAACATCGGGATTTTGCCTCGTTGCCGCACGTCCTCGACCGCCGCGTGAGCCGCAGTCAGATACTCCGCCACACTGAATTCCTCCCACGCATCGACCAAATCGATCAAGTGGTGGGGGACGCGTGCCAGCTGATCGGCGGTGGGCTTGGCCGACCCGATGTCCATCCCTCGGTAGACCGCAATGGCGTCCAAAGAAAGGATCTCCATCTCGCAACGACCGCCGGACTGATCCGCCAAAGTCTCCGCAACCCGCACGGCCAACCCCGTTTTCCCTGACGCGGTCGGGCCGGTCAGAACGATCACGTCGTCAAACAATGGGGCAAAGGGCGTGGGGAACGGATCAGGATGCATCTCAAATGTCGGCTGGTGTGGTAAACTGAATTGTTCACAGAAGACCGTGATCCAGGAAAGGGGGCAACCCACATGGGCATGACTTACTTTCGCCGCTACCGCATGGAACTCGACCTGCGCGACTGGACACCACATTGGGATGCACCGGATCTGGAACAACGCGGCTACGAGTGGGTCCCTTACGACGATGGATTGATTCGAGAACACGCCGCGGCGAAGTATCACTCGTTCCGCAGCGAGATGGACGCTGATGTGTTCCCCTGCCTGAGCCGTCGGGATGGCTGCCTGCGTTTGATGCGCGAGATCACCGGACGAGCCAGCTTCGTACCCAATGCGACTTGGTTGATCCGCTATCGCGATCGAGTGGGCGGACGTCCAATTCCCGTCGGAACGATCCAAGGATTGGACCTGGACGAATGGGGAGCGGTCCAGAACCTAGGCGTCGTCCCGGAACATCGTGGCAATGGTTTGGGAGCGTTGCTGATGATGCGATCCGCCGCTGGTTTCCAATCCGCCGGTCTGAAACGAATGCACCTGGAAGTCACGACGGCAAACACGCCCGCAGTGCGACTCTATGAACGCTTGGGATTTCGTCAAGCGAAGGTTGTCTACAAGGCTTGTGAGGTGGCGGGCGTCTGACGCCCCGCCGTTTCCACTCAATCCGCACAGAAAATCGAGCGGCGGATTTGCCCCAACCAAATTTGATGATGCCGTCGTAAACGCATGTTCGTTTTCCCGCGTTCCACTGCCGCATCAAAATGCGTGGGCGACAAGAACAACTCCGCGGTGTGACTGAGCTTTGCCGCCGTGGCCAAGCGATCCATCAATCCGCGATGGTAAATCGGCAATTGATGCGCTCGGCAGAGTTCCATCGTCAGTGCGTCGCTGGTCGGAACCTCCGGTTCACGGAAACGAACGTTCCAAATCAATCCGCCGATGATTGACAATGCGACGATCGCACCGACGGCGATCCACACCCACGGCATCGACGAGTCTTCGGCAACCTTTTGATACTGAGGTGCCAAGTCCTCCATCCGCGTGACGTTCATCAACACGGTCAACATGGTGGAATTGTCATTCCAGTTTTGCATACCAATCACAACGTCAATCCTCGCATTTCCATGGACTCGATCGCGGCATCACGCAACGAGCCTTTTTGCATCGAGCACATCTCACGCAACAAGACTTCCGATTGGGTTCCGTGGCCATGCCCGAGCGCTTGTGCCGTTCGCATCTTCGCAATTTGGTGATCGTTCTTGGCGATGCTTTCTAAAGGCTCAATCATCAAGTCGATCAGCCCCAGCGTCTCGGCAAACCCGATTGCATCCAGTCGGTTTTGCAGAACCGCGTGTCGCAATCCCTGGCGGATCACGTCCAACGTTGTTTCGTCGGCTCCCATCAGGACTTGCCCCAGACGCTTGCCGACTTCCGGATCAAGGTCCGCGAACACAGGAAGCGTTTCCGCCGTGTTCAAATGCGTGAGCAAGCGTTGAGCAGATTGCGACAACAACTTTTCAGGATGGTCCGTCAGTTGAATCAGCGAGTTCATCATCATCGTCGCGCGGTCAGCGATCGATGCATCACCACCGGCTTCTTCCGGCGATTCATCGTCCAACGCGGCTTCCAGAATCGAGATCCAAAATTCCAATGAGGGAGCGTCCACGCGTTTCAAGCAAGTCTCCGCGGCTCGAATTGCTCCCTCTTCGTTGCGTTGCAACATCGCCAACACCATGTGGATGACTTCGGGTTCATGCGGCATGGCCAGCGAGTAAGCATGACACATGGCAATGTCGCGATCGCTCCCCAGTGATCTCATGAACGACTCGCCGCCTCGCAGGCAGTCGGGCAGTCCATACTCTTTCAGGTTGATGCTGACCACCGGTGAGGGTTGGTCACCGATCGTTTCCAACAACGCTTCGCAGAACATGGCATCGTGACGACGCAGCAAGACTCCCACCACGGCACCGGGGATTTTTCGACGTCGAACAAAGCCCGCCAACAGGTGCAAGACGGACTGGTGCTCGCTGTTTTTGAGCCGCCGCACCAACGTTTCTTGCGTGGGTGATTCGTCTGCCAACAACCGTTGCAACAGAACGTCGTTCCAGTCAGAAATCACCAGAAATGCATCCAACAGATCGTTGTTGCGGTGCACATGGTATTGCTCCACCGCATGCCCCAAGGCTTCGGCCATGCGTT
Organism: Rhodopirellula halodulae; assembly: GCF_020966775.1. Lineage (NCBI taxonomy): Bacteria > Pseudomonadati > Planctomycetota > Planctomycetia > Pirellulales > Pirellulaceae > Rhodopirellula > Rhodopirellula halodulae. The sequence continues at coordinate 50,734 of NZ_JAJKFV010000014.1, read as the reverse complement.
GCCGATATCGTTCCGCATCCGGATCCAAGCGTTTGCCGTCGCTTCGATGGCGAACCGATTTGGACAGCGATGCGGACAAGGACAAAACGACCTCCGCCGCTGCGGCGCGGATCAGCGAATCGTCGTGCTCCAACGAAATTTGAATCAGCGATTCCAACGCATCGGCTTGGTTGAAACACTCGGCCATGTTGATCAGCCGCAAACCCACGGCTTGGTTCCAGCTCGCCTTTTTCAGTTGACGAACCACGGCTTTGCCGAGATACCCTGAATCGAGATGGCCGGTTTCATCCAGCAAGCCGGACAGCATCACTTCACGAAACTTGTCAAATCGATTGACCAACCAATTCAGCGTTTTCGCGTCGCGTCGATGAGCGATCGCTTTGACACTTCGCAGCTTCGTCGACGGATCGTTGCTGGTGGCACCAACGCATAGCACTTCCCCTGCACTCGGAGACGAATGGTGCGTCAGAATTTCGAAGGTGGTATCCAACGAGGACATGATGGTCGACGTGCGCAGCGAGGGAAATGGCAGACCTAGTCAAACGTACCCCTTGTCCAGTGACACTCCTCCGATCCCCCCACTTTTTTTTACCGCGAAGGATTGCCAGTCCCCACCAATCGCCCCATCCGCCGCCATCGTCACGAACCGACCCCATCCCCACCACGACCGTCCGGTGGAACCGGACCTACGGAAACAACGCCGCATCCCAACCAACCAAACAGCCGTTCGGCGTTAGCCGCGGTTCCCACGAACCACCCGGCGAACGCCGAGCACCAACGCAGAGGTCCTCCCCAAATAACGCCGCTCGACGACGCCGAAAGCAAACGTCCGGTGGAACCGGACCTACAGAACCAACGCCGCATCCCAACCAACCAAACAGCCGATCGGCGTTAGCCGCGGTTCCCACATACCACCCCGGCGCACGCCGAGCACCAACGCAGAGGTCCTCCCCAAATAACGCCGCTCGACGACGCCGAAAGCAAACGTCCGGTGGAACCGGACCTACAGAAACAACACCCCGTCCCAACCAAACAAACAGCCGATCGGCGTTAGCCGCGGTTCCCACAAACCACCCCAGCGAACGCCGAGCACCAACGCACACGCCCTCCACAAACAACGTTGCTCGACGACGCCAAAAGAAAAAGTCCGGTGGAACCGGACCTACTTGAGTTTGAAAATCGAATCAACGGCGTCCGTACAACGGACCAAAATTCTGACAGGCTCGGAAATCGGCCGATTCCAAATCGTCGGTTCCGAACGCGTTCCACACACTCGGACGGAACACGCGAGCCTCATCGACGTTGTGCATGTAAACCGGAATGCGAAGAATCGACGCTAGCGTTATGAAAAGGTTGCCCACATGACCGGCGGTCAAAACGCAGTGGTTCGACCCCCAATGGTTCATGACTTCATAAGTCGACGTGAACGCACCGCGGCCGGTCAATTTGGGAGCGAACCAGGTCGTTGGCCAAGTTGGATTGGTACGCTGGTCCAACGTGTCATGCACGGACTCAGGCAAATCCACGGTATAGCCTTCCGCGATTTGCAAGGCGGGCCCCAATCCGTCCACCAAATTGATTCGCGTCATGGTCGATGGCATGCCGCCCTGCGTGCGGTACCGCGTGCTCATGCCTCCGCCCGGAAAGTACTCGGTCATCGACGGATGCCAGGTGGTGGCCTGCAAACATCGCTGGACTTCCTCATCCGTGATGTTCCAGTGCGGCTTCATCGTCGGCACTCCGTCCGAGTCGGCTTGCTGCCCCGTTCCATCCAACGTTGCGGGGCCCGAATTGATCAGGTGCAACAGACCGTCACTGGCGGCTCCTTCAAGCTTGTACCCGTCGCAAGTTTTCGCGACCGCTTCCGGGCTCCAATAGGTCCGCAAGTCCGCGAAAATTTGGGCCGTGTTGGTCAGCAAATGACCGAACAACATGGTCGCTCCGTTCAGAGCGTCGTTTTCGGTCGCAACGACGTACGGCGCACGATTGCCATTCCAATCGAACGACGTGTTGAGGATCGCCTCCATGAAGTCGCCATTGGGAAAATGGTCCGTCCATTGACGTTGACCTTGAAATCCCGCCGCAACCGCATTGTGTCCCTGGGATTGTTCCTTCAGTCCCATCTCGGCGAGCTTCGGATTGCCAACCATCAAGTCACGAGCGATCAAAGTCATCTTCACACAGTCCGACCACTCTTGGTCCAGTTGTTCGCGGGACCGTTTGGCGGACTCCGTGTTGTAGTCTTCGCCTTCGGGACAATTCTCCTTCACCCAAGACATCGCTCGTTCAAATTCCTCCGCATCGTACTGCCCACGTTTCATGCGGCCGGCGAATTCGCTCATGTCGATGTCTTCGACGCGCATGCCCAGCCACTTTTCCCAGAAGGCATAGTCCACCATCGAGCCCGCAATCCCCATTGAGGTTCCGCCCATCGACAGATACGACTTGCCTTGCATCAACGCTGCGGCCAATCCGCATCTCGCGAAATCAAGCAGTTTCGCCTGCACGTCCGCCGGCATGCTTGCGTCGCCGGAATCCTGGACATCGCGTCCGTAGATGCCAAAGGCGGGAATGCCTTTCTGAGTGTGCCCCGCCAACACAGCGGCCAAGTAAACCGCCCCCGGTCGTTCCGTCCCGTTGAAACCGAAGACGGCTTTGGGACGAATTGGATCCATGTCCATCGTTTCCGACCCGTAGCACCAACATGGTGTTACCGTCAGTGACACACCGACGTTCTCACGGCGGAACTTCGACTCGCAAGCCGTGGCTTCCGCGACGCCGCCAATGCAAGTGTCAGCAATCACGCACTCCACCGGTTCTCCGTTTGGATAACGGACTTCTGACTGAATCAACTCGGCGACGCGTTTCGCCAATCCCATCGTTTGATCTTCCAAGGATTCACGAACGCCGCCCAGACGTCCATCGATCGTGGGGCGAATACCAATCTTGGGAAAGTCACCAGTCCAAACGCTGGGGGAGGGTGCGGAATGACTCAACGTGCAACTCGTGATGGAAAGCGGGGATTGTGGGGAGACGGCGAAGCCAGGCGTCGTCTTGACGATTTGAAAAGCGATGCCTCCCCGAGAGCATAACAAAGGGCGGTGGTGGGTGAACCATCCCGAGGAAGCTTGAAAACGATCTGCGTTAAAACACTTCCGGGCCAAAACAACCCAGACAAAGTGCTTGCGCAGATGACACCAATCACTTGCGACAACACAGCGAGAAAATACGGCAGCCGAAGTGCCGCTTGCGTCAGCGAATCGTCCAACACGCGGACGATTTCACTTCGGTGCGTGCGGTCCACCGGCATTTGCTTGCTCGTGCCTCGGCCAACGTTTAGCGTGGAGTCAATCCATTTGATGAGCTTGCAACGACGAAGTTGTCGCCGTCCAGACTTACCTCGAGCGAAGAACGAAATGCACCAGGCGGACATGATCGACCAAGAATCGACCAACGTTCAAATTCGACTAGCGAGGCATGTGTTTCGTGAACACTCTCGTGCTACGCCAGCCAAGCTGTGGTTCCGCCTTGTGACTGCTGTCTGGCTGGGCTGGTGTGTCTTCGGACTAACAGTTTCCGGATCAACAACGCGAGCGAATGAAAGTTCAGCCAGCCAAACGGACGTGTCGAGTTCACGCCCCAACATCCTTTTCATCTTCGCCGATGATTGGGGCTGGGGTGACCTTTCGTGCCACGGACACCCATATGTCAAAACGCCCAACATCGACCGACTTGCACGTGAAGGCACGGACTTCATGCGTTTCACGGTTGCCAGCGGTGTTTGCTCTCCCAGTCGCACGGCGGTGATGACTGGGCAATACCCGGCTCGCCACAACATTGATGGTCATTTCGCTTGGGTGCCCAGCAATGCCAAACGCAACATGCCGGATTGGTTGGATCCTGACGCCGTGACGTTGCCCAAGCTGCTGCAATCGGCGGGTTACAAAACTGCACACTACGGAAAATGGCACCTGTCCAACGACATGATTCCAGATTCGCCGTCGCCTGGTGATTACGGCTATGACGACTACGGAGCATTCAATTGCTCGGGCGAACAAATGCCAGTGCATGATGACGCGAACCGAACGATTCGTTTCATCGAGTCTGCCGTGGCGACCGAGCAACCGTTCTTTGTCAACCTTTGGATCCATGAACCACACACGCCGTTTCATGTGATCCCCAAGTATCGATGGCGTTTTCACGAAGCGGGCTTGAGTGAAGCGGACGAGATCTACGCCGCGGTCTTGTCTCATGCGGACGAGCGAATTGGCGAAGTCTTGGACGCACTGGACCGTTTGGGAGTGACCGACGAGACGTTGGTGATTTTCAGTTCTGACAACGGTCCAGCGAGAGGCTCCAAGAACGCGAAATTGGAATTGAGTTACGACACGGCGACCGGTGCCGGTTTTGGGATCGGTGCCGCGAAAGGAATCACGTCGGGACGGAAAGGATTCAAAGCCTCTCTGTTCGAAGGTGGCATCAACGTTCCTTTCATTGCTCGTTGGCCAGGCAAGATCTCAGCTGGCGATCGTGACAGCATGGCAATGATCAGCGCCGTCGATTTGCTACCCACATTTTGTGAACTGGCCGGTGTCAAAATTCCCGCGAACGCTTCGCTGGATGGAATCAGCCAAGTGAAAGCACTGCTGGGCGATCCGACCTCGGGACGGTCGAAACCGTTGTTTTGGAAGTATGCCTCTCGCTGGCCGCCACAGGCTTCCAAGCCGCATCACTGGGCGTCGTTCGCGGTGGTAAGCGACCGATGGAAATTGCTCGCGAACAACGACGGAAGCCATTTTGAGTTGTATGACATCGTTGCTGATCCGCTGGAGAAACACGACAGAAGCGATCAGCAATCAAATACGGTCAATGACCTCACGCGAATGCTCGAAGAATGGAAGTCTTCCTTGCCGGAGTCACCAGATCCAAGTCTGTTTTCGAATCTTCGTGACAGATAGGCACGCGTTCACCATCCGACAAAGGATGCTGCCTCCTTTTTTGGTAGGACTCAAGTGCAGTCAGACTCGAGTTTGGTGACACACGGGCTTGGTGACGCAAACTGTTGGCCGACAGTCGCATTGCCGCGTCGCGTTTTCTTCACGATCAATCATGGTGGGAGCCGAGTTTCCTGCTCGAGATTCGATCGAAACTCCCCCGCCTCTCCCCACCTACGACCGTCGGCACAGCAATGTTGCGATTCTCCTTTGCTTGCGTTCTTTTGATCTCGGCGACGCCGTCTCTCTCTGCATTGGACGTGTACGTCAGTGCGACGGGCGACGATTCAAACAAGGGTTCATCGGCATCGCCGGTTGCTTCGCTCCAACGTGCACGTCAGATCGTTCAGCCCGTCGCGGGCAAACAACCCGTGACCGTTCACGTGGGCGATGGTGTGTACTACCTCCCCGATACGTTGCGTTTGGGACCTGAAGATTCCGGGACTCAGGAATGTCCGGTGGTCTATCAAGCGCAGAACCGCGGCAAAACAGTCCTGAGTGGAGGCAAGAAACTGGAATTGCAGTGGCGTCCTTATCGCGATGGAGTTTTTCAAACGTCAACGCCGGTCGGACTGTCCATTGATCAATTGTTCGTTGATGGACAACTGCAACGGATGGCACGCTATCCGAACTACGATCCGCAGAAGAAAACACAGGCGTATCAGGGCCACGCCGCCGATGCGTTTTCGAAGTCTCGTGCGGCGGGTTGGAAGGATCCGACTGGCGGTTTCATTCACGCGATGCACCGTTCGCGATGGGGTGGTTACCACTACCGGATCACCGGAAAAGACTCCGAGGGCAACGTGACCTACGAAGGAGGCTGGCAGAACAACCGCCCCTCGGGAATGCACGCGGACCAGCGGATGGTCGAGAACATTTTCGAAGAATTGGATGCACCGGGCGAGTGGTATCACAACGCGAAAACAAACACGCTGTATTTCTATCCTGGACCGGCGGTGAATTTGCAGACCGCCAAGATCGAGGTCGTTCGACTGCGGCACTTGATCGAGTTTCGAGGCACTGAATCACAACCTGTTCGGCATATCACTTTGAAAGGTTTTGTCTTCCGTCACTCCGCTCGCACCTTCATGGAAACCAAAGAGCAAATGCTGCGATCCGATTGGACGATCTATCGTGGCGGTGCCGTCTTTTTGAAAGGAACCGAAGACATCACCATCACCGATTCGGAAATGGATCAGCTTGGTGGCAACGCGGTTTTTGTCAGTGATTACAACCGTCGCGTGAAGATCCAGCGGTGCCACATTCACGACACCGGAGCCAGCGGTGTTTGCTTCGTTGGCAATCCGAATGCCGTACGAGATCCGCTGTTTCGGTATGGCGAGAAGAACGATCTGAACCAAGTGGATCGAACGCCCGGGCCCAAAAACAATCAGTATCCTGCTGACTGTGTGGTGGACGATTGCCTGATCCACGGGATTGGACGTGTGGAACGCCAGCCCGCCGGGGTACAAATCGAGATGGCGAGCCAGGTCACCGTGCGAGACTGTTCGATCTACGATTGTGCTCGCGCGGGCATCAACATCGGCGACGGTGCATGGGGCGGACACCTGATCGAACGCTGTGATGTGTTTGATACCGTTCAGGAAACCCATGATCATGGGTCGTTCAACTCCTGGGGGCGTGATCGATACTGGAGCAGCAATCGGGCGGAAAGCCAAGCTGTCATCGACGACGAACCCGACTTCCCTTTCTTGGACGCCTATCAAACCACGGTGATTCGCAACAGTCGCTGGCGATGTGACCACGGTTGGGACATCGATTTGGATGATGGCTCTTCCAACTACGACATCTACAACAATCTCATGTTGTCTGGCGGGCTGAAGTTGCGTGAAGGCTTTCGCCGTCGTGCTTGGAACAACATCACAATCAACAACGGCTTGCATCCTCACGTCTGGTACAACGACAGTGGGGATGAGGTGTTCAGCAACATCTTTATGGCGGCACCCCAAGGAGCCCGAATGCCGACGCCGACCGCCAAAGGCAAACGCATCGACGAGAATCTGTACTATGCCAAAACTCCGGGAATGAAGGATCGTTACGCCGACTTCGGTTGGGATCGCAACTCCATCGTGGCGGATCCATTGTTCGTGAATCCGTCCCAAGGTGACTTTCGCGTGAAGGATGGCTCGCCCGCGTTTGAAATCGGGTTTGAGAATTTCCCGATGGACCAATTCGGTGTCAAAGACAAATCGTTGAAAGCGATCGCCGCGACTCCTGAAATCCCAGAGTTGGACGTCAAGTCGCAAATGAATCGCCCACGATCCGACAGCGGCCGGATCACGATTCCTCGACGCACATTCTGGATGGGAGTGCAAGCGTCCGATTTGAAAGGGGCGGAGTTTTCCGCGTTTGGCGTCAGTGCGGACGAGGGTGGGATTGCTTTGTCAGGTTTCACTCCGCAGTCCGCTGCCGCGAAAGTAGGATTGAAAGAGGGCGACTTGATCCAGGCCGTTAACGGTTCAAAGACCAAACGCGTTGATGATCTTCTCGCTGAAACATTGAAAGCAGGTGACCAACCGCTGCAAGTGACGCTCATTCGCGATCAACGAGCAATGCAAATCGAAATTCGCGATGTCCCGTTTCTCACTTTCCGTCGCCAGTCAACGAATGAGTTTTCGGTCGACGCGGGATTGAAACGCACTCCAAAGGTGCTTGCCAATCAAAGTGTCCGTGATGAACCGCTGTCCGTTTTGGTCGATGGACGTTTGGATTCCAATTACGGTCCGGTGTTCGGCAACGGCGTGACCTCGGGAATCTACAAGTTGGATTTGGGGCAACCACAGGTGATCCGCTCGGTAGCGGTTTGGTCGCATCATCTTCAACAGCGTCGCGGACCGCAGCGGTGGACGCTGTACGCCAGTGCGTCGGAGAAGGATCCCGGCTGGAACGTGAATGACACCAAGTCGTTTCGACCGCTCACGTCCGTTGACACTCGCCGAATGAACCACGATGCGTTTAACGAAGTGGTTTACTCCGCTGAACGTGGTGCGGACCTGGGACCTGTGCGCTGGTTGGTGTGGCAGGTCAGCCCGGTGACTTCACAAAGTGAAAACACGTCGTTTCAAGAGATTCGAGTACGCTGAATGATTGACCAACCTGGATGCGATGGCCGGCACATGAAAATTTGGTTTGGAGCCATCGCTTGGATTTCCGCGTGGCTTCTTGTTGCCGCGTGTGACACCTGTCTCGCTCAGCCCGCTGATTCGCTGCCATCGATCGTTGGCGAGGACGCTCCGTCGAATTTCGATGCAATGTGGCGAGGCTTCGATCCTCGTTCCGAGCCGTTGGAAACCGAGGTCTTGCACGAATGGGAAGAAGACGGTGTCGTGCTTCGCGTCGTTCGATTTCGGATTGGCGTCTTCAAGGGACAAGTCGCCAAGCTGGCGGCGGTTTATGGCTATCCGAAAGGACAAAGCAATTTACCGGGTTTGTTGCAAATTCACGGCGGCGGGCAATACGCCGACCACAAGGCTTGCGTTGCCAATGCCAAACGTGGATACGCCACCGTGTCGATCGCTTGGGCGGGCCGAATTTCCGCGACCAACTATCGTGTATCGCCGGATGAGGTGAAGTTGTTCTGGGACAACGCGGTTGAAGATCCCAATTACCGACCGACGACGGATTGGGGAGCCGTCGATGGATACCACGCACCGTCACGCAACCCGGGGAATCAGTTTCCGAAGATTGACGCTGCTAAATGGACGTTGGATGAGGTGGAATCGCCTCGCAACAGCGGATGGTTTTTGTGTGCGGTCGCCGCTCGGCGTGCACTCACTTTTTTGGAACATCAGCCAGAAGTCGATTCGAAGCGGCTTGGTGTTTATGGGCATTCCATGGGCGGCAAACTGACAGTGCTCACTGCCGTCGATTCGCGAGTCAAAGCGGCGGCACCTTCCTGCGGCGGGATCAGTGATCGCTACAACGACAGCGACCTGTTCTGCAAGACACTGGGCGACGATGTCAGTTTGAAGCGGATCGCTTGTCCGATTATTTTTCTCAGCCCGGCCAACGATTTCCATGGCCGCATGGGTGATCTGCCGAAGGCGTTGCAGGAAATCGCAAGCGATGATTGGCGTGTCACTTGTTCACCACATCACAACCACCAAGACACACCAAAGTACGAAGCCGCCACGTTGTTGTGGTTTGATCAGCATCTCAAGCAATCGTTCGAATTTCCCGAGACACCGGACTTGGACGTCCAACTTGGAGCAGCCAACGGCGACTCGATATTCACGGTTGATGTCGATGGTTCATTGCCCGTTGAGTCGGTGGACTTCTACTACACCCAAAACGGCAAGCCCAACGAGACACCCGCCGACCGAGACGATGTGGTGCACCGATTTTGGCACCACACGCCTGCTTCTCAAACCAGCAACGTTTGGACGGGACGTTTCTCGGTGGCCGATACGAATCGGTCGTTGTGGTGTTATGCCAACGTGACTTATCGGCTGCCGAAAACGGTGGAAGGTGTTGGCTACTACTACCGAGCCTATCAAACCGAGCGGCTCAATTTGTCGTCGGTTTTGCAAGTGCTCGAGCCGGCCGAACTACAGCATGCGGCTGTGCAAGCCAATCTGCGGCCGACTCGGATGATCGAAGATTTCCAGGGTGACTGGGAAAAAGAATGGTTCACCTATCGCCCCGAAGAATGGGCTCGTTCCACCAACAAACCCAGCTCGATCGTTTACATGGCTCCAAACGATGCCAAGCTGGTCCTCGAGGTGCGTTCAGCGTTGCCCAACGACTTCGTGGTGATGATTGATGACCATGCGGCTTCGGTTCAGCTCACCGGTGACAATCGATGGCAGACATTCACTTTGAAAGCATCTGAATTCCAGGACGCCGGCGGCGAACCATTGAAAAGCTTTCTTGGCGTTCGCCAAATTCGATTGTCCGCGAAAGAACGTTTGCGAACCGGCAGAAAAGATCAACAAACATCGCGGATCGTCGGTGGAACTTGGAAAGGAAAGCCACCTGAGTTCCGTCTCTTGAAATGGTTGGTGCCGGGTGGAGCCACACCATGATCCGACTAGGACCTGAGCAAAAAGAACTCTGCAACTTGAAAGCGACGCTACTTTGCTGGCTCATATCCGCGTCTTTCTTCGCACAAGTAACGGCGGCAGGAGATCCAGTGCTTCGTGGACACGCATTGGGGCGATTCGAAATTGGCGACGTGATCGCTCAAGACCCGTTCGAGAATTTGGACCAATGGGAGGTGCAGATCGAGCCGAAGGACGGCTTCCCGGATCCGGATGTTCGCGCCGAACATGGCGAGTTGAATTGCTTGTTGCCCGGACGTGGTTGCACCCTTTGGTTTCGCAAACCATTGCCCAACCGAATCGCCATTTGCTACGACGTCGTTTGCCCATCCCATTCGCCTGAGATCCCAGGCGTCGAACCAAGGGATCTGAATCAGTTTTGGATGGCGACGGATCCACACGCTCCTGCCAAGAGCCTGTTCGATTCTCAGCGTTATTCTGGCAAATTCACCGACTACGATCGCATTGAAGGCTTCTACGCGAGCAGCGGTGGTCGCGGAAATAAGACGACGCGGATGCGGCGATACCCGCGGACACGCGATGGTCGCTCGGTACCGCATGTCGCTCTGAAATCGCAGGACCAACAGCGGGCCTACCTGATTCAACCAGATCGCACGATGTCGGTTCAGTTGGTCGCCTACGACGATTTGGTTCAGTACGTGATCGATGGAAAGTTGGTTTACCAATTTCAACATGGTGATTCGGTAACGCTCGAGTCGCGTGACGATTCGGGAACCATCGTGGACACCGAGTCGGAGTACTCAACGGAAGCGTTCCCAGTGAAAAAGCAGGGCTACTTCGGGTTCCGAATGGTCAAGTCGCATCACGTTTACTCCAATTTCCGTGTGCACAGTTTGGAGCCCGCATCAACCCGAACGCCGCGTCCCGTCGTGCATGTCGATTCGATTTCATCGCTTCGCGAATGCGTCCAGCGGGATTCGCAGCAAATCATCATGAAGCCCGGCGACTATTGGATTCGCGATCGATACGGGGTGGACATGTCGGGCAGTGGCAATGAATTGGATTTGACCGGTGTCACGATTCACGTTGCTTTGGAGTCAGCATCGGGACGCGACGTGTTCCGCGTGAACGGAAACAACAACACGGTCCGTGGCGGCACGGTGGTCGACGAATACCCACCTGACGTCGATCAGCCCATCGATTATGCGAGCTACAACCGGAATCACAAATTCGGAAAGATGAACGAATTCGTGATCCGAGGAAGCGGCAACTCGCTGATCGGCATGAAGTTGATCATTCGTGGATCGTACCCCTATGGCCACGGCAACATGTACGGCATCGGTGGCGGCAGTGTCGTTCGATTGCGAAAGCATTGCGGCATCCAAATCCGTGGTGATGACACCGTGATCGATAGTTGCGACGTGAAGATGGAAGCCTTCGGGCACGCGATCTACACGCTACGAGGCAACCGAACAACGGTGCGTCATACCCACGTCGAGGGAACCGTCCGCCGTAGCAATGAGTTGTATGCCGAGAAGGATCGCGACGATCTCGCGAAACGACATGGTTATCAACTGCAATGGCCCGAGGATGTTCGTGGTTTGCCGATTCCACGAGATCACATGATCAATTGCACGGAAGATGGCATTCGCGCCTACAAGGGTGCGGGCGAAATGATTGTCGAGAATTGCCGTGTGCAGAAAACCCGCGGCGGTATCAAGCTGTACATGGCAAAGAAAGCGATCGTGCGCGATTGCCAAGTGCTGGATTGTGTGATCCAGGGATACTCTCTGCCCAGTCGCGGTGTGTTGGAAAATTGCAGTGGCAATGCCGCCTACGGGCCACTGTTGTACGTCCACTCGGATTCGCACCGCGAACAACAAATCGATTTGCAGGTTCTGCCGGCACCGCATTCGTTGGGCGATCACCCATTGGCCGCGATCAAAGGCAAACGTCACAAAATTCGCCTTTGGTCTGACACGGCGACTCGCGAAACATCACGACCGATCGTGGTGGGTTACTCGCAGCGTTTCGATTTCTTAAGCGTCGACTACCCGGCCGTACCCAAAGGCCACGAATCCCATTTTGAAAAGCTCGGGCCGCACACTTACGAAGCATCCGAAATCGATCTGCAGAATCAAACGTCCCATCCAGTCGTGCTCGGGCCGCTTTCGCGACACAACACGATCACCAGCCAAGGCGAGGTGAAGGACCTCGGCCAGGAAAACGTGACACAGTCCGCTGGTTCGTGAAAAACCGAACGGCTCGTTCATCCCTCTCACGAGAATTTGTCCCCATGAAGATGACGCCTTTCTTTACCACTTGGCTTTGCTTGTTGTCCGGTTTATCTGTCGGGTTGCTGCAGTCCTACTGTTTGGCGTCAGAAACCTGGACCATTGATGGCCAGCATTGGTCGTCGGACATCGAATCGAGCCAGAACATCGCCTTGGAGGATGGAACCGCCAAGCCGACCGAAACGACAGCGTCACTCAAAAGCAAACTGAAAACGTTCGATCAAAAACGATCGGCCAAGTCGCTGGTGGTCAGACAATCCGATGAATGGTTGAATTGGGAGCCGATTGAAAATTTGGGGCCCAGTAATTTGGGGGATGCACCCGTGATGCTTTGTTTGGGACCCAACAATTATTGGATGTTCGGTCGTTACGGAGGCGGGAAAGGCAAGCAGAAAAACAAAGCGTTTCAGCCCGAGTCGGTCAAGCTCGACGGCTTTGACATGCCGCTGCAAACGACTCGTTTTGCGAATCAATACGATGCGCCGGGAGGGCTGCAAAAACGCTTGGGTGGCTACCACGCTTGGCAGAGCACTGACATGAAGCATTGGGTGCACCACGGCCCCATCACGGAATCCTTCGCGAAATGGATGACGACGGCGGAGTACGCCGACGGCAAAGCCTACTTCTATTACGACTTTCCCAACGATCAAGATCCTCACGTGTATGTCGACGAGAATTTGTTCGATGGCAAACCGGGGATCAATCGCGGCATGGCGTACGACGACCCGTCGCATGGATCGGACTGCGCCATCATTCGCGACTTGGACGGCAAGTTTCATTTGATCCTGGAGGACTGGTCACCCATCAACGCTCAAACACACGCTTGGGATTCTCCATTGGCCGTGCACGCGGTCAGCCCGGATGGCCTACAGGATTTCAAGGTCATGCCACCACCCGTGGATGAACGCACGACGGAGACGGGGGAAACCGGCACCTACAAACATCCACACTGGGTCAAAGAAAATCCGGAGCGTTTCAAGACCAACGTTGCCGAGTTTGAAATTCATGAACCCGAGCAAAACGCCTACGGAGATTGGGCAGGCATCAGCATCGGTGGCCAGTACTATCTGTTCTGTGACTTTGACCCCGCCGACAGCAAATCGATGAGTGCTGGATGGTTCACTTCTGAAGGCATCGACCAGCCATTCACTTGGTGCGGGAACATCGGCAAAGGTCACCCGGACCCCGATGTGATGTTTGCAGAGGGCCGTTTTTATTTGGCGACTCAGCAACCTCTGGACTTCGTCAGTGACGGTCCGTGGGTCGAAAGCGTCCAAGTTCGCATGGGCGTGGATGTGGACAACGACCAATCGATTGACGAATGGACCGCGTGGACCGAGATCCACGAAACGTATGACTACGTTCCTGGCTTTTCAAAGCAAGTGCAGCGGATTCCCGCCGAACTCGGCCTGGCGTCCCTGCCACCGGGATACGGTTTTCAATTCGAGGTAAAACTGGAAGACACCACGGAAAACGCATCTCAACCGAATCTGAAAAAGATCGAAGTCACCTTCGACTGACACGCTGAATTTCTCGTGCGGAAGCAGGTTTCGATTTGTTAGAATTTCCGCATGAACTCATCGGTCATTCTTTTCAGTCTATGCGTCGGTTTGGTAGGCGGAGGCCTCGTTTGGTGGGTCAAACGGTCGGTTGCGATCGCGATGCTGGTGCCCGTCGTTGTTGTTGGTGTGGTGGCGATGGCTTTGCCACCGTCAGCGGAGCCTTTGACACGCCAGCAACAAACGGTTGAGCCTCCGCGGCAGCAACCCGACGCGTCTCCGAAACCCGAACCAACGCCGAAGGCCCAATTGACAGCATTTCGCCCAATTGAGGTCGCTGACCGAGGGTACGTTGCATCTGACGCGTGTTTGGAATGCCATCCGAATAACCATGCGACTTGGTTTGCGTCCTATCACCGAACGATGACCCAAGTCGTTCAGCCCGAAACCGTGCTGGGTGACTTCAACGACGTCAAGCTCTCGCACAATGGACAGGAGTTCCACCTGCGAGAAGTCGACGGTGTCTGCTGGGCCGGGATGTTGGAACCAACGGCGATCGAGGGAACACCCGAGGCATCACAGTGGGTCAATCGTCCCATCGTCATGTCGACGGGGTCTCATCACATGCAGGCGTATTGGTTCCCAATCGGTTTGCGACGAACCTTGGGGATTCTGCCGTTTGTGTTTTTGAAGGAGACGGAGGAATGGATCCCACGTTCGGCCGCGTTCCTGCAACCTCCCGAAGAGGAAGCGTCGCACGAGATTGGTCGGTGGAATTCTGGATGCAGCAAATGTCACTCGACCCATCCACAAGTTCGAGAAATGTCATTTGGCGAGTTCGATACGCGAACCGCAGAATTTGGGATCAGTTGCGAAGCCTGTCACGGCCCCGGCGAACCGCACATCGCGTTTCATCGAGGGACGACTAGTGGTTCCAATGTGGCTGCGGACGATTCACGCGACCCGATCGTGAACCCCGACAATCTTTCGCACGTCCGTTCCTCTCAAGTTTGTGGCCAATGTCATTCGGTGCTAACGCTCAAAGGCGATCCAGATCAGATCAATGTGGAAGGGCATGGCTTTCTGCCTGGAGAAGACCTGCGAGAGTCGCATGACATCTGGCAGCTGCACAGTCCTGAAATGCAAGAGTTGCTCCAAAACGAAGAGCTTCGTGATCGAGTCATAAAAACCAACCGAGGAACTTTCTACGCCGACGGTGTCCTGCGGGTGGCTGGACGAGAGTACACGTCGATGGAACAGTCCGAGTGTTTCCTGAATGGCGAGATGGGATGTATGTCGTGCCATCAACTGCATCAATCTTCGGATGATGATCGTCCCTCCGAAGAATGGGCAAATGACCAGTTAAAGCCGATGGCCCTTGGCAACGATGCTTGCACGCAGTGCCACGACGCGCAGCAATATGCCTCGTCGCACACTCACCACGCGGCGGACTCGGCGGGTTCCAGTTGTTACAACTGTCACATGCCCCACACCGCGTATGGGTTGCTGAAGTCCATTCGCAATCACAGCATCACCAGTCCCAATCTGAAATTGGAACTGGCGGCGGACCGCCCCAATGCGTGCAATCAGTGCCATTTGGACAAGACGTTGCAGTGGACTGCGAAGCATCTCGACGAGTGGTATTTGATCGAGCCGCCAAAGCTGGATGCCCAACAGTCGGAAACTGCCGCATCGGTTCTATGGTTGCTGAAAGGCAATGCGGCCAATCGTGCAATGGCGGCTTGGGCGATGGGTTGGTCCGACGCGCAGATGGTGTCTGGTGATGACTGGCAAACGCTTTACCTCGCCCGTGCAATGGATGATCCTTACCTCGCCGTTCGAATGATCGCCCGACGTTCGCTGCAATCGTTTCCGCATGATGTAAGCCAAGAGTTGGATCCGCTGGGAAGCGACACGGAGCGTCAGAAATCGATTCAATCCATCCTTCAGCTCTGGAAAGAACGGGCGCATCCTGCCAGACCAGCGTTGATGATCGGTTCCGACAATCAAGTGGACCAAGAAGCGATCGATGCGATCGTCCGGCAACGAGACAACACGCCCATGAAGTTGGCTGAGTGAAGTATTTCGCCCGTTCGAACGGGTCGAACTTTGTTGTATTCAAAACTGCAATGTCATGCGACATGATTGTGATTTTGCGACCGAGCCTGTTTCAAATTGCCGGGCGGCTTCATCGTTCGCGACGTCGTTCATCATCTCGTCGCCCAGAGCGGTCGTTGGTAGTTCGTCTGGAGAACAGGTCCGTTGAGGAGGCATCGGTGGTGGTCACATCTGCGCCAATAATTTGCAACGCACGAAGGACCTCCGCTTCGGTGCCTGGCGGAAGATCGATCGTTTGCACGACCGGCTGATTCTGGCTCGCGGCCAAATCACGTTCTTTCACAACCGATTGAATCTCTTCAAAAAGCTGGTCATTGCATGCCACCAGAATCTCTTGGGTTTGTTCGTCCACAGCGAGTGTGAGGCGAATGCCCGGTGAGTCATTTTGGTCTGACGAGACGACAGGACGCTCGTCTCTTTCGCGACGGTCATCATCATCGTCATCGTTGTCTCGACCACGACGAGATGATCGTGCAGCACGAGCCCGTTCTGCGGCAGGGTCGACGAGGTAATCTTTGTAGAGCGTGCGGATCAGCTCTGCGATTTCATTGACGTTTGCATATTCGACTTTGATGGCGTGTGGTTTCCGATCAATGAACGATCCGGGGACCTCCGTGGCGTCAATGATCTCTAGAAATCGTTCCACTGAAACCAATTGCTCGGCAGTGCCGTTGATTAACAGCGAATTTGTACGTTTGTCGGGCACGATGCGAATCGAATCCGAACTGGTGTCGGCTAAGAAAACGCCCGATGTCAAACCAGCGGAATTCGGTTCGTAGATCAGGTCGGTCAGTTGCGTGGCTGCCTTGGAAGCCTCCGCCACTCGCAGGTAGAAAACAGTCCAGGTTTTGCGAGCTGGCATTTGTCGCGCGAGTTCGCGAATGGTGCCTTCGACAGCCTGGAGAGCACCGGGGTCTCCTGACGAGATGATCAGTTCATCGCCATCGACGATTACCTGGACCTTGGATCGTTTTTCGTTGCTCGAAGGCAGAGCAACGGAAGTGGTTCCGATAAGAGTGTCTGCATCGCGGGACTGTTCGTACGCGGTTTCGTGTCCGAGCGAACCGGATGTCTGCGGGGCAGTTTCCGCTGGAATGCTGCGATGCAACATATCTCGGTTGGGCATGGACCATTCATCGGTGCTCTGCTCCGGTGGATCCGATGTTGCAGGATCGCGATCGGGGGAGTGTTGCCCAGGGACCACGATCCGAATTTGCGGCTGATTGCTTGGACCATCGGAGAAGACTTGGCGGGCGGCTTCTGCGATACTTCGAGCGTTGCTGCTGCCAACCTGGACGCGTCGAATACCGGGGCCTCGACCTGCAATTGATCCGGCGCGGCCCGACTCACCGAGCTTCATCAGTGCAGCCCGCACCTCTTCCACTTGATTCTCCGTGCCTCGCACGATGATGCTTCGGCTGGCTAATTCGGCTTGAATGGATGGTCGCTCGTCACGATCTGCATTTGCAAAAAGCTCATTCAAAAAGTTCGCCGCAGCGGATGGATTAGAACGACGCAGTGGTATCACTTCGACGGTTCGGCTTCCGCCTTCGTTAATATCCAATATGCGAATCAAACGTTCGACTTCCTGGTGCTGTTCGTCGGTTCCATACACATGGATGGTGTCTTGACGGCTGTCCTCATTGACGATCACTCCAGGCATCAACACGTCAATGGTTTTGGCAACCTCGCCCTCGTTTGCGGAGATCATCCCGTAGACTCGCAGGTCCGGCTCGGAGCTAGCTGCCCAATCTCGTCCCGTTTGGCCGTTTGGCACGTCGATGGACTGCAAGACTTCTTCGACCAGAGCCAAGCCTTCTGGGGTCGCGGTGACCAAAAGTGTGTTGGTGCGATCCAACGAAGAAATTTGCATGTTCATCGCCACCTTTTCTAACAACGGAATTGGAGGTGCCGACTGGTTTTCGTCGTCGCGACCTCCTCGTCCGCCGCGTTCTCGGTAGTAACGGGAGCGTTCAATTTCCGATCGTGCACCGCTCACGTTGCGAGCCATGGCTGGACCTTTCACGCCGAAAAGATTACGGACCTGCTTTTCGGCATCAGCGACAGGCAAATGGACGATCTCGTAGGAGCGAAATTCCAATTTGTCGTCGGTTACCGGAGGGCGACTGATGCGAAGGATATCGAGAGATTGCCGAAGCCCGCTGCCGAAACCTTGCAGCACAACCGAACGAGAAGATTCCAATGCGGTCGCTTCACCGAATGGCCCCAAAACACCGCGAACTTCTTCGGCGGCGGTTTCTGCATCGATTTTCTCCAGTGGAACAATCACCCTTAGCAAGTTGTTCTCGCCGTATTGATCGAGCTGTTCGACCGATATCGTTGGAATCAGATTGGCGAGCATCGGATTGTCCGTTTTCAGACAAACCAGAAATTGGTCTCGTTGTAACAGCACATGGCCCCGCGGCAGCAAATACCCGTTGAGGATGTCGATCGCTTCCTTCGTGGAGTGCGATCGATTGTCGTAGTAGCTGAAGTCGCCCGGTGGTGTGTCGGTCAGATCCAACGTCAGCCCCGACCACTCCGCAAATTGAGCCAGCACATCCGGCCAGGGTGCGTCTTGAAAAGTGAAGCGAAAGCTTTGCGAGGTTTGTTTCGGGGTTTGGGACTCCGACCCACCGGAGCCAACTGCTGATCCGGATTGAGCATGAGCTGAGCCAAGCGAAAGCAAGACAACGGTGATCTGGACGGCAATCGTTCGGGGTAAAACCATGAAGCGACGGTTGGGTGATGGACAGAGAGAGATAGAGAAGCCTCCCGTAGTGAGGGATTCGATGCACGCTTCATTGTTGACCACAGACAACTTCGTCTTTGTATCAATTGCTGCGATCCACCCTCGTTAACGAGCTCGATAAAAATTCGCCAAAATTTTCAGCATCGCAATCGACCGCAGTTGAGGAGCTGTTTGGCGACGGCCGCCACTCGGCCAGTGGATTTGCTGCTTTCTCAGCCGCGATTGGCATGCGTTATATGCCAGCGTTTTTGTGAAATTTACTGGTCTCGCATCTCTGGTTCTCATCTTTCGCCAACCCAAACTGACAATCCACATTTGGTGTAGGCACTGTCTGCACAGACCGCCTGTCTGCAAACACCACTTTGAGTGGCCATACTCGTCTTTCATTCGGTGAAGCACCAACTGTGCTATTCTGAAACTTCCGTTCCGTTGCTGTTGAGGATGAATGATGAGACTGGGGCAAGTACTGACACTGGCTTGTGTTTCACTCCTGATGTGCGGTCGAGGATCTGCAGAAGGACCGAACTGGAGTCGTGATTTCGATGCTGCGAAGGCGGAGGCAACAGCAAGCGGGCAGTCCATGTTTGTCTTGTTCACGGGGCACGGGTGGTGTCATGCGTGCGATGTCCTCGAACGGGAAGTCTTCCGGACGGAGCAGTTCATTGAGTTCACGGAGGGAAAGTACAAACTCATTGAACTCGACTACAACTTTGGCGATGGCCCCGGCGAAGAACGACGCGAAAAGAAGCTGATGGAGCTGAGAAGTCACTACCTTGCCTCCGCTGTTCCGACAGTCGTGCTGGCTGACGCGGACGGCCGTCCATACGGTTACCTCACTGGATACGAAGTTGGATCGGGGCCAGATGCCTACATCGAGCTTTTGACCTCTGCTGAGCGTGTGAGAACGCGATTTCGCGAACTGTTGAAGACAGCAGATAGTACATCGGGGACGGAAAGAGCACGGTTGCTCGACGAAGCCCTCGAAGCTATCTCACCGATGCTTGGAGAAATTAGCGAACGAGGTGACGACCCTCTCCTGAAGTTCTATGCCCCGGCGATCGATGAGGTACTTTCTTCAATCGACGAGACAGACCCAACGGCGAAGAAGTACATTGCCCTCAAAGACAGACGGGACAACTGGGCGGAAGGCGAAGCCATGTTTGAACGCCTGCAAGAATTCAATGCCACAAAAGATTGGTCGGGTGCCATCAGTTATATCGACCGCTGCCTGCCCGCCACATCGAGCGATTCAATTCGATGGAGACTGGAAGCCGCAAAGCAAACCTATCTCGAATGGGATGATCGGTACGAAGAAGCCCTGAGCAATAGTCGTCGCCTTTTGTCGGAAGACGGAATCGCGGAACAATACCGCGAAAGATTCCTTGATCGGGAGTCATACAACCTCTTTCGACTAGATCGAGTCGACGAAGCGATCAAGCACTATGACAAGCGAATTGCGGATGCTGGAAACGATCAAGAAAAGCGACTCCGCCTGCTTTACTGGAAAGCCCAGATGCTTCATGGACGTGACCCGGTATCCGTCTCGATTGAGGCTTGGCGAAGATATCGCGATCAAGTCGAGCACGGATCAGACAAGTGGTTGACCGCCACCGTCCTCCTGGCTCGTGAGTTTCAGCGTAACGGTTCGCACGAGAACGCAATTCCACTCTTCGAAGAACACCTGAATGCTGACTTGTCGAGCTGGGTGATGTTGGACGCCGCCGCAAGTCATCTTGCGTTGGGCAATCGCCGCAGGTGCCGCGAATACATTGAAAAGGCGGCCGAGCAGAACGCAAAGCTGAAAGATTCAGAACGGCTGTCGGATCAGAACCACTTCGCAATCGTGTCCGAAAGAATCAAGGAGTTGACCATGGAGCTCGGCAACCCGATCGACAAATGACCCAATTTTGACGATTCGAGTTTGGTTCTTGGCAACGAACGGACGGCTCGACCATAGATCGCATCATCAAGCCCCGAGTTAGTTGTCTCCTGCCCCTTCGGCGACGATCGAGGAGACATCCTCGCCTTCGATTAACTTATTCAGATGATCGATTCGCCAAAGATCTGCCATTCGCCATTGCTTCGCACGCTCGCGTCCAAGCTCCTTCCACACATACGTGACCTCGGTATGTCGCTCAATAATCTCTTGGCCACCACGAGTCCGAAACGTCACCGCTCTCATCGATTCAGGGACATACAATCCATCGTATTTCGTGTAGGTGTACTCGGCTTTGAAAATCGGGTTCCAAGACGTTCCTTCCAGTAGAGACACCCTCTCGCCAACGACCAGAAGAGTCGCCGGATCGAAGTAGAAAAAGATCCTGCGTTTTTTTCCAACTGGCTTTTCCACCTCAATGCGAACAACCGCTTCATCGGCAGTCTCGCGAACCAGTTGTTGGTTTGCTGTTGGACTGGTTCGCTCCGCTTTAATTCTTTCAAAGACTTTTCCTGCGGGGTCCATGAAAAGTGGAAAGGTGACCGTGCCGAACAGGGGAAACGCTGGGAGTCCTTCCATCCTATGGAAGTAGTAGGGTGAAATTTCTTTTGGAAACTTGGCTCGACGCATCCCTCCCGGGAACTTCCGAGTGACAAGGTCACTGCCAATCAGGCGTCCTGAATAGACTTCCATACTGTTGACACTCTGCGGCGAATCTTTGGCAAGTGCCTCCGAAGTGCGCGGACCACTTGTGCGCTCGTACTTCTTCAGCCCAACCACCATGTTGTCGTCTTCGCTCGCCACACTCCGCCCTTGCATCTCCAGAAAGTAGGAGTCACCAGTCTCCGGCGACCTATCAGTGAATCCGCTGTACAAGACGTCGTAGTCACGAATCTCCGCCATGGCAGCATAATGCGCCTGGAAATAGTGCTCGCCGGATCCCAGCGACGTTTCTTGTGCGGTCCCGATAGTCGTCCCGACTATTAGCAAAGTGCCAGGCACCAAGCATTGCATCCACCGTAGGAAAGGGATCGAGGGACGCTGATGGTCGCGGAGGCTTTTAGACATTTTTGTTTGCGTATTCGTGACAACAAAAGTTTGCAGGACGGTTCTCGTATCAAGAGCCTTGAGAGATTGTCCGGTGATCAACTGAAGGATGCTCGGGCAAGCCCTTGGGGGCCATCGCTAAGTGCGACTCGATCGCCCCGTGTTGGTGACGGGAGAGCATGCGTAGACATTCAACGTGAAGACTCAAAAACTCCGTGTTCGCGTTGCTGCCTTCCAAGTTTCAGATTGATTCTTCGAAGATCTTAAACGGCAAATCCTCCTTTACCGAGTATTCACCCCACCGAACCGACACGTGAATTTTCCGTGTCTTTGCTTCTGGGTTGCTTTCTCTAGTCGAAAGAAGTTTTAGTTTTTCCCGGGTTGCTACAGGGATCTTGATAGAGACACGGCACAGTGATTTGGAAACATCAAGCACCTCGCCGAACCTGGTTCGCCCTTCCAAGGTCCATTCCACGATCGGCTTGCTCTGGGAACTGCCTGTTTCAAGCGGGGCAGTCGCGTTTTCGTCACCGACAATCCGAATGACAGTCAATGAGGCTGCGAGCGATCCATCCTCGCTGGTCTTGAATAGCAACCTTGCCGGTGCAAGTTTTAGGTGTTGCGTGGGCCGGATGAGCACCTTGCATTCTGCTTGAATGCCGGTTGATGGATGCCGCATGGATATTACCGCGAAGCACTCACTGAAATTGGGCGGGACGTCCAATTGAATTTGGCCAAAACCAGAGCCATCGAAATCCCCAAACGCGGCTTTTACACGTTTGTTGTTACAGCCAACTTCCAGCAAGTCATGGTCGAAAGCCGGGTCAACAAATACGGGGAGCGTGAATTTGGTGGGTCCTGTCTTGCGATCGTATTGCAAGGAAGCAAACGGACTGTCGAACGAGAAGTGGTCAGCGACTGCGTAAGTCAGGGTGAGCCTGAGGTTGCTTTTGCCTGCACCAGGCCGTTTGAAGGACACGTGGGCCGCTCCCTTTCCCCGCCTGAGTTGCTTTTGAGGCTTCAACGCAATGGTCAGACGCCTGGTTTGACCAGGTAACAACGGGCCGTCATTAAACTTCGCGTCGACATAGTCAGAGTTGAGAATGAGCCCGTCGAAGTGATCGACTTCGTCTGTGTCATTCACCACATCAACCGAGATCTGCGTGGTGTCCGACGCGGGGACTCTGCCGCAATCGATCGTGTAGCTATTTGTGATCTTGGACGAACTGAGCTTCAACCGCTTCACCTCTTGGGCGAATGCGGGAGTTCCAGTGTCCACGCAAAGCATGAACACGCCAATGAACAATCTGACGGACACCGCGGCCCCCCTCGCAAACAGGTAATGGAAACACTTGTTTGGTCTTACCGACTGGCTAGCGAGACTTCCGCCACAGATCTCTCACGCTCAAAAGTAGGGCTGGCTTGCGATTAAGTCAACCATCGTTTTCAGCGCATTGCCAAAAGTCCGTTGCGGCTCCGGTTGAGAACCACAGTTCTCTGGCGATTGCGTCTCGTCACGGAGGCAAGCTGGCGAGTAATCGCGGCAATTGCGATCTTCAATCCGAATGAGGTGCCAAGCCGGATGGCGCCAGTCACCAATATCTGCAAGCTAATTAGAAAGCTGATCGGAACCTGCCCTCTCGGGTCTGATTTTTCACGGGGCTCATCTCGACAACGGGATTTGAGTGACGGTGCGGGAAGGAAATTCCCGTTCCGGCCGCTTATGGGGTGCGAGTGAGCTTCGGATTTGACGCGGCGTTTCGGGGCGGGGAAACTGATCGGATTGTGGGGACCGCGAAAAGCGAGACGCTGCTGCGGAGATCCCTTTGCGTCGTGACCTAGAACAACATGATTTCAGCTCTACCTATGCCGTCACCAATTTTCTGCTTGGCTTGGAAACCTTTTCGAGTCCTATCGCCAATTCAACCCGAACGAATGGTTGGGCTGCTCGCCTGTATGGCGTTGATCTTGTCGAGCGTTGTGGTGTCGAATCCGTTGAACGCGCAGGAGACAACACCGCCCAACATCGTGTTGATCGTCGCGGATGATTTGGGTTACGGAGAACTGGGGTGCTACGGACAAGAGAAGATACGGACGCCTCGTTTGGATCAGTTGGCGGCGGAAGGCATTAAGCTGACCAACTTCTATTCCGGCAACGCGGTTTGCGCGCCCAGCCGTTGTTGTTTGATGACGGGCAAGCATCCGGGCCACGCACACGTTCGCGACAATGGTGACCCCAAGATCGATCCCGCGATCCGCGAAGAATTGCAACTGGAGTTTCCGGGGCAGTTTCCGTTGCCAACTGACGAGGTCACGATTGCGGAATATCTCAAATCGGCTGGGTATCGCACCGGCGCGTTCGGCAAGTGGGGGCTGGGGCACTTCGGCACGACTGGTGATCCGAACTCGCAAGGGTTTGATTTGTTTTACGGTTTCAACTGCCAACGCCACGCACACAATCACTACCCCAAGTTTCTGTGGCGAAATCGTGTGAAGGAAGTCCAGCCCGGCAACGATCGAACGCTGCACGGTGAAACGTATTCGCAGGACCAATTTGTTGACGAAGCCTGTGCGTTCATTCGTCAGAGTGTTTCCGACGATCCTTCCAAACCGTTCTTTGCGTATTTGCCATTCGCCGTGCCTCACCTTTCGATTCAGGTGCCCAACGAAGACTTGAACGCGTACGACGGCGTGATTGAAGAAGAGGAATACACGCACCGAGGTTACCTGGAACATCCACGTCCACGTGCCGGTTACGCCGCGATGGTCACTCGGATGGACACGGGAATCGGGCAAGTGGTTGACTTGATCGATTCGCTGGGACTGGGCGAAAACACCTTGATCCTATTCACGTCTGACAACGGTCCGACCTACAACCGTTTGGGCGGTTCTGATAGCGACTACTTCGAATCCGCCGATGGACTGAAAGGCTTGAAAGGGCAATTGGATGAAGGTGGCATTCGCGTGCCATTGATTGCTCGTCAAACCGGCGTGGTGCCCGCGGGCAGAACATCGGATTGGGTCGGTGCTTGGTGGGACTTCCTGCCGACGCTGGCGGACGCGGCTGGCGTAGAAGTGGATCCGGCAACAATTGACGGGATTTCCTTTTTGCCGCTGTTGCAGGGAGAATCGAACCAGCCGACACACGATTTTCTCTACTGGGAATCGCCTGGTTATTCCGGACAGCAAGCGATTCGGATGGGGCAGTGGAAAGCCATCCGCAAAGGGCTGGCTCGACGCCCAAAGAAGAATACCACCGGACCACCGGCGTTTGCGTTGTACGATCTGGCAAATGATCGGGCGGAGACCACCGACGTCAGCCAGCAACATCCTGACGTGATGAATCGAATTCTTGCCATTGCGGAACAGCAGCATGTTCCCAGTGAGCAGTTTCCTCTGCGGGCGATTGATTGATGAATTCCATTCGGGAAGAGATTCGAGACCATCTGAAAGATCATCCTTGGCTGATTTCGATGATCGTTCACACGGCGTTGTTGCTGGTGATGGGGCTGTGGGTCTTTCCCGATTGGATGGAGCAACGCGGGCAAGTCATCACCGCGAATTTCGCGGAGATGAGCGACGAGGATTCGAGCTTCTCACTCATGCCGACTTCGGCGATTGAGTTGCCGGAGATGGGTGAGATGCCTCTGGAGGAGCAACCCGTCGACACGTCGGCGGAGACTGCATTGGTCACGTTGGCAACTCCCGAGTGGATCAACGCAGCAGAAACACTCGCGGATTCGTCGGTCGAGGAACTGAAACAAGACAACTCGACCCGTTTGGCATCGATCCGAAAGTGGATGGCGAAAACGGGAGGCGAGGTCACGACGGAACGCAGCGAGTCCACCACCGAGCAGATCGGTGCGGCGGATGGAATCGAATCAGCGACGCAAGCGGTTGAAAATGCGATTCGAGGTGAACTGTCACAAGGCGACACATTGGTGGTGTGGTTGCTGGATGCTTCGATCAGTTTGCAGCTGAACCGAGATCGGATGGCGCAGCGGATTCGGATGTTCTACGACGAGATCGGTGCGTTGACGCGACCGGAATCGTCCAAGCAAGTCGATCGACATCGTTTGTTCAGCAGCGTGGTCGCATTTGGTCGTGCGAACCGCGAAGTCTCGCCGCCATCGTTGATTGGCGTGAGTGCGATCGATGCGATGACCCGAGTTCCCGTCGACACGAGCGGGGTGGAGAACACGATGACCGCCGTGGAACAGGTCATTGAACATTACCGGTACGGCCGGAACCGAAAAGAACGATTGATGATCGTTCTGTTGACGGACGAGTCGGGTGACGACGTGGCCAAACTCGAACGGACCATCGACCAATGCAAGAAAGCCAACGCGGTGGTGCATGTGCTGGGACCGACCGCGGTGATGGGGATGCAAAAGGGTTTGCAGCGATGGACGGCACCGGGACGAGGTGGTGAGTTCTTTTTGACCGTGGACCGCGGCCCCGAATCAGCGGTGCCGCAAAGGATTTTCTTGCCGTACTGGCATGAAGCGGAGGTGCCTCTGAAAAACGCCAAGGTGCAACCGGTGGCGGCGTTGCCTTGGTACGGCACGGCTTATCGCGAAAGGGTGTTGTCGGGGTTTGGCCCATATGCGCTCACTCGATTGGCATTGCAAACCGGAGGCACGTTCACGTTGTATGACGACGGCGTGGATGATCGCTACGACGTCGATCGGCTGCATGAATATTTGCCGAGCTATCAATCCGTCGCGGCGGTTCAGGATGCCATGCGATACAGTCCGCTGCGTCAGTTCGTGGTTCAAACGGCAGAATGGAGCATGAATGAAAAGGAGCTGTTGGCTCCACCGCAGATGTTGTTCGTGGGAAAACGAGCGGCGTTGAACCCGACTCAGTTCACAGCACTTTATCTCACGCCCAGTGCCTTTCGTTCCCAATCGGAAAACTTGCTTCGACGTGAGAAAACTCGGTGTGAGAAAGCCATGCAAGCGACCGAGCAATGGCTGGACAAGTCACAAACTCAGGACTGGCAATCACTCCTGGACGAGGAAGAATCACCTCGATGGCGGGCGGCGTATTTGTTGTCACGCGGCCGGATGTTGGCTGTGTTGGCGAGGTACTACGAATACCTCGCGGCGTGCGAACGCGCCCCGCAAACAATCCAGTCTGACACGAACTTCATGCTCTTCTTACCATCGGCTCGCTTGCACACTTCTGAGGGAGCGGCATTGGCCGAACGAGCCAACGAGTTTTTGCAACGCTGTGCTTACGAACATCGGCAAACACCTTGGGCGGACTTGGCCAATTGGGAATTGGACAAGGGAGTCGGAATCGACATCCAAACTCGGGTGATGCCTCGGCCTGCACCACGACCGGCGGCACCGCGAATGATGACGCGACCGGGAGGCGGATCCTCGGGCCCAACCATTCCTTCGTTGTGAATGACAAGACGTTTTCATTGTGAGCTGACAATCCTTTGGTAGCTCTCAACAACTCGATTCGCAATTCGTTTGGGCAACGAATGGCATTGCGGCAAAATTGGGTGGCTCCGGCGTGCGAGCCCCCTCTTTTCGCGAAATTCCGGTCGGTGGACCGACGTAATTTCGTTTGTGCGACGGCATCGTTTTATGCTGATTCGCGAGCCCGCCATCACATGTGGTTGATCAACGGCACTGTGTTGCCAAAACCGCTTGAGATCCGTGGCAAAAACACCCCACGCCCCCTGAAGTTGCTGAGTCCATGAAGTTCGTTTCGATTGGTTGTTTGCTGGTCACGTGTTTGCTCGTCACTCCAAACAGAGTGCAATCCCAAGAAGGGGCGGCGGCCCCTGTGGAATCGCACACGGGAACGAAGCCGTACGACGGCAGTTGGGAATCCCTGCAAACGATGCCCATTCCCGCGTGGTTTGATGATGGGAAGATCGGGATCTTCATTCACTGGGGCCCCTACAGCGTGATGGCTCATCGCAAGAATGATCGCGGGTATGCCGAACACTTGCCAAAGCTGTTGTACGCGGAGCCGGATGCCTACAACCCGTTTTTGAAATCTCGCTTTGGTGCGACGCCGCCGGAGTTTGGCTACAAGGATGTGGTGGATTCTTTTCGGGCCGAAAAATGGTCGCCGGATCAGTGGGCTGAGTTGTTCCAAACCGTTGGAGCGAAGTACGTGGTGATGACCGCCGAGCATCACGATGGGTGGGCGAACTGGGATTCCGATTTGACGCCATGGAACGCGGTCGACAAAGGACCGCATCGCGATTTGGTCGGAGATTTGGGTGAGTCGCTGAAGAAGGTTGGACTCAAATACGCACCCTCGTACCATCGCGAACGACACCCGGGCTTTTTCGCGAAACAGATTTATGCGGTGCACAGTGAACCGAGAGACATGATCGTTCGCGAGATGGAAGCGTCTCCGGAATCTCGCATGTTGTATGGACCGGAGTTCAGCTACAGCAAAGCGTTTGTGGATGACTATGTCGCTCGTTGGAAAGAAATCCAAACGAAGTACAAACCCGATTTCTTGTGGGTCGATGACGTGCCAATTTGGACGCGGGATGGAAACGATATCCGCAAGGGTAAGCTGCGTCCCGAAATTCAGTATTTCTACGACCAATGCCGTGTCATGATCACAGATTTCATGAATGACGCGGCCAAAGATGGGCGTGACGTCTACGTGAACAACAAGGGCGGCAATCGCAATTGGCCGGCCGGCGTCGGGTGTTTGGAAAAAGACAATTTGAAATTAAAGGTCGTGGGGCCGAAATGGCAAAGCTGCACCACGCTCGGCACATCGTTTGGTTACTTGGCGGCTGAAGAAGACCCGAACTACAAATGGAAGAAGACGGACGCCGAAGTGATCCACGAATTGGTCGAGGTCGTCAGCCGCAACGGCAACTTCTTGATCAACATCGGTCCCCGAGCTGACGGAACGATTCCGCCTTGGCAAGTTGAGAAGTTGCGAGCCATGGGACGTTGGCTGGACATCAACGGTGAAGCAATCTACGGCTCGCGGTATTGGAAAACCAGCGATCAGAAAGACGATCACTTGGCGTTCACAACCAATGGGGAAACTTTGTTCGCCATCCAGATGCAACGTCCCGAAGAACCCTTCGTGATTGATGGCACCAAAGAGTGGCAGGCGGACGAGGTGGTGTCAGTGCGATTGCTGGGATCAGAAGCTGACGTTGTTTGGGCAATGTCGGATGATGGTCTGCGAATCACGCCGCCCGAAGATTTAGGAAGCAGCGAACATGCGTGGTCGTTTGCGATCCAAACCAATTCGCAACAGCATCACCCCAATCAAATCGAGAAAGACGAAGACAAAGCCTTGCAAGGCACCAAAGCCGTCGACCTCGAAGGCCGCTTTCGCGAATGAGCGTTCGGCGGCGGAACGGAGTCAATTCGACATGACTAAGCGATCAGTGGATCGCGGGTTCCTCACCGGGGGAACGACCGGCGAGGAAGTCAAAATCGCATCCCTGATCGGCTTGCGTGACGTGCTTGGCATACAGCTTCATGTAGCCACGTTCGGGTGCCGGAGCGAGTTCAGGTTGCTGCTGACGGCGGCGTTCTTGTTCGGCTTTCTCCACATGCCAGTGGATTGTGCGTTCGGCAACATTGATCTCGATTTCGTCGCCCGTTTGAACCAATGACAGCGGCCCTCCCGCGGCGCTTTCCGGTGAGATGTGCAGCACGCAGGTGCCGTAGCTGGTTCCGCTCATCCGTGCGTCGCTCATTCGCACCATGTCCGTCACGCCGGATTGCAACAGCTTCTTTGGAATCGGCAACATGCCCCATTCCGGAAACCCAGGGGCACCCAACGGTCCCGCCGAACGAAGAATCAATACGCTGTTTTCATCCACGTCCAAGTCGGGATCGTGGATTTGTTCTTTCATCTGCGGGTAGTTGTCAAAGACCACCGCTTTGCCGCGATGGTGCAGCAATTTTTTGCTGGCCGCGATGGATTTGATCACGCAACCCGATGGTGCCAAGTTGCCTCGCAGCAGGCAGACTCCACCGGCGGGAGACACCGGGTTTTCGCGAGTGCGGATGACTTCGTTGTCGATGACTTCCGCGTCTTTGATTTGTTCGCCGAGTGTGGTGCCGGCGACGGTCTTGCAATCGAGGTTCAGCAAGTCTTGGATGCGATCAAGTAACGCACAGATGCCACCGGCTTCGAAGAAGTCTTGCATAAGAAAACGTCCGCCCGGACGCAAGTCGCCCAGCACGGGGGTTTGACGTGACAGTTCGTCGAAGCGGTCCAAGGTGAGTTCGTGTCCCAACCGGCCCGCGATGGCGATCAGGTGAACAATCGCGTTGGTGCTGCCGCCGATTGCCAACGAGGTCGTCAGTCCGTTATCGATGCTGTCGGCCGTGAAGAAGTGGCTGGGTTTGAGTTGTTCCCAAGCCATATCGACGGCGCGGCGGCCGGTGGCGACCGCCAATCGAGAATGTTCGGCCATCACGGCGGGAATGGTGGCGGCGGAAGGCAGCGTCCATCCCATGGCTTCGGCAACGCAGGCCATGGTGCTGGCGGTGCCCATCGTCATGCAGGTTCCCGCGGACGCCGCGATGCAATTTTCGACGCCATTCCAATCTCGATCGCAGAGGTTGCCGGCGAGACGTTGGTCCCAGTATTTCCACGCGTCGCTGCCGCTGCCCAACGTTTGGTCTTTCCATCGAGCCCGCAACATGGCGCCGGCGGGAAGGAACAAACTCGGGATGTCGGAGCTGATCGCCCCCATCAACATCGCCGGAACGGTTTTGTCGCAACCGCCCATCAACACCGCCGCGTCGATGGGGTGGCAACGCAAGACTTCTTCAACTTCCATCGCGAGCAAATTGCGATAAAGCATCGTTGTGGGCTTCATCATCATCTCGCCCAACGACATCACGGGGACTTCCACGGGAAAGCCACCGGATTGGAGGATTCCGCGTCGGACCTCGTCGGCTCGATTTCGGAAATGCGAGTGGCAGGTGTTCAGTTCACTCCATGTGTTCAGGATCGCCACCACCGGACGATCGCGGTAATCCACATCGTCAAACCCCATGCCTTTCAAACGCGAACGATGGCCAAACGAACGCAAGTCGTCTTTGCCGAACCAGCGGTGAGAGCGAAGTTGTGTGGGATCGCGTTCGGTTTCTGAGTTGGCAGGATTCATGGAGGGAATTGAAAAAGACGGATCGATCGGGGGGGATTCAGCGGGTAGGATGAACGGAACGAAGGCGGATGCGTGACGTTCCGGCGAAGATGCTGGACAGATTACAGACAATGAAAGTCGCTGTGGTAGTGAAGGATCCTCATCATGCACGATTCCTTGCGAATTGTTTCCGTGCAAATCGGCCGGTGTCGGTCGTATCTGAAGGATGGCGATCCATCGAAACCGTGGACCTCCGCGATTGACAAGTGTGTGGTCGATGATGCCATTGATGTGGGGGCAATGGGGCTCGCAGGTGACGAGCAAGCCGACAAAAAAAATCACGGCGGCGTGGACAAGGCGGTGCTGGGTTATTGCCACCCACATTTTTCGCAGTGGAATCAAGAATTTCCTGAGATCAATTGGGGCCCCGGTGCGTTCGGGGAGAACCTGACACTTGATGGATGGTTGGAATCGGACGTTTGCATCGGAGACGTGTTTGAATGTCGACGTCCCGAATCGAATCCATCGGATCGTGATGATCACTCGGCGGGAGAGTTGGATACAAAGCCATCGCAGGGTTTGCGTCTGCAAATTTCTCAACCGCGAGAACCGTGCTGGAAGTTGTCCCAGCGATGGGGGCTGCCTAAGTTAGCGGTGCGGGTTCAACAAACCCGACGCACCGGATGGTATTTCCGAGTGCTGAACCCGGGGCAGGTTCAGGCGGGCGCGACGTTGCACTTGATTGAGCGACCAGCACCCGAATTCACCATCGAGACAGCGAACGACATTTTGTTCGCGAAGCCTCGGGACGCAGAAGCCGACTTGAAGTTGGCGGCTTGCGAACCGTTGTCGGAAGCTTGGAAAGAAAATTTGATTCGCCGGAATGCTAAACATGTCGAATGACTCATCGATTCACGGAACCCACGGGGCTGGTTCCAACTCGTCGCCTCCTTCGGCCAACGGATTGACATCCGCCGCGACAGCCGTGGTGAGTGCGTCCAGCGAGTCAACCAAACCATTGATCGACACGGGGTACATCCGTCGATTAATGCATGACTTGAGCGCTCCCACCCGCCATGTCACATTTTTCTCCGGATTCATCGGCGAAGCTCTGACTGAGCCGTTGGATCTGGACGACGCACGGCGATCGCTGGCAACGGTTCAATCCGCCGCGGAACGGATGCAGCGATTGACTCAAATGGTGTCGCTGCACATGCGAACGATGGAGCTACTGCACACCGGATTCGCGGATCCCAGCTCTAGGATTGCACCGGACGCTTACTACTTGGCCGAAGTGGTTTCGGAAACGTGGGGAAGCATCGGCGGTGATGCGTCAGAGTTGACGATCAAAGGTGACACCAAGTGTTGCATTGATCGAAAGTTAATGAACATTCCGATCGAACAATTGCTCCGCAACGCCAAGTGTTTCGCGGATGAATCGCGAAAATTGGAGTTGGTGGTGTCGATCGCTCGCGAATGTGACTTCACGTCCATTCGGTTTCAGGACAACGGCATGGGATTGGACACGGCCTATGCCGACCGAATCTGCGAACCGTTCGAGTGTTTGGTCACGGGAAAAGATCGCCGCGAAGGAGCGGGCTTGGGTTTGACGGTGACCAAGTTGGTGCTGGACGCCATTGGCGGTTCGTTGAAGTTCGAATCTGATGGCGAATCGGGAACCACGGTGTTGATGAGCTGGCCACACCATTGCAATTCGGACGGCTCCCGCGTCGAATGATGGGTCCATCCCAGAACCATCACTCGACAACGATCGCTGAACTGAATCGCCCTCATGGACAACGCCGCCGTCGCTGCTGTTTTTGAAGAATTGGCCGAATTGCTGGAATTTCGAGGCGAAAACCCGTTTCGAATTCGGGCTTACCAGAACGGCGCCCGCGCAATCCGCGACTTGGACGAACCGATTGCCAATCTGGCGAAAGATCCTAGTCAGGATCTGTCCAAGCTATCGGGCATTGGCAAGACGATCGCTGAGAAGATCCAAGTGCTGTTGGACACCGGGTCGCTGCCTCAATTGGAAGAACTGCGTGAAGCGGTGCCCGAAATTGTGATTCAAATGTCTCGGATTCCGGGGCTGGGGGCCAAAAAGGCGAGCAAGCTTCGGGAAGAGTTGCAGATCGAATCGCTGGACGATCTGGCGGCGGCATGCCGTGAAGGCCGAGTCGCGGGGCTGAAAGGTTTTGGCAAGAAGACCGAAGCGTCGATTTTGGATGGGCTGGCGATCGCGAAAGCCGCTTCGGAGCGAATCTATTGGTCCAAGGCCGACGAACTGACTCGTGAGATCACCAAGCACATGCAAACGTGCGAAGCGATCGAACAGATGGAATGGGCGGGCAGTTACCGGCGCGGACGCGACACGGTGGGCGACTTGGATCTGCTGGCGGTGGCGAGCGACCGCGAAGCCGCGATGGATCATTTGGCGGCTTTCCCCGGCTTGGTTTCGATCATCGGCCGCGGCGACACAAAGATGTCAATTCGCGTTGGGAAAGCCTTTCAAGTCGACATGCGTTTGGTGGAGGCATCCGAATTTGGCGCGGCACTGCAATATTTCACCGGCAGCCAAGCCCACAACATTCACGTCCGACGGCTGGCGAAAGAGCACGGTTACAAGATCAACGAATACGGTGTCTTTCGATTGGACGATGAAACTCGCGTCGCGGGAGCTTCCGAAGAGGAGGTGTATCAATCGATCGGTTTACCATGGATTGCACCGGAGCTTCGAGAGGACCGACACGAATTCCAATGGGCTGCCGAGGACGCATTGCCGTCGTTGATCGAAACCGACGATGTGCTGGGTGATCTGCACATGCACACCTCCGCGACCGATGGACAGAACACGATCGCTGAGATGGCAGACGCGGCCATTGAGCGAGGCTTGAAATACATCGCGATTACCGACCACAGCAAACGCGTTTCAATGGCGGGTGGACTGGACAGCGAACGGTTGCTGAAACAGTGGGAGATCATCGACGAGGTTCGCAAGGATTACGAAGGTCGGTTGGTGATTTTGAAAGGGATCGAGTGCGATATCCTGGAATCGGGCGGAATGGATTTACCCGACGAGGTGCTGGAACAAGGCGATTGGATCCTCGGCAGCGTTCACTACGGGCAGAAACAGCCTCGCGACCAAATTACGGATCGCATTCTTGGTGCGATTGAGAATCCGCATGTGGATTGCATCGCCCATCCCACCGGTCGCATTTTGAATCGACGCGAAGCGTATGACGTCGACATGGACGCGGTGATGCAAGCAGCCAAAGAGAACGGCAAGTTCTTGGAGTTGAACGCCAATCCGGCTCGACTGGATTTGAACGACGTTCACTTAGCAGCGGCCAAGAAACGCGGCATCTCGATCGTGATCAACACGGACGCCCACGTGACCGACGGGTTGTGGGTGATGCGATACGGTATCCGCCAAGCACGCCGCGGAGGTTTGACCGCCGCGGACGTTGCCAACACGTTGCCTTACGAAGCGTTCGCCAAGCGGTTGGCAGCCGTCGGCGGTTGAACGCGATTGGTTTGGGATTCGTGGCGGGTTTGTTGTCGTGTTTCTGAATTCTTGACGAATTCAGCTACGGGATTTTGGTTCATGACTTGGCGGCGATTTTGCCCCATGTGTCCCGCAACGGAACGATGCGGTTGTAGACAACTTCGTCGGTCGTTGTGTCTGGATCCACGACGTAATACCCCAAACGTTCGAACTGGACTCGGTCGCCGGCGCTTACGTTGGTCAATTCCGGTTCGACGTACGCAGTCAGCGTCGTCAGAGAATCCGGGTTCAAGTGATCCAAGAACGATCCTGTGTCGGAACTGGCGTCTGGGTTCTCAACTTTGAAGAGTCGGTCGTAGTTGCGAACGGTGACTTGTTTCGCATGTTCGCGGCTGACCCAATGGATTGTGCCTTTGACTTTGCGGCCCGAGGTGTCTTCGCCGGATTTGGTTTCCGGGTCGTAGGTGCAGAGGACTTCGGTGATATTGCCGTCGGCGTCTTTCACGACGTCGTGACAATCAACGATGTAACCGGAACGCAGGCGAACCGCTCCGCCCTTTTTCAAGCGGAAGAACTTGCGAGGAGCCTCTTCGCGGAAGTCATCGCTTTCGATGAACAGTTCGCCACTGAAAGGGATCTCGCGACTGCCGGCGGATTCGTCTTCTGGATTGTTGATCGCCGACATCATCTCGACTTTGCCTTCGGGCCAGTTGGTGATGGTCAGCTTGATCGGATCCAGGACCGCCATGCGTCGCGGTGCGACCGCGTTGAGATGTTCGCGAACGGCGTTTTCCAGGCGGATGACGTCGATCGTGCTGTTGAATTTGGCCACGCCGATATCAGCGCAGAACGCTCGAATGGATTCGGGCGTGTAACCACGACGTCGCAAACCGACCAATGTTGGCATGCGAGGGTCGTCCCATCCCGACACGTGGTTCTCTTTGACCAGTTGCAGCAACTTGCGTTTGCTCATGACGGTGTAGGTCATGTTCAAACGAGCGAATTCGATTTGTCGTGGATGATGAATGTTCAGGCTTTCGCAGTACCAGTTGTACAGCGGGCGATGGTGTTCAAATTCCAACGTGCAAATCGAGAACGTGATTTTCTCCAGCGAATCCGATTGTCCGTGAGCCCAGTCGTACATCGGGTAAATGCACCACTTATCGCCCGTGCGGTGATGAGGCACGTGAGCGATTCGGTACATCACCGGGTCGCGAAGATTGATGTTGGGAGCCGCCATGTCGATTTTGGCTCGCAGCGTTTTCTCGCCATCTTTGAACTTGCCCGCCTTCATGGCTCGGAACAGTTCGAGGTTCTCCTCCGGCGTGCGATCGCGATGAGGCGAGTTTTTGCCCGGTTCGGTGAGCGTCCCACGGTACTCGCGAGTTTCCTCGGCGGTCAGATCGCAGACATACGCTTTGCCGTCACGAATGAGTTGTTCGGCCCACTCGTAAAGTTGATCAAAGTAGTCGCTGGCGAAATGCAGGTTGTCCCACTGAAATCCCAACCATCGCACATCGTCTTGGATGGAATCGACGTACTCGGTGTCTTCTTTGATCGGGTTGGTGTCGTCGAAACGAAGGTTGCACGTGCCACCCATTTCGCGAGCCAAACCGAAGTTCAGACAAATGCTTTTCGCGTGTCCGATGTGCAGGTACCCGTTGGGTTCGGGCGGGAAACGCGTCGCGACGCCATCGAATCGACCGCTGGCCAAATCCTCATCGATGGCTTGTCGAATGAAGTGCTTGGACGGAGTTTTTTCTGGGGTCGCCGAGTCGGATTTTTCGGGAGCGTTCACGTCGTTTGGCCAATTCAAAGGTCAGAAGTTGCCGGCATTGTGACGAGATGCCCAAGCTGGTGAAAGGGTAGAATGAGGAATCCCGCCCCGTCCGACTCGCCACTGCAACGCCCGCGTTTGCATGACAATTCTGGCACGTTTTCGGTTCACTTCGCCAAGCTTTTGCTGAAGGCCCCATACGGCACCGCTGCATGGGACAAAACGGCGTGCACCCCGCCGAGGCGATCGGTAGCAAATGCGATCAACGCCACGGCCGATCATTGATTGGCGGCTTTTTCGAGCTGAGCTTGCATGCGAGCGATGCGGTCCGCCAGAGTTTCGCTGGAGAGTCGTTCGCGCAGCCGATCGACCAACAAACCGAATCCCATCGGGGTGACTTTGGGCGGTTGCTTGAGCACAACGCGGCTTTGTTCAATGCGACGCAAGGCGTCTTCCATGCGAGAAGCGTTGAGCTGGTTCTCGAGGACTTCCGCGTTGCACTGCTTCAAAAGCAAGTTGTCAGGATCGTATTCGCGGAAGACTTCAAAGAACAAGTTGCTACTGGCTTGTAAATGCTTGTTGGGCTTTTGTCGTCCGGGGAAACCGCCATTGATCAAGCCAGCGATTCGTGCGATCGCTCGAAACCCTCGCCGGCTCATTTCCGTCGCGTTGAGTGATTCACCGATGTCGGCCACCAATTGGTCCGGCGACAACAACCCGGCGTCGAGGGCTTCTTGAAGCGGTGCCGGTTCGGGCGAGGTCAGCACAAATCCGTAATCGTTGCAGGCAAACGAGAATGAAATCTTCTTGATTCGAGACATCCGATGGGCCAGGACCGCGGAGAGGCCTTCGTGTGCCAACCGTCCGGCAAACGGGTAGAAGAACAACTGGTGTCCGTCACGCGTGCGAATGGATTCAATCAGCAATTCATTCGCGGCGGGAACGTGGCTCCAATCGCGTTGCAGTTCCAACAACGGTCGCATGCGTTTCATCTCGGGACCGATGTAATTGCCCTCGGCGGCTTGCTGCAATTTGAAACGCAAACCTTCGGCCAATTCGCTCGACAGCGGCATGCGTCCGCCCATCCAACGTGGAACCGCATCGGGCGTGCCCTTGGTGCGTTTGACATAGGCTTCGCTGTTTTGGATCCGAACCAACTCGACCAGTCGGCCGGCGAACAGGAATTTGTCGCCGGGGCTGACCTTGGAGAGGAACGATTCTTCGACCGTTCCCAGCGTGCCGCCTTTCAGAAATTTGATTCGCATGGAAGCGTCCGAAACGATCGTCCCGATGTTCATGCGATGCGTCGACATCACACGTTTCTGAGTGACTTGATAGCGTCTGTCGATCAGCTCGACTCGTTTGAATTCAGGATAGGCATCCAGTGTGTTGCCGCCGCGAACCACAAAATCGATCGCGAATTGCCATTGGGTTTGAGTCAGCGATTCATAGGCACGCGTTTGGCGGACTTCCTGCAGCAAGTCGTCAGATTCAAAGCCGCCTCCAATGGCGACGGTCACCAAGTGTTGCGTGAGCACGTCCATCGGCGCGGGGATCAGCGGTCGCGATTCGAGCTTGCCGTCTCGGATGGAATCTTGTGCAGCCGCCAATTCGATCAATTCAAACGCATTGGTCGGAACGAACGCGAGTCGACTGATCGCGCCGGGTTGGTGGCCGCTTCGTCCGGCACGTTGCAGCAAACGGGCGGCTCCTTTGGGACTGCCGATTTGAATCACCAAGTCAACCGCGGTGAAGTCGACGCCGAGGTCCAGACTGCTGGTGCAGACCACGGTCTTCAAACTGCCCTCTCGCAAACCGTTTTCGACCCAATGTCGAACGCTGGTGTCGAGCGAACCATGATGCAAAGCAATCTGCCCGGCCCAGTCGGGACGGTGGGCCAGCAGTTTTTGGTACCAGATCTCGGTCTGGGATCGAGTGTTGGCAAAGATCAGTGACGAGCTGGCTTGTTCGACTTCCTTCGCCACTTCGGGAATCATCCGAGTGCCGATGTGTCCGGACCAAGGAAAGCGTTCGATGACGCGAGGAAGGATCGAGAACAGTTTGGTTTTCTTTTTGCTCTTGCCGTGAATGATCACCGCGTCGTCGACGTTGGCAGGACCGACCAACGATTCCAAGGCTTCGTCCAAATTGCCCAGCGTTGCTGACACGCCCCAGGTTTGCAGCTCGGGTGACCAACGACGCAAACGAGCCAGCGCCAGTTCGACTTGCACGCCACGCTTGGTCCCCAGCAGTTCGTGCCATTCGTCAACAATGACGGCTTTGAGTTCGGACAGTTGCGGCTGCAAACGCTCGTGTGTCAGCATCAACGTCAAGCTTTCGGGGGTCGTGACCATCGCCGTTGGCAGCTTCTTCATCTGCCTCGCTTTGAGACTGGCTTTGGTGTCGCCCGTGCGGCCTTGCAGATCCCACGGCAAATTCAGCTCATCAATCGCGGCTTGCATCGCTGCGGTTGTGTCGCCGGCCAGTGCTTTCAGCGGTGTGACCCAGAGGACTTGCAATCCCGGTGGACGTTTGGGATTCCAGCGACTGGCGTCTTTGTTTGCATTCATCCACTGCAGCAGCGGCCCCATCCAAACGGCGAGCGTTTTGCCCGTGCCAGTGGCGGAATGCACCAGCCCACTTTTTCCGGACAAGTAGGCTTTCCAAGCCGAACGCTGAAACAGAAAGGGTTTGGAATCGCGAACAGCGAAAAATCGATCCACCAGCTCTCTCGGACGAATGCGATCAGTTTTCGACATGAAGAGGAGGAGTGAGGGAGAAGGAGTAAGGGAGAAGGGCTGAGAAGAGAGGACTGAGTGTGGAGGGCGGAGGAACGTCAGTGATGCTGGTGGCGGCTCAATGCTTCGTAGGTTGGCCACTCTTGGCCGACGCCTTTTGCGCCGCCATGTAAGACATGACATACGCAATGGAGTGTTGCGACGTGGCAATGTCCACTGCGGTGTCGTGCGTTGGGTTAGGCTAGGGAACATCCTCCATCATCCCCAACGTCGATCCAGGAGCCGCTTCCATGGGAAACCATCATTCATCCAAGTCGCAATCGTCCGTGGATCGCCGAGAATGGCTGAGCTATGCGGCCTTTGGTGGAGCGGCATTGTCCGGTGCGATCGCGGCGGGGAAAACGGGGGCCTCTCCGGCGAATGAGTTGCAAACTTTGAGCCAAGACCGGCCAAAGTATGACTTCAAAAAGTCGATCAATTTGTGGGCGTTTCCATACCCGGACAAGATGTCGCTGAAGCAATGCTTGCAAATGGCCAAGGATGCTGGATTCGACGGCATCGAGCTGAACTATGACTTAGACAGCGATTTGTCACCGAAATCGGGAACGAAGGAGTTCACCGAAATCCGCAAGATGGCGGACGAAATCGGAATCGCGATCAGCGGCGTTTGTTCGTTTTTGTTTTGGCCTTATCCGCTGACCAGCAACGATCCGGCGGAACGTTCCCGCGGGATGGAACTGGCCAGCAAAATGACGCGAGCCGCCCATGACTTGGGGACGGAAAATTTGCTGGTGGTTCCCGGTGCCGTGCACATGCCGTGGCGTGAAGACCATGATCCGACACCCAACGATGTGTGTGACGCTCGGGCTCGAGAAGCGATCGGCAAGTTGTTGCCCGAGGCGGAAAAGCTGGGTGTGAAGATGAATATGGAGAACATCTTCTTCAACGGTTTCCTGATGTCACCGATGGAGATGGCAGAATTTGTGGACAGCTTTGACAGCGAGCACGTTCGCGTTCATTTCGACACAGGAAACATCATGGAGTATCAGTTCCCCGAACACTGGATCCCGATCTTGGGTGATCGAATCCAGAACGTGCACTTGAAGGAGTACACCAAGAAGGGAAGCGATCACTCGTTGGAAGCGTTTCGCCCCTTGCTGGATGGAACCACGAATTGGCCCGCCGTGTTGGAAGCGTTTGACGGCATCGGATACGACGGCTATTTGACCTTCGAGTATTTCCATCCGTACGCACACTATCCGGAAGCGTTGATCTATCAAACCTCGGATTCGCTGGACCGAATGCTCGGGCGAAAATGAACGCTAGCCAGTCGACACGTTGCGAAGTCACCACGCGGCACTGGCTGCCAGCCGGTTCCGCCACCTTGGCAACGCCATTCAACCACGAATTGAATGCAATGCGTCGGTATTGAAGATTGCGTTGGTGGTGAACGGGCAGGATGCAGCCTGGCAGGCTGCATTACGGGCCGTTGACGAGTTCGACAAGTGTAGAACATTTGTCTCAAATGTTTCGTGGCGAAGCCGATTCATTTTTGACCGAGATTGATTTGGGCTCGGGATCAGGCAGCATGGCGAGTAGATCAGACAAGCGATCCGCGTCCTCGGGTTTCTTGTCCGTTCGCCAACGAACAATGCGGGGAAAACGAGTCGCGATGCCGGACTTGTGCCGCGTGCTGCGTTGCAATCCCTCAAAAGCCAGTTCCATCACCAACTCGGGTTGAACACTTCGCACCGGTCCAAAACGCTCCGACGTGTTGTCACGAACAAAGCGGTCGACCTTCTGAATTTCGGCGTCGGTCAAACCGCTGTAGGCTTTCGCGAATGGAACCAGTTTGTCGCCATCCCAAACTGCGAAGGTGTAGTCCGTGTAGAGACTCGCCCGTTTGCCATGGCCTCGCTGAGCATAGATCAACACCGCGTCGACCGTGTGCGGTGCGAGTTTCCATTTCCACCACACGCCTCGTGTGCGACCGACGCTGTACGGCGCGTCCAGCCGCTTGATCATCACGCCTTCGGCCAGCACATCACGGCTTTGCGAACGAAGGTCGGCAAGTCCCTGCCAACTGGAAAACGAAAGTGGTTCGTTCCAAACCATGCTGGGAGGTTGATGCTTCGCCAGGATCGATTGCAGTTGTTCGCGACGCTCGAACAGAGGTTGCTCACGCAGATCCAGCCCGTT
This sequence comes from Rhodopirellula halodulae, assembly GCF_020966775.1. Taxonomy (NCBI): domain Bacteria; kingdom Pseudomonadati; phylum Planctomycetota; class Planctomycetia; order Pirellulales; family Pirellulaceae; genus Rhodopirellula; species Rhodopirellula halodulae. The sequence goes on along the minus strand of NZ_JAJKFV010000014.1, from coordinate 9,739 downwards.
CGCTTCGATGCAGTCAAACGCGTGGAACATGACGGGAACTTCGGTGAGCAGTTTCTTGCCGACGGTTTTGCGTCCGATGCGACGTTGGAGCTGGGCGAACGGCAGAACCTCGATCGATGGACTCGACGCATCCGTGGTTGCGAATCGGCTCGCCAAAATTTCCCCGTCCAGCACCGTGCCGTCCGGCAGAAACTCCGCAGCACGTTCGATCTCCGGCCAGCGATCCACCATCAGGTCTTCGCCACGAGACCAGATGTAGGTCCGTCCCGCACGGCGGATGACCTGTCCGCGAATTCCGTCCCATTTCCAATCCGCTTGGTAGTCCGCCGGATCACCCAAGGCAGACCAATCCGGTGCGTCGCCCGTTTCATTCGCATCGTCCGCGAGGGCGTGCGCGAGACAAAATGGATAAGGCCGGCTGTGCAGGGCATCGTCCAGATCAGGCGAATGGAGTTTCTGCACAAACTCGGGCGTGGGGGACCAATCGCCCATCAACCGGTGAGCGATCACGTCCGCCGGCAACCCATTGGATTCGGCGATCCCGCGAGCGACCAAACGCGAACTGACGCCGACCCGAAATGCTCCGGTGATCAATTTCATCAGGATCAACCGCGAGGTGCCTCGCGTTTCCGCCCACATTTGTCGGACGGCGTCGGATTGCTGCGATTCGTCCATGCGGGACAGCGGCAGAACTTTTTCATGCATCCATTCTGACAAACTGCGGGAATCCGCAGCGGACGAGTTTCCTGCGGGCACGAGCAGCGTGATGGTCTCCGCCAGATCGCCGACGGCGTCGTACGATTCCTCGAACAACCAATCGGGGACGCCGGCCTGTTCAGCAGCCAGTCGACGCAGCAAACCCGTCGAAACCAAGCGTTTGACGCGTCTCCCGCTGAGTGCGGCGATTGCCCACCCGGCGTCCTCGGGTGCCGCCGCCGACATGTACGCAGCGATCGCGGCGACCTTTTCATTCGTTTTGGTCGTTTGATCGAGTCGTCGAAAAAGTTCCGCGAAGAGTTTCATGCAGTGGGCTTGTTTTCCGCTTGACAAAAATCCGTTTGGTTCTCTCAAAGCCGTGTTGACACTGGTTGTCCGCAAATCGTATTGCCAACCTCGCTAGGAAGGTTTTCGTGCTGACTCATTGGGTGAATTTTCCCAGGACGGGGGATTCTATCCACGAGACCAGTTCGAAACGCGGGATGCTGCAAGCGTTCCCGGCCGACAACCAGTCCGCCTTGGGTGAGTCTGGGCGAGAGCTTTCCGGCACTTTATGGATTTCATGTCTCACGCGAAGAAGGAGAGTCGCGTTGAACCGCTCGTATCATCCGCCCCGGCGGAACCGGTCGTGTCCTGCGGGACGGATCAAGGATGAATTGGGTCAATCGTTGACCGCGTCGACCAGCGAACCTGAGAAGGCATCGCCCACGTCAGCGCCGGAAACTCGATGGCGTCGCAAGGTCACTCGTTCGTTGTTGTCGTTGTCGATGGCTTCGATGCTGTCGACCGTGATGGCCGCTCCCGAGGCGTCCGCACAATTCACATTGCCCCCAAGCGACACCGCAGCCAAAACGCCCGCGGCATCGACTCCGGCCTCCGCCGCGAAACCCTTGGCGGTTCGTCGGACGGAAACGTTGAAGTTGGTGGCCGCCGGTCGCGCCGCTCTGGACAAGGGCGATGTGAAGACCGCCTACCAACTGGCCAACCAGGCTCAAACCTTGGGCGTGAAAGAACATGAATTCCAAGCCGGCGATGCTCGTCCATGGCAATTGCTGTTGGACGCGCAAGCCGCCGCACGTCGCACCGGATTGGACTTGAACGCGTTGGCGAAACAGCCCGCCAATCCAATCATGCAAACCAGCGGCACCGCCGCAGCCGGAACGGGCTTCGTTCAACAAGCCGGCGGAGCGAGCACGCTTCCCGGTGGTGTGAGCCAAGTGCAAGCGACGTCGCCACTGGGCGGAGGCAACTCCGACGGCGATCGTTTGTACCGTGAAGGCATGGACTTGTTGTCGCAAGGCAAGAAGACCGAAGCTCGCCAAGCGTTTGTGAAGGCTTGGACGTTCGAGTCCGAGTTGGACACCGAAACGCGTCGAGCCTTGAAAGACAAATTGACGTTGTTGCAGCCTTCGCGTTTGCCTTCGCCGGCCGCCGGGCAACCGATGACCGCGATGGACAAAGCGGAACTCGAAGCACAACAACAAACCCGTCGCTTGTACCGCGAAGTCACCACGGAACTTTCCAAGGCGAACGAGAAACGTACCAACGCGCCGATGGACGCCGTGGACGATCTCGAACGTTTGCGTCGACGTGTTGAGGGAGCTTCGATTGACGAAGCCTCCAAAGCATCGCTCGCTGCCATGGTCGACCGTGCTTTGACGGATCAGAAAACCTACGTCGAACAGCATCGCGCCGAGATCGAATTGGACTTGGCCAACGAAGCCGTTCGCACCGAAATGGCAAACGATGCTGCCAAGGAAGCTCGACTGGACGATGAAATTTCGTCACTGGTCGAGACCTTCAATGACTTGATGGACGATCGTCGCTTCCACGAAGCCGAAGTGATCGCCAAGCAAGTCGGTGAGCTGAAACCCGGTTCGCCCATCGCACAAAGCATGTTCCACAGCAGCCGGATGGGTGTTCGCATCCAAATGGATGAGGAGATTCAAGCTGGCAGCGAAGACGGCTTCGTTCGCGAAATGTTGGCGATCGGTCGTGCCGCGGTCCCACCGGATCCGGATCGTCCGTTCTCCTTCCCCGAGATTCGTTCGTGGGAAGAGCTGTCTCGCCGACGTCTAAGCAGTGGTGCCGAGAGCAGCCTGTCACCACGCGAGCAAGAGATCAAACGACGACTCGCGACCGAAGTGGAAGTCAAATACAACAACCGACCACTCGGCGACGTGCTCGACGACCTGTCAACCGTGACCGGTGTTCCAATCGTGATCGACAACCGGGCGCTCGCCGCGATCCGTTTGAATCGCGAGACCCCGGTCAGCCAGAACATCTCCACGCGGATCTCGCTCGAGAGTGCTCTGAACATCATCTTGGGCGATTTGGATTTGACTCACGTCATCGGCAACGAAGTGCTGAACGTGACCAGCAAAGAAGCTCGCCGCACGATGGTCGAACAGCGTACCTATCGCGTCGCGGACTTGGTCACGCCGATTCCAAACTTCGTCTCGGGTTACGACGAAGGTTTGCGTGGGGCACTGCGAAGTGCCTACCAAATGATCAATCCACAAACGGACGTTCAAGTCGTTCCCGTTTCCGCGTCTGGTTTGTCCGGGTTCGCTGGGAACAACGCGAACGCTGGGATGCAACCGAACATGTTGGGCCAATACAGCCCCGGTGGTGGATTTGCCACGGCCGGCGGTTTGGGATCGCCCAACGCTTTTGGTGCACAGGGTGGTCAATCGATGGCTGACTTCAGCCAACTGATGCAGTTGATTCAAACCACGATCGAACCTGAATCGTGGGAAGCACTCGGCGGCGTCGGCACGATGGCACCTTATCCGCAGAACCTGTCGTTGGTGGTTAGCACGACCAGTGACGTGCACGATCAAATCGTGGACTTGCTGGAATCGCTACGACGACTGCAGAACTTGCAAATCACCATCGAAGTCCGCTTCATCACGTTGTCGGACACGTTCTTCGAACAGATCGGCGTCGACTTTGACTTGCAGTTCGACGACAACGCACCTGGTTTGCCCGGTGATGACAGTGGCCCCGAAGTCACGATCGGTTTGGATCCCGATGGAACGCCAACGGCCGACCTCGACATCCGACTGGACAACAATGTTTCCGGCGTGGTCGCACCGTTTGGTGCTCCTGACGCGGGTGCGATTTCGACACTCGGGTTCGCGATCCTCAGCGACATCGAAGCTTACTTCTTCTTGCAAGCCGCTCAGGGTGACAGCCGCACGAACGTGATGCAGGCACCCAAAGTGACTTTGTTCGACGGACAGATCGCTTCGATCAGTGACCAAACCCAACGTCCATTCGTGACCAGTATCGTGCCCGTGGTGGGTGACTTCGCCGTCGCTCAGCAACCGGTCATCGTGGTCTTGGACGAGGGCACCCGACTGAACGTCCAGGGTGTGGTCAGCGAAGACAAACGATTCGTGCGTCTGACCTTGATCCCTACCTTCAGCCAAATTGGTGAAGTCAACGAGTTCACCTTCCAAGGAAACTCGACGACTCGTAACAGCAGTAACCGCAACGTCGACACCAACGGCGACGGTGTGGTGGACGAGGAAGACGAGCAAGAAGAAGAAAGCATCGTTCAAGGTACCACGGTCCAGCAGCCAACGTTCGCATTCACGAACGTCAGCACGACCGTCAGCGTCCCAGACGGTGGCACGATTCTTCTGGGTGGTATCAAGCGAATGAGCGAAGGCCGCAACGAACGCGGACTGCCGTTCTTGAGCAAGATCCCTTACGTCAGCCGATTGTTCCGCAACACCGCGGTTGGTCGTCAGTCCAGCAGCCTGATGATGATGGTCACGCCACGGATCATCATCCAGGAAGAAGAAGAGATTGCTCAGACCGGATTTGATCCAGGGCGTTGATCGACCATCGATCGGACCAGAGACCCGGAGAGCGTCCTTCCGCTCTCCCGCGTCGCGGTCGCGATCGATATGTCGAGCAGGACTCTTGGATAGACAGAGCCACTGAGCAGACAAGCTAAAAAGCTGATCCAACAAAACGGTCGCCGCGATTCGCAAGAATCACGGCGGCCGTTTTTTTTGAGGGCTGAGGGCTGAGGGCTGAGGGCTGAGGGCTGAGGGCTAGGAGCTAGGAGCTAGGAGCTAGGAGCTAGGAGCTAGGAGCTAGGAGCTAGGAGCTAGGAGCTAGGAGCTAGGAGCTAGGAGCTAGGAGCTAGGAGCTAGGACAAGACGCAAAGTTGAATCACAACGGCAAAATTTTGCGGGGGATAACCCGCCGTTACAGTTGCTAGCAATTGCTGGATATTTCGATTTTTCGGGTGAGGGCCGCCATTGTGGCGATTGGACCATCGCGTCCTCAAATGCCGGCGATTGACAGTTCACCAGCGACTTGATCAATCTGTTGCCCCATCGACGTCACCTCCACGTGTCGCGTTGGACCGCCGGAACCGTTTGGAATGGTTTTGCGGCGGCTGAATTGGCACGTGGATCGCGTCACACCACAGCGTCTGGGACAGTCCGCCGACATGGCGAATTGCGGTGCTGGCCGAACAGTTGTTTCCACAGCTGAGTTGGTCAAACCGGCGTGAGAACGTTCCCGTGGTTCCGCATCACGCGGCGAGTTTTTGCTTTTTGGCGAAGGCTATCCCGCAGCGAAGCCAAATTCGCGTGGTGCATCCATTCCCCGATGAGACAACTGTATGAGCCGAGCGAAGCTCGATTCCATCCGTGCCGCGGGCCCGGCGATTTTGCCGAGCCTTTTGCAATGCGACTTTGGTGATTTGCGATCCGAGGTCGAACAACTCACCGCCGCAGGAGCGCGGGTGCTGCACTTGGACGTGATGGATGGCCATTTCGTGCCCAACCTGACCTACGGCATGCCGATCGTGGAAGGTTTGCGTCGTCATACGAACATGCCCTTGGATGTTCATCTGATGATCAGCGACCCCATGGCGTATGCGAAACCAATGGTCGATGCCGGCGCGGACTTGTTGACCTTTCATGTGGAAGCCGTCCAGGACAGCGTTGAAGTGGCGGGCCAGATCCGTGACCTGGGCGTGGGTGTCGGCGTGGCGATCAATACCGACACGGATTTTGCCAAGCTGGACGACTGCTTGGACGCCGTGGACATGGTGTTGGTGATGAGCGTCAACGCTGGGTTCGGCGGCCAGTCGTTCAATCCTGTCGCACTGGATCGACTGAAGAGTCTGAAGCAACGCAAACCGGATTTGCTGCTTGAAATCGACGGCGGAATCAAAGTCGACACGATCGGCGCCGCTCGCGAAGCCGGATGCGACTTGTTCGTCGTGGGATCGGCGATCTTCGGCCAGCACGATTACGAAACGGCGATCAACGAATTGACGCTGGCGATGAACGGATCGCACCCCGGTGCAGGAGGCCAGACATGATTTCGCTGCGTTCCAAAGCGGTTTCAAAGGTGGTTCTGATTCGTCCGGGTGCCACGTCGTTCGACGAACAAGGCCGCATGAAGGGCAACTTGGACATGCCCTTGTGCTCTCGTGGTCGTGATCAGGCGGAGTCGTTGGCGAGTGAGCTGGCGGGAATTCGTTTGAACGGCATCTTCACTGCGCCTTGCCAATCCGCTGTCGAAACAGCGACGTTGCTGTCCGAAGGCCGAGACCTGCGTCCCAAAGTCGTGGAAGAATTCCGCAACGTGGATCATGGACTTTGGCACGGCAAGCTGATCGAGGAAATTCGTCGCAACCAGCCACGCTTGTACCGCGAACTCTGTGACACGCCGGAGTCGACCTGTCCTCCTGGTGGCGAGCCTTTGTACGAGGCGGCGGTTCGAGTCGGCAAAGCCGTGCGTCGAATTTTGCGTCGCAATCGAAATCAGGTCGTGGCGTTCATCATTCCTGATCCCCTGGCATCGCTGGTGGCGAGTCAGTTGAAAGACGAAGCCCTGCCGGAAATTTGGAAAGTCGAAACCGACGCCGGAAACTGGCAGCTCATCGAAACCCGTTGAGACAAAACACGCGGATCGATTGGTAGGTCCGGTTCCACCGGACGCCGTGTTCTCCGCTGTATGACCAAAAGTCGGCCAAGAGTGGCCAACCTACCTCGCTGTAGGTCCGGTTCCACCGGACGCTCTGCCCATCACCGGTTCCACCGGACACTCTGCCCGTCGTGCGATTCTCTGTCGGCCAAGCGTGGCCAACTTACGTGGCTGCGATTCGGCGGGTGATTGCCCGCGGTGTCTGACACGCCCGCGACTGACGGTTGTCGCGATCGCTCGGGTGGGATCTTTTCGCATTTTCCGGGAGCCCGTTTTCTGGTCCGACCAGCGTTGTAGGTCCGGTTCCACCGGACGCTCTGCCCATCACCGGTTCCACCGGACACTCTGCCTGTCGTGCGATTCTCTGTCGGCCAGGAGTGGCCAACCCACGTGGCTGCGATTCGGCGGGTGATTGCCCGCGGTGTCTGACACGCCCGCGAATGACGATTGTCGCGATGCTCGGGTGGGATCTTTTCGCATTTTTCGCGAGCCCGTTTTCTGGTCCGACCAGTGCTGTAGGTCCGGTTCCACCGGACGCTCTGCCCGTCGTGCGATTCTCTGTCGGCCAAGAGTGGCCAACCCACGTGGCTGCGATTCGGCGGATAATTGCTCGCGGTGTCTGACACGCCCGCGGCTGACGATTGTCGCGGTCGCTCGGGTGGGATCTTTTCGCATTTTCCGCGAGCCCGTTTTCTGGTTCGGACGGTCATCCAAAAGATTGCCTGCCCTCTATGGAGATGGTAATCTGGGCATTCCGGCGAAAGGATAATCCCGCTCGCCGCCCCTCCCCGCTCGGCTTCCGTCTAAGAAAGATTTCGCTGGCGGATCCGCGGAGGGACTCGCCTCCTTTGCCCACCTCTTTCCATTCCCTCGGAACTCTTTGTCCATGACCCAGAAAACCAATCGTCGTCGTTTCATTGGCCAGTCGGCAGCATTGACTGCCGGCGTCGGCTATTTCGCCGGGACCAGCCTGGCTCAAGAAGAATCGCCTTCGGCATTGAACGCCCTGTCGGCCGCTTGCATCGGCGTGGGCGGAAAAGGCGGTAGCGACACCAGTCACATCGCCAACCAAGGCGTGAAGATTGCCGCGCTGTGCGATGTCGATCGCGACACGCTGGCGAAGAAAGGACGCGAATTCAAAGACGCGGAGCAGTTCGACGACTTCCGCGAAATGTTGGACAAGCTGGGTGACAAAGTCGACATCGTGACGTGCAGCACGCCCGACCACACGCACGCGGCGGCCTGTGTCAAAGCCATGAACATGGGCAAGCACATCTACTGCCAAAAACCGATGACATGGTCGATTCGCGAAGCTCGTTTGATGCGTGAGACCGCTGAGAAGACCGGCGTGGTCACTCAAATGGGCAACCAGGGCACCAGCGAAGACGGACTTCGCGAAGCCGTGGAAGTCATCCAAAGCGGTGCGATCGGCGACGTGACTGAGATTCACATCTTCAGCAACCGTCCCGTGTGGCCACAGGGTGGTGGACGTCCGTCAGGCGAAGACCCCGTGCCGGATTCGCTGAACTGGGATGCATGGATCGGTCCCGCACCGATGCGTCCATTCGTCAAAGGAGCCTACCATTCGTTCAACTGGCGTGGTTGGGTCGACTTCGGCACCGGAGCTCTCGGCGACATGGCATGTCACACCACCAACATGCCAGTGAAGGCGTTGCATCTGTGGGACCCCATCGCCGTCACCGCCGTGAAGAATCCTGGCATCGTGGAAGGCGAACAATTCCCCGCCAGCAGCTCGCTGATGTTTGAGTTCCCCGAGCGTGAAGGTGCCAACGGAGCGACGTTGCCACCTTGTAAGTTCTACTGGTACGACGGAGGCAACTTGCCACCGGAAAGCATCATCTCGCAATTGCCCGCGTCGTTCCAAAAACGCGTTCAGGCTCAACGTGACGGTGGACGCAAACAATCCGGTGCCGTCATCGTCGGCAGCAAAGGCTTGGTGTTCTCGCCCGATGATTACGGTGCCAAGTATTACCTGCTTCCCGAAGACAAATTCGTCGACTTCAAGAAGCCTGATCCTTGGCTGCCACGCATCCCACACAAAGCCAGTGGCGACGAGCGTCACAAATGGGAATTTGTCAGCACGGTCAAAGGCGAATACGAGCCCGGAACCATGTCGAACTTCGGTTACGCTGGCCGCCTGACCGAAACGATCTTGGTCGGCAACTTGGCCATGCGTGCGGGCGAAGGCCAACGCATCGAATGGAATGCGAAGGACCTGAGCAGTCCGAACGTTTCATCCGTCAACGAATTCGTCCAACGCGAATACCGCGACGGTTGGAGTTTGGGTTGAGCCTCGTTAGCTAGCGACAACTGACCGGCGGCAACACCGCCAAAACGAACAACGCCCGCTCGTCGCCATTTCGCGACCAGCGGGCGTTTTCATTTTCCAAACCAACCGTAGGTCAGGTCTCACCTGACGCCCCGGCCGATGCTTCGGAACAAAGCGAGGCGTCCAAGATTCCGCGCCGCGATTGTGATTCGTCGAGATGGTGGTATTGGCTGGCATTTCACCATCGTCAGGCACGGCCTGACCTACGTTTGCATGTCGCCGGCCGTAGTGGTCGTTCCGGCTCTATGTGTCATGCTGCGGATAAAGCGACTTGAGTTTGACTCGCGCATCTTCGGTGGTGAATCTCCAATTTGTGCCACGCTTTTTTGCGTTGCGATCGGATTGCCAACGCTCAATGTGACAGTCCATGGCTTCGGCAGTTTCAAATCGAATGCTGCCCAGACATAGGCGACTTAGAAGGCTCAGTTCCATTTCCGCCATGTTCAACCACGAGCCGTTCTTAGGAGTGAACACTAAGTTGAGACGCCGACGGAGACGTCCCGCTCGTTCCGCATCAAATGTATGGTAGAGACTCGCAATGCTGTGCGTGTTGAGGTTATCGCACACGAGCGTCACGGTTTCCGCATCGGGATAGTCGACTTCCAAAAGCGTCCGTACCTCTTGGGCCCAATCGACGCGAGTTCGACTCTCGCGGCATCCGACGCGCCGCCAACCATCAATTGGGTTGTAAAACATCAACAGTGATCGCAC
>NZ_JAJKFV010000013.1 GCF_020966775.1 Rhodopirellula halodulae | reverse complement strand
TTCTACGACATACTTCCTTGATGTACCTGGCATCTCTGATCCTCCTGTACGAGATGCCGAGAGCATACAAAAGCATGACAATTAGAGATAGAGCAACTACTACGGGGGTGCGTGGCCATGTCTCACCCGATGCATCGATCGATGCTTCGGTAACCCTCGCCAGGCACGGCCTGACCTACTGTTTTAGCGTAGGTCAGGTTCCACCTGACGCCCCGGCCGATGCTTCGAAAGAAGCGAGGCGTGCAATCAAAAACGCTGCTCATCGCGGGCGAGTCGACCGGCCGGCGACCTTCGTCAGGCACGGCCTGACCTACGGGTTTTGCGGCTATTTCTTACACGACGATCGACCAATGCTTCGGCAAACCTCGTCTGGCATGGCCTGACCTACGGGGTTGAGAGGCCAAAATGCTCGGCGACAATCTTTCGGAGCCGCTGGGTGATCGGTTGGTTGTTGCTTGCTTCGTTGTCAATTTCGTGCGGATCACTGCGGTGATCGTATAACTCTTCGGCGATCAAATTGCCTTCTGCGATGGAACGCCACTGGGTGTATCGGTGGTGTCGGGTTCGCACGGAATATCCCCACGCCGTCCAACGTTCACGTGGTTGATAAAAGGGATGCTGATGCTGAGTGAAAGCGGCTCGTTTCAACTCTTGATCGGGATCATTCAGCAATTGGGAGACATCCATCCCCTCCAGGTTTCCCGGCAGGCCCTCCGACACGCCGGCGATGGCGGCTAGCGTCGGGAACAGATCCACCAACTCGGTCAGCGATGGAGTGCGTTGACCATGAGATGCCTCCCGTCGCGGATCAGCGGCGATGAATGGAACGCGAGCGTCGAGTTCAAAATTGGACGTCTTGCCCCACAAGGCTTTCTCGCCCAGGTGAAACCCATGGTCCGATAGAAACACAACCACGGTGGATTCGCGATATCCACTTCGATCCAAAGCCGTCAGCATTTTGCCGACTTGGGCGTCTAAGAAACTGATGGATGCGTAGTACCCATGTCGTAAGTGCCTGATCTGCGATTCTGACACCGGGCCTTCATTCGATACCCCGTCGTAACCACGGACTTCTCGGGACGGGTGCAGTGCAATATCCGGAGTGGATTCGCCGGGCTTATCGATGACCGGCAGAGGGATTTGCTCGGGATCGTACAGGTCCCAGTACTTTTCCGGTGCAACGAATGGCAAATGAGGTCGCCAGAAACCGACCGCGAGGAAGAAAGGCGGAGCGTCCTCGGGGTAGCTCTCGATCACCGAGCTTGCCAAATTCGCGATTTGACCATCGCGATAGGCAAAGTCGGGAACCGCGTGGCTTTCGGTGACCGGAGCCTTCTTCAGTTTGTGGCGGCGAAGAGCCGGCGGCGTGTTCGAGTACACGGTGTCCGCGGCGTGTGTGCCTTGATGAAACACTTCGTCGATGGACCAAGACCGGCGATCTTGCGTGTCACCCATGTTGTGAAAAATCTTGCCGATGTCTTGGCAGAAGTACCCGTGATTCTTGAAATGTTCCGGCAACGTGGTCAGCGTCTTGCCGGACGGTGCTGTTTCGCGAAAAGATTTTCTTAGATCATCCACCCCGACGGTGTTGGGTCGCAGTCCGGTCAAAAACGACGATCGCGACGGGTTGCAAACCGCCTGTTGGCAATAGGCTCGATCGAAGGTCAGACCTCGTGCAGCAAGCGAATCAAGATGAGGCGTGATGGCGGTTGGGTCGCCGTATGGACCAATCGCACAATTCAGGTCGTCGGCAACAATCAGCAAGACATTGGGCCGATCGTTTGCAAAACAGTTGGTTGCAAGGAAGCAAGTGAAGAGCCAGAGCAGCGGAGTTCGAATCATGTTGAGAGGGCGGGCAGTGGTGTGAGGTGGGAACGTCGACCACGAATGGCCGGACGTCGCCTCAGGGTATCTCATCGGCCGTCCAAATTCACGCGTTCGGCGTGGTGGACTCAGGCGGTCATCATCCGAAGCTCTTGGGGAGCACCGCGGCAATCACCATGCCAATGACCAAACCACCGACGTGGGCACCGTTGGCAATGCCTTGAATCAACGGTGTCATGCAAGCGAACATGAACCCGAGCATGAGGTAGACATTGAAAGGTGGGATGCCAACCGGATAAGAAGGTTGAAATTTTGGGCGAATCCAGATGTATCCAAACACACCGAACACGGCTCCTGACGCACCGATCGCCATCGGCGATTCCAACCAGTCGGGCAGCAGCACTTGAACCAGCGTGCCGACGATCTGACACACGATCAATAACAAAGCGAGGAACCACGAACCGTGCAATCGTTCAATCACACTACCCAGTGTGAACAAAGCCATCATGTTGAACACCAAGTGCATCGGTGATCCATGCAGAAAGGCTGGTGTGATAAATCGCCACAACTCGCCTTTCTTGATCGATACCCATGGGTCGTCGGTCTTTTGATATTGGATCGGATCAGCGAAGCAGAACGCAGAAAACAGCTTCTGTTCAAACGACAAGAAGTCGCCCGATTCAATGGCTTCCAGGGTCAGGCGATCCGGCAGGTTGCGATTTGGCCGTGGATTCCCAAAGCTGGTCGCGTAGCTGGCCAGACCGCAGACGATGATCATGCCGATCACCACAGGGATCGGGCCGGACATCGTCGCCCGACCACCAAAGGATCCTGATGACCCACGCAGCGATTGTTGGGACTTCCGCTGCATCGACAGTTTGCGTTTTTTCTCCGCTTCCTGTTCTTTGCGAAGCCGGGCAGCTTCCGCGGACACGTCAAATTTTGCGGAATTGGGTGACTGAGTGAATTCTTGCAAGGCTGTACGGGCGTGATCCACGTCCTTCTCGTCGCGAATCCAGATATCATGGGACTCGCCGTCGTGATCGACTTTTGACGCAATTTGTTGCGTTTGCAGATAGTCGTTGAATTGGTCCGCCAATTTGGGATCGGTAAAGCCGCCGATTCGCCGCATATCAGTCTTTCTTGTTCGAAACGAAAATGATCCCCATGTTCTACGTTGATTGCTCGAAAAATGCACGGGTGGTGAGCCGAGCGGTCGCGCGATGCGTTGGAAGCTTTTGGCTCGGCTGCCTCTTTGCAGGAATCTTCGCCAGCGTGTTCGTGACGACGGACGCGGCAGCGGACGATTTTCCGACGCCGATCAACACGGAGCCATTGGCCGAGCCTGGTGAAAACGGCCAGCCCGCGGGACCACCTTTGTTGTCCGCCGAGGAAGCCGCGAAGGCGATCCAATTGCCAGACGGTTTTATGACCACGGTGTTTGCTCACGAACCCGAGGTTCAAAACCCGATAGATTGTGCTTGGGATACCATGGGGCGTTTTTGGGTCGCGGAAAACTACACCTACGGTCAACGCGGCGTTGCTTGGCGGGCAGATCAACGCGACCGAGTCTTGGTGTTCACCGACGAAGACTTGGACGGAGTCGCTGATTCACGCAAGGTGTTTCTGGATTCCGTGCAGCAGTTGACCAGTGTCGAAGTCGGCCGCGGTGGTGTTTGGTTGATGTGCCCGCCGCAACTGCTTTTTGTTCCGGATGCCGATGGCGATGCTGTTCCAGATGCCGCACCCGAAGTTGTTTTGGACGGGTTCACGATCGCCGAGCAGAACTATCACAACTTGGCGAACGGTTTGCGGTTCGGTCCCGACGGATGGTTGTACGGTCGTTGCGGTGGATCTTGTCCGGGACGCATCGGGCGACCGGGGACGCCTGACGAAAAACGCATCGCGATCGAAGGCGGGATTTGGCGGTATCACATAGAAACGCAACAAGTCGAAGTCCTTTGTCATGGAACGACGAATCCGTGGGGACATGATTTCGATCGTCACGGAGAGATGTTTTTCATCAACACGGTCAATGGGCATCTGTGGCACGGCATTCATGGAGCTCACTTCATGCGGCCGTTCACATTGGATCCCAACCCAAATGCGTACGAATTAATTGACCAACACGCGGACCACTTCCACTTTGACACGACCGGTCGATGGCAAGACTCGCGTGATGGTGCCGCGAATGATTTCGGGGGCGGGCACGCACACGCGGGCATGATGATCTATCAAGAGTCGACTTGGCCAACGAAGTATCAAGAGCAACTGTTCACGCTGAACTTCCATGGCCGACGAGCTAACCAGGAACGCTTGGAACCCGTGGGCACGGGGTACGTCGGGCGACACGAGCCTGACTTTTTTCTCAGCGGAGACCCGTGGTTTCGTGGAATGGAATTGACCGCCGGTCCGGATGGGAACGTGATGGTCCTGGATTGGGCGGACTTGGGTGAGTGCCATGAGCACACAGGAGTGCACCGGTCCAGCGGTCGCGTTTTCCAGATTCGGTACGAAGCCGGCGTGCCCGACGATGTATCCGAGCGTTTGAAAAAGCTGAATGCAGAAACGCTCGACGCCGCAAGCTTAATCGAATTTCAACTGTCCGATTGGCGTTGGTTCTCGCATCAATCCCGATTGCGAATCGCTCAGCTAATCGGGGATGGCATGGATGCGACGCATTTGAACCAAGAACTTCTGGCTGCCTACGCGGATCCATCGCTTACCCCGCAACAACGACTGCGGTTGCTGTGGACACTGAACGTCACGGGCGGTGCCACGCGGGAATTCCTGATTGCCGGAATCGCGGATGAGTCGCCTCATGTCCGGAGTTGGTGCTTACGTTTGCTGACCCAACACTGGCCGATCGACGATGTGTTTGGGCCGACTGCAGCGAGCCGTGATGCGGCAGAACGCGTCACGAATGAGTATGCAGGTTTGCAGAGCGATTTCCTCTCGCTGGCCGAAGCCGATGTGCCCTCGGTGCGATTGACCGTGGCGTCCATCATGCAGCGATTGCCCATTCATTATCGTGGTGAGATTGCTGATTTCCTGACCGAGCTGAATAGCGGCATCGAAGACGCGGATGATCACAATCAAGGATTGATGATTTGGTATGGGCTGATGTCTTGTGCTGACGCCGACCTCGATCAGCTAACGTTCGGCGTGGAGCAAAGCCAAATTCCGTCCACCGTTCGGTTGGCCAGCCGTGCTTTGGCGGAGCGAATGAGCGAGTCTCCCAAGCCGTTTGCGGAGTTGCTTGCCAGTGTGACGCGACGTCTAAAAAGTGACGGTGATTTGAAAGGCGAGCCCAACGTGCGATGTGCGGATGCCTTCCTGGACGGCGTGGCGGCTGGCATGGTGGGCGTGCGGCGTGCCGAGCGACCCGAAAGTTGGGATACGTTCTATGAAATCATTGCGCAGCATTCGGATCTGCGAGAAAAGCATGCCGAGACGATTCGAAAACTGGCAACGTTGTTCGGTGACGGACAGAGTGTCGAAGCTTTGATCAAGGTGGCAACGGACCAGCAAGCCGATGTGCTGGAGCGTTTGGCGGCAATCAAGGGTTTGATCGAAAGCCGATCGCAATCCGAGAATGATTTGGATCAGGAGATTGTCCGTTTGGCAGCCCCGCTGATGAAGGATCCTCGGGTGAACGCCAAGCTGGCTCCCTCATTGGCCACGATCAAACGGCCGGAAGTCGCGAAGATGTTGTTGGACAACTACCGGCGTTTTCGTGCTCCCCGCCGTTCGGCGGTGATTGGATTGCTGTGTTCTCGCGACGTGTTTGCCGATCCATTGTTGAAAGCGATCGAGGAGCAGAAAATGCCCAAAGACGTTTTGAATGCGTCCCATGTGCGAACGATTTTATCGCTCGACAATCCAGAACTTCAGAATCGTGTGGAGCAAGTTTGGGGCAAGCTGCGCGACACTCCGGCCGACCGTGAACGTGAGATCGCCGAGTGGACAAGGACGTTGACGTCCGCTCGTTTGCAGACGGCCGATCGGTCGCGAGGTCGAGTGTTGTTTGAAAAGTCGTGTTCGGCATGTCACCGAATGTTCGGCAGCGGCGGACAAGTCGGACCGGATTTGACGGGTGCCCAGCGCAGTGATTTGGGATACCTGCTGCACAACATCATCGACCCCGACGCGGTGGTCGGCGCGGACTACCGAGCGACAAAAATTGTGACGGTGGACGGGCGATTGCTGGTCGGATTGGTGACCCAGCGTACGCGGCAATCCGTGACGATTGTCGCTGCGGATCAAACTTGGGTGTTGGCCAAGGACGATATCGAAATGGAAGCGGCGACGGATCAGTCGCCGATGCCCAGCGGTCTGTTGCAGCCGTACAGCGAAGACCAAGTCGCGGATTTGATGGCGTACTTGCAAAGTCCCACGCAAGTCGAAGCCGCGAAAGAGTGACGTGGGTGTTCTTTGGGTGGACGTCGGCCAGGAGTGGCCAACCTACGGGGGTTTGAATAAAGGTTGGGCACTCTTGCCCGACCACTAGACAGGCAGCGATCGAACCGTCATCGCAACGTGTACCAGATGGGGTGGCGCGGCTTCGGGTCAGTGCGGACGTCGGCCAGGAATGGCCAACCTACGGGCGATGCTGGTGGAGCTGTATCGCTTGCGCGTACTGACCTAGCACACTTCGTTTGGTCAACGACCGCGGCGGCGGCTGGCTTTCCCGCGAGCCGGTTTGGGGCCGGGTTTCTTGCCGGCTGTTCGTTTGCGAATGATGTTGGGATTCGATTTCGAGCGTTCTGGCTTGTCGGCGGCTTGCGGTGCATCGCCACCGATGACGGTGCCTCCAATGACGCTTCCGCTTCCGAGTTTGCTTGATTTGGGTTTGCCTGCTTTCGGTTTCCCCGAGTTCACTTTGCCGCGTGGAGTGCTCGACGATTGGGACTTCTTGGTCGCCTTGCGAGCCCCTTGGTATGCACCACGACCCGAGGCTGGTTTGGCAGCCACATTGCGGTTGGCACCGCCCGGACGGCGTTTGATCGACTGCCCCGATCGTGGCCGCGATGCCGCTTCGGCTTTCGCGGCACGTTCGGCGTGCTCGACGCCTCGCCGCAACTTGTCGACTTCGTCTCGCGTCAATTTTCGATAAGCACCGCGAGGAATATCGCCGAGTTTCAAAGGGCCAATCGCGATGCGTCGCAATTGTTGAACCTTGTGGCCCATGCGAGCGAGGATGCGGCGAATTTCGCGATTTTTGCCTTCCTTCAACCGAATTTCCATTTCAGTTGCTTTTGGGCGTGCCTTCAAAATCCGGGCCCCGTCGACTTGGACGAAGCCTTCCGCGATGTAGATGCCCTCTCGCATCTTCTTCATCGTTTCGCCGCGAACTTCGCCGGCAACCACGACTCGGTAAACCTTTTGAATGCCGTATTTGGGGTGAGCCAACTGTTGGGCCAAATCACCGTCGTTGGTGAGCAGGATCAGGCCTTCGCTGGACAAATCCAAACGTCCCACTGGAAACACGCGTTCCGTCGGCGGCACCAAGTCGATGACTCGAGGTCGGCCTTTGGGATCGGAATTTGTGGTGACGATCCCGGCTGGTTTGTTGACCGCGTAATAGACCAACTTCTGCGGACGCAGGTTGGCGCCGTCCACGCGAACTTTTTGGACGTTGGGATCGACCGTGACGCCCAGCTCGGTGATGGTTTGACCGTCGACTTCCACGCGTCCTTCGCGAATCAGTTCTTCGCACTGACGTCGACTGCCAAAGCCGGCTGACGCCAAAAGTTGATTGATGCGCTTCGCTCCGGAGTCCGATTTGTTTTGGGCTGAGGATCGGCTGCGTTGCGATTTCGAGGGTTGGCGTGGCATGAACGACGAACAAAGAAAAAGGTAGGGCTGGCAGGACTTGAACCCGCGACCTAGGAATTATGAGTTCCCAGCTCTAACCAACTGAGCTACAGCCCCGAAATGCGAGATTCGCAGGGGGAGATGATAGCTGCCACACCGTTTTTTTAACAGTCGTGAAGTTCGCGAACGGACGGGGCTAGTTGCCGGCGGAGGTCAATTCCGGGGCTTGTAGATTCGGGCAGACTCGATGAATGATCTCGGCCAGCAGTTCGATGTCGTGGTCGCGATGGGCGGCTGTGATCGAGACTCGCAAACGCGATTTGCCGTCGGGCACGGTTGGCGGACGAATTGCCGGGACGAAGAATCCGTTGTCGCGAATCGCTTGGCTGGCGAGAACGGTTTCCTCTTCATCACCGATGATCAGCGGCACAATCGGGATCCCCGATTCGAGACCGCTGGCATCGAGATTCATTAGCCGACGGAATTGCCGTGACATCATCGCCACGCGGTCGCGTCGGTCTCGCCAATGAGGCAAGCGCTGGATCACACGATGGGCACCTTCGGCAATCACGGGTGACAGAGCGGTGCTGAAAATCAGTGATCGACAGGCGTTGACGAGCGTGTCGATCACGATCTGCGGTCCCGCGACAAAGCCGCCTTGATGGCCAATGGCTTTGCTCAGCGTTCCAATCCGCACGGTGACTCGGTCGGTGACGCCATACGCATCGCACAGTCCCGCGCCACGTGGTCCCAAGACTCCGGTGCCATGGGCCTCATCAACGATCAGGTGGGCACCAAAACGCTCGGCCAAATCAGCCAAACCCGGCAGCGGTGCCACATCCCCGTCCATGCTGAACACGCCGTCGGTGACGATCCAAGTCATCCCGGATACGTCCGTTCGGTCACGAAGCACGTGTTCGACAAAATCCAAATCGCGGTGCGGGTAGATGACCCGTTCCGCTTTCGAGAGCCGGCAACCATCGATCAGAGAAGCGTGATTGAGTTCATCGCTGAGAATCAAATCACCGGCTTGCGGCAACGTGGCCATCGTGCCGGAACACGCCGCATACCCGGAGGGAAAGATTACTGCGGCGTCGGTCCGTTCCAATTCAGCGATGGATTGGGCCAGCGCGTCATGGCGAGGCGTCCATCCGCACACCAATGCGCTGGCGGACGCCCCATGAGTCGAACATGCGGTTTGCAAGTCACAGCCGCGAGTTTCGTCGGCGATGACACCGAGGTAGTCATTGCCGCCGAAGTTCATCAGCCGACGCCCATCGTCCTCGACGATGTGAACGCCCTCGACTCGTCGGCGATGAAGCTTTCGAGTCCGGCCGTCCTTGGCAATGGTGTTCAAACGATCGTGCAGAGGTTGAAGTGACATCGGTCTGTTCTCTCGTGAAAAGCGATCAATCCGCAGTAAGGTATTGGAGCAAACGTCCGACGTAGGAGTCCGCTCTTTCGGGCGAAAGTTTTGTTTTTCTCGGAAGTTTGCCGAGTTGCGTTTGCCAGCCATCCGATAGTTGGTCGCGATGATTGTCGATCAGGTTCAACGCGGTCATAGCGACGTAGTGGCCTTCGTTGTCGGCGTTGGACAAATCGAGCAGCAACGCTTGAGCTTGGTCGCGTTGTTGGTCATTGCCTGCCACCAACAAACCTTCCGCAGCCGCGGCGCGAACGATGGGGGCTTCATCGTCAGCAGCAGACTTCTCGAGAATCGACAGAGCCTTGGCTTTGGTTTCATCCGAGAGATCGGTGTTCGGCGACGTCAGGCCCAGAGCCAACGCACGGACTCCCCAGTAACGGTCGATGCTGGACGGGCGCTGCGTGACTCGTTCCAGACGTTGCACGGCGGTGTCGGGCAAATCATTCCAAGCGGCGGTTGCACGCCAAGCGATGTTGACCAGCTTTTCCCAATTGAGATCGCTGTTCAGTGCCCAGGTGCGAGGATCCTGTTTGCCGCTCAGCCGATGCAGTTCCGCTTCGGGCAACACACCCAGGTCTCGCGTCGAAACCATCCAATTGCGGGTCGCATTTCGCAGTTCACGAAGCTTGTCAGCGTGAGCCGGATCGTTCGCCAGGTTGTTGACTTCATCAGGATCCGATCGCAGATCGAAAAGCTCTTCGAGCGGTTTGACTTCCCAGACCTTGGATTGAGCCTCGTTCAGCTCACCCGCGTCGTACATTTCTTTCCAAACTTGCGTCGTCGGTGTTTGGAACATGTAGTCCAAGTACGCGAAGTAAATGCGTTCCGGATGGAAGTGACGCAGATAAACAAAGCGTCCATCGGTGCAGCTACGCACCATGTCGACTCGTTCATCCATGCGACCGCGATAGCCGAACAAGAGTTCTTTCGATTCGCCATTGAGTGGACCGGCGAAGGGAACACCCTGCATCGAATCGGGCACGTCGGCTCCGGCGAGGCTGATCGCGGTGGGCCCCATGTCGACGAAGCTGACCAAACGCTCGGTGACTCCGCCACTGGCGTAATCTTGTGGGGCCAAATGTTTGTACTTCTCAGGCACGTGCAGCAAGAACGGAACGTGCAAACCGGAATTGAACGGCCAGCGTTTGCTGCGAGGCATGCCGCTGCCATGGTCACCGTAGTAAAAGACGATCGTGGAATCGGTCAGTCCGTCCTCGTCCAGTTGCTTCAAGATGCGTCCGCACATCGCGTCCATCTCGGTGAGCCGGTCGTAGTACTGGGCCCAATCACGCCGGACTTTGGGGACGTTGGGGTGATAGGCGGGAACAGGAGCCTTGTCCGGGTCATGCACCAACGTGTGCTCGTTGCGAATCTTGCTTTCGTGGCTGATCGTGAAATTGAAAATGGCAAAGAACGGTTGATCTTTTCGCGGGCGGTTGCGGAAGTGGGCTTTGCCATCGCATTGGTGCCAGCCTCCTTTGCCGAGACCTTTGACGAAGTTGTAATCGGTCTTCGAATTGTTGGTGCAGTAGTATCCGGCTTCACGCAACACGTCGGGATAGAACTGGAACCCATCGGGCACCTTCACTCCGCTTCGCATGTGTTGTCCACCGAGGCTGGTGGCATACATGCCGCTGATCAACGTCGTCCGCGCGGGAGCACAAACGGGCGCGTTGGACCAACACTTTTGATAACGCAGCGAGCGAGAGGCGAGTTGGTCCAGGTGAGGTGTGTCGGCGTATTCATCGCCGTAGCAACCGAGCTGCGGACCGTTGTCTTCGCTGGTCAGCCACAGAATGTTGGGTGGTGCCAACGTTTCGTCAGCGGCGCGCGTTGATGTTAGATAGGCGGGGGAGACGAGCCAGCAGCCCAGTACGGCCGCGAGGGTCCAGCTTCGGATCATGGTGGGAAACTTCGTTCAAGGCGGGATTTAAAGGAGCGTGCTTGCCCCTTCCGCCTCTCATCGTAACCGAAGCGATGGCTCGGTGGCGCGGGTGAAGTGCACCCTTTGGCTAACTTCCCGGCTGATTTTGTGCGCGGGCGAGTTTAGGCGTCAGAAATCGACCCAGCGGCGATGCCAGTAACGCCGGTAGCAGCAAGACATCGCCGACCAAAGCCGCCACCAGCAGACCAAACATCATGAAGGCAAAACGCTGGGTGGGTTGGAATTCTGACAGCCCGTAAACCAAAGGTGAGATCGCGCAGACGGCGGTCGTTTGCCACATGGCGGGGCCGCATTTGTGAAGTGCCGCGATGGAAGCCTCCATTCGCGATTTTCCCTGCCGCGATTGGTTTTGGAATTTCGTCAGGAAGTGGATTGTTCCGTCGACCGCGATTCCCAGTGCGACACTGGCGGTCATCACCGATCCGATGTCCAGCGGGGTCTGCATCAAACCCATGGTGCCGAACAAGGTGATGGTTGGAAACAAATTGGGGAACATCGCAACCAAGCCACCGGACACACTTCTCAGCAGCAGCATCATGATGATGGCGACGATGCCAAACGCGGCTAGAAAGCTGCGAAAGAGGTCCTGCAGCAAAACGTCTTGCGATTCCGTTGTCATTGGAACGCCCCCTGTGAACGTTCCCGTGATGCCGTCGCCGGCTTCTTCCAAGATTGGGGTGAGTTCCGCCTGAACGCGTTCGAACTCTGACCGATAGTCGATGTCCTCGTCAAACGGAAAACGAAAACTGATCCGCCACAATTGGTTGCCGGCTTCGTCGCTGGCGATGTAGCCGGCGTCTTGCAACGCGGAATCGGGGTCGTTGAGTTGCCTGCGAATGTTGGCTTCCAGCACGGTGGAGCGAATGCTGCGGCTCTTTTTCGACGGCGGACTGGGAAGAAATGATCGTGCCGAGAAGACTCCGCCGACCAATTCCGTTTGTCGAAGATGGTCGTCCACGTCACGGACCAAGCGAAATCGATCGATTGGATCAGGCATCGCCTCCGGAGCGAACTGGACCACGACTTCCGCATTGATCGTGGGGCCAATGTGTTCTTCGAACCAGGCGTAGTCCGTCCGTATGCGGCTCTCGGCCGGAAACATACGTGGGATGTTCACGGAGGTTGTGAGGTCCGGCAATCCGGAGGCCGCAACGGCTGTGATGAGTGTAAAGATGGTGACGACCGTGATCGGCACCTTCATGAACTTTGCGGCAAAAGCCTCCCAGGCGTGGCCGATGTTCTTTCGCCACGTTTGAACAGGCAAGGGATCATTGTCCTCGGCATTCGTGCTCTTTCGGCTCGCACGATGTTTGGCTTGGTGACGGGCTCCATGCCACTGCATCGCGCCGGGCAGGAGAAGCAACAGCAACAACAGCGTGCTGAAGACTGATCCGGCGGCGATTAACCCAAAGGCACTGACTGGAACCAGTCGCACCAGCCCCAGCGAACCAAGGCCGATGATCGTCGTCGTCGCGGCCAACCAGCACGGCAAGATGCCCGCCTTCATCGCTTGGCGTGTTGCCGCGGTGGGATCGATGTCAGGATCGCTGCACATCGCGTCGCGGTAGTAGTTGCACAGGTGGATGCCGGCGCTGGCGGTCAAGACAAACACAAGCGGTGGCAACACAATCAGAATCGCGTTCATCTCGATTCCGGAATACAGCACCATCGCCAATGACATGCCTTGGCCAATCACCGCCACGATGATGATGATTGCTGTCAGAACAAGCGACCTCAGGCAGAAGACGCAGATCAATGCACCCAAGATCACCGAGGGCAGGGTGTATCGGTCGATCGATGTCTGAGCCTCCGCGTCCACGAGCGCCCCGTCGGTCGGTGGTCCTGCGGTGTAGATCTGCTCCGCGTCGACACCGATTTTGTCCGAGACAATTTGTCGGATGTCATCAATGACTTCCTGGCGTTTTAAACTGCCGGCTTCCGTAAAAGTCGCCAGCACGATCGTTTGCTCGCCGTCTTCTCCAATCAGCGAGCCACGCAGTCGAGCCCTGGTGGCACGCTCGGAGAAACTGGTTGGCGGGCTGGTCAGCACATCAAACACGCGTTGGCCCGAGCTGACCCCTTCGAGGTACGCCGCACGCTGCGGCGTGGACTCAGTCAGAGGCAGCAACGCTTTGGCGGCTTCGTCGACGGATTCGCTTCCGATCTTGGCCCCGTCCCAACCAATCATCAAAACGTCTTGACCCTGAAACAGCTTTGAGAAGTCGTCGTACTGTTTGCGGACCGGCATGTCTTCGGGCAACCACAACGCGGGGGCGTTGTACATCGTGCCGAGTGCACGAGCCGAATCACGAATCGCCAGCGGTGCGAGAATGCATACCGCGACCAGTCCGATGCAGAACCGCACTCGGTAACTGGTTGCCTGGTCCGCCAAAGATTTCAAAGGCATGTCGCATTCGTCGATGAAGTGAGTCCCGAAGAGACGCGGAGCGTACCTCATTCAGAACGTTCTGACGACGGTTGATTCGATGCGTTGATGCTCGTTCGCAGCAGAACCTATCCGATCAGATGGTTCATTTGATTCAGGCAAGAGAGTTTGCCTGACCAACGCAAATTACCGGACGTAGTGACGCGTCCACGCGAACTTGGACGGCGGTGGATGCAAATGGTCTGCCGTTCGAACGAGACCAGCCTGCAATGCCATGAGGACCCGCCACGCGAAACAAACAATCGCCGCAGGGACTGAACCAGCTTGCCGGTGATCCTGTCGACACAAGGTCCGATCGCCGCGGGTAACCTCAGAATGCGACTCGCAGGCAAGACACCGCTATCCCTTCGGCGATGGGCGATTGGCGTCTTTGCGTGCGGGTGGTTTGTGCAGTTTCAACACCGGAGTGTCCTCCGTGACAACGCGATCGTCGTTGACACGGGCACTTTCGCTCATCGAATCCAGTTCGACCCCGCCAATTTCACTCGCGGCGGCAATGCCAGATTGCCCCGGATCAAACGTGGGCTTTCCCAGATGGTCATGCCGGGGTTTGAAAACCTTCCCGAGCGGTCCAGCCAGCAAGGCTGGAAGCAAGATCAAGTCGCCGATCAAGGCCGCGGCGAGCATCACCAACATCAACGTTCCAAAACGCTGTGTCGGCGTGAACGTTGACATCGCGAAAATGAACAATCCTAATCCGCCGACGATGGTGGTTTGCGTCATCGCAGGCCCCACTCGACGGTAGGTCTCGATCACAGCTTCGCGACGAGTCTTGCCTTCTTCCAAGAATTGGCGAAACCAAGTCAGAAAGTGAATGGTGTCATCGACGGCAACACCCATCGCAACACTGGCCGTCATCATCGTTCCGATGTCGACCGCCGTTCTCAAGTGACCCATCAAGCCGAAGACCAGCAAAACCGGGAAGACATTGGGGATCATCGAAACGGCACCGGCCAACAATCCGGATTGGATGTTGGCGGGCATCAACCAGCGTGTTGGGAACGCCCCGGGGTTCAGCAAGACGATCATCACGATCCCAATCAACACGAATGCCAACAGGATGGACTCAACCAAGCTGCCCAAAAGCGTGCGTTGGGCTTTATAGACCACGGGGACGACGCCGGTGTAGATGACTTGCGGCGTGGCGGGTTCGTCCAGTTCAAAGATTGGCAGTCGATCCGGTTGCCCACTGGCGACTTTGTCCAGCGCCAAAATGTGTTTCGGAATCGACTTGGCGATCACATCCCGCGCGGTCAGCAAACGAGCCGCACCCTTTGTCGCCAATGCCGCACTGTCATCCGCCAATTCCGCAGAGTCAGCGAATGGCAAATCCGAGACATCGACCACCACGTCGGCGGCGGCAATGCGGCGGTCCCAATTGTCGTCCGTGGTTCGTGCGATGGCGTCTTCCGCGTTGGGATCGATCCAGCTCTGACGAATGCGTTCATTGCCGAGCAACTCACGAAGCGTCGACAAAAAGATCGCTTGTTGATCGACCACTTTTTCGCCCGTCGCTTCATCGACCTTCACCAAGGAAGCAGAATCGAGATCGACCACGTTCTGTGCCCCGAGCACCAACACCTTGGCTTTGGGAATCTGAGTGCCGTCAGGCTGTTGAATTTCTCGAATCAGTTCCGATCGCACTCGATAGGCCTGGACCACCGGATCAACGGCGTCTTTCAGTTCATTGATGAACAGTCCGTAGTCAACGTCGGACAAGGCACTGACGCGAAGGCTCAAACGCCACAACTCGCTGTCTTTCAGCGGGCCGTTCTTTTCGAGTTTGACGTAGTCGCTTTCTAACAGCTCCGATCGCGATTCCGTCAACCGGTTGTTGAACAGATTGCGTTGGGCACTCCAACCATTGCTGACGTCGGGCAGCGGAGCGATGAAGGTGTCCATGCTCGACGCTTGGCCAACTTTCGCGATGCCTTCCTCACCCAGTGATCGGGTGACGACTTTTCGAATTCGCGAGACCGCTTCGATCCGCTCGAGCAGACTCAGCGACACCGGATCGGACAACTTGTCTTCCGCTTCGGTTTCCTCCTCTGTGGTGGCGTTTGCCAATCGCATCGGACGTTGGATTTCGGGCGGCATGCGGACCACGATTTCCATCGGCACTAGATTGCCGAAGTGATCTTCCAACCATGCATAGTCGCGAAGGATACGAGCCTGAGGATCGAATAGCTTTAGCAACTGCACCGATGTGGTGATCTTGAACAACCCCAGCGAAGCCAACACCAACCCGACCAGGCAAACGGTGCTGACCATCGCATGGTTGCCCGTGATCCAACGCCCCACGCCAGCCCACCAAGCCGCCAATTCCAGTTCGCCGGACACGGCGCCCTTTTGCGGTTTGGTTGTGTCGCCGGGCGACGTGCCTTCCGCGTTCGCGGCTTTCTTGGCAGCAGCCAAACGTTTGCGTTCTTCAGCTTTGTCTTGTCCGAACTGCGGCGAGAATGTTTCCAGAGCGGCTGGGAGATAACTGAACAGCACGCCCAATGTCGAAATCACACCGATCGCGGAATACAGACCGAAGTTGCTGATCGGTTTCAGATTGCTGGTGAACAGGGACGCCAAACCAATGGCGGTCGTTAGCGCGGCCAAAGTACACGGCAACGCGGCGTGTTTCAGTGCTCGAGTCGCCGCGCCGCGACGGCCTCGGAAACGCACTTCGTCGCGGTAGTAGTTGATCACGTGAATGGAACCGGACAGGCCCAACACATACACCAGTGACGGCATCGACATCAAAATTGCATCGACTCGGCCGCCGGTCCAACCGACGACGGACATGCTGAGCATCGCAGCGGACCCGCCGACGATGAACAACATGATGGTGACTTTGAAACTGCGGAAGCAGAAGTACGACAGCAACACGCCAACCAAGATGCAATAACCGACCAGACGCACCAAAGTGACGGTGCCTTCTTCGTCGATGGCGATGTTGTCGACGGGAGGCCCACCCATTCGCAACGGCGGCATGCCACCGATCGATTCCGGTGGTTCGCGATTGAACGGTGGCGGTGCACTGCTGGGTGGCAGCGGCGGTTGAATGCCGGACTGTTTCGCGAGTTGCAACAAGCGTCCCTGAGGCATTCCGAGCGTGCCACGACCGATTGCGAACGCCAGGTTGTCTTTGGCAAGGTCCGTCAACGTGACCAGCAAGCATGTCAAACGTGGCGGTGGTTCCACACCGAGCGAATCGTAAACCGCGTACCAGGCATCCGTTTGAATCTGCGTCAGCGCCGTCGGCAATCGTGATGCATCGCCTTCCAATCGCGAATCAACGAACTCTTGCAATGTGGTTGCGATGCGTTGGTCGGCGTCGTCGGGAACTTCGGATCGCCGATCAGCCGGCAACTGCTCGACAAAGGATTCAGGCTTCCAGTCGAATTCGAAAGGAACGGCCGGAGCGAACAAGGTTCCGGTCAAACGCTCCATCGCCAAACGCTTGGCCACGATGGGCTTCTTCGTGACATCGGTCAAATCGATTGGCCACAGAGGTCCATCCTCGGCTGCCAACTCTTCCGCGATGGTGGCTCCCGTTTGCACCGTTTGAAACAGCGGCGCGCAAAGCAACATGGGATCGTTGTAGAACGGGTTGACTCGTTCCGGTGTGGATGGATCCCCAAAGGCGGTCACAAATTGCCCACGCAGTTCGTAACGACCCGCTGCCTTGTTGACCTTGCGGATGAGCGCCGCGGGGCCATTCATGGACTCTTCCCAACGGAACAGTTTGCCGTCGGGTTGGATGTAGTACCACGTCCCATCAGCCGAGGCCAACCACTTCTCGTCTTCGCCACCCCAGTTCGTCAGTTCCTGGCCGGGCGGCAGCAGTTGCAACTCTTCGCCGAGTTCACGCGCGCGAACGCGAGCCTGGATTTCGGCCAGCGACAACGCATCTTCGCCCCACGCTTCCTCGGCAGCCAATTGCTCACGGTAATTGGCGGATTCATGCAGCAGTTTCTCTTCCAGCAAACGCAGACGTTGATCGCCGACGTTGCAACCTTCCCAGGTCAGCAGCACAAAGCTCTCGCCGGCGAAGTGATCCGCGAACCAGTCGAGTTCCGCGGTCTCTGGGAAATCGCTGGGAAGCCAATCTTTGACGTCATTCTCTTTGTTCTTCAAACCCATGCGAGCCGCGCGGAAGGCGGAGGGCAAGAAGAAGAAAAATCCCATCAAAATCAACAAAGCCACGGTCAGCCCCAACGGGCCGGGTCGCTCCAGGAACGACGGCTTGGCTGAATCTGCGGTCATGAAGGATTCCGATGAAGAGAAGTCGATTCGGGTCGGCAATCACATGCCGATTTGAGTTGGACGGACGTTGTCAATCGAGCAGTAAGCTATCGGGGACTTGGCGTAAGGTCCACGTCAATGCGTTTGCACGGGCCAAACGTTTCACAGCTTGGAACACATTTGAACGGATTAGAAAAAATAGGAAGGTTTGGCTTGGATCATTTACCTTCGCGAAGGAATCCGGGATGAATCTTGAATGTGACCGATTGCCCCACCCCCACAAATCAGGCTCAATGCAGTCTAATTGGCAAAACAGCCCATTTCGCAACGCAAAGTGCTGTCATTTGAACATGTTTCAAGGTCCATTTTCAGGATCCACCCGTCCTGTGGTGGGGAGCTGTTCTTCTTCGACACACGGCGATCTGCATTTTGTGCCGCGACGCCCGTCGTTGGACATGGAAACCAGGTTTTCGCCCGTCGGGATTTCGGATCGCATTTTGCACGATTGGCCTGGTCGTTTCCTTTGCCCGTTCGCGTCGTTCGTGAAATCGTCAGCGATTTGACGAATGAACGTTTCCACTCTGCTCACTGAAGAGAACCGATGTCTGCATCCCTCCAGTCACTGATTGATTCCGGCACCAAGCTGTACCTGGATTCCGTCGAACCATCCGAAGTCGACCAAAACCTCGCTTGGGGCGCCGTCGGGGCGACCAGCAATCCGGCCATCATCTCGGGAATCGTCAAAGCGGGCGGTTTCGATTCGCGAATCGACGAACTGCTCAGCGAAGGTCACGACGACGAAGCCATCGCGTGGGCGTTGACCGACGAATTGGTCAACGACGCGGAAAAGAAATTCGCGTCGATCCACGAATCCACCGGCGGCAATGCGGGCTGGGTGAGCTTCGAATTGGATCCGATTTTGGAAGACCCGGATCAGAAGTTTTCAGCGGCGGACATTGCGGAACGCTACATCGAGCTCGGCAAGCAGTGGAACGCGGGCCACACCAACCGCATGATCAAAGTTCCTGCCACGGAAGCCGGCTTGGCCGCGTTGGAAGAACTGGCCGCCAACGGAATCACGCTGAACGTCACGTTGATGTTCACCGCGGACCAGTACCACGCGGCTCGTGAAGCCGTTTGGAAAGGCGCTCAGCGCGCGGCGGAAGCTGGCATTCGTTCGCTGGATCAATTCAAGTCCGTGTACAGCATCTTTATTTCGCGAATCGATGTTTACACTCAGAAAGAACTGCCGAACCTATCCAGCGATGCTCAAGGCCAGGTCGGCATCTTGAACGCCAAACGCATTTGGAAAGAGAACCAAGAGTTCTGGGCCGACAAAGGTTTGAAGCTGGAGCAGGAGTTGATCTTCGCCAGCACAGGTACGAAGAGCAAAGACGATCCACCGTGGAAGTACGTGGCGGCGTTGGCTGGCAGTGACATTCAAACCAACCCACCATCGACCAACGAAGCGGTCGACGCCAGCGGTGAAACGTTCAAACGTCAAGTCGACGAGATGCCTTCGCAAGCTGTCCAAGACGAGATTGATGGCGCGTTGGACGTGGCTCACATGCACAAGTTTTTGATGGACGAAGGGGTCGACAAATTTGTCAAACCCCAGCGTGAATTGCTGGCGATCATCGCCGCCAAGCGAGAAGAATTGTCCAGCAAAGCTTGATCGATCAGTGATATCCCAAGCGTCCGGTCCGGCCGGGCGCTTGGGGTGTTCGCACGGTTTCAGGTAATTGTCCTGTGGAACCGGACCTACGTTTTTGCGGCTTGGGCCGGGACAGTCTTTATTGAGCCGACTGGCCCAGGAACTCGATGGCTTTTTGAAGCACGTCGTCTTCCAATTCCGTGACCAAACGTCCGCTTTCATCGGGACGAGCCGCGATGTAGGTCGGTGGGACGGAGATATGAGGCTCCACGCCGTTGCGGCTGATCGCTCGGCCGCTGGGCGAATAGAACTTTGCGGTGGTCAAGCACAATCCGAACTGGGCGGCTTGCATGCGGAAGATCCCCTGCACGCTGCCTTTGCCATAGCTCTTTTCGCCCACCACCGTTCCGCGATTCGCATCGCGAATGGCACCCGAGAAAATCTCGCTGGCACTGGCACTGTTTCGGTCGATCAAAACCGCCAGCGGAACGTTCCAAGTGTTCGGACGGTGTGCCGTGTAATCAAAGTTTTCGCGAGCGTTGCGTCCGCGAGTCGTCAGAATACGGCCGGTCGAGATGAAACGGTCCGCAACCTCGACCGACGCTGGCAACAGTCCGCCTGGGTTGTCTCGCAGATCGATGATCAGTGACCGCATGCCTTGACGGCTCAGGTCCCACAAAGCCTGTTCGACTTCTTTGGGCGTCGACTTTTGAAAGTTCGTCAATCGGAAGTAACCAACCTTGGCTTCTGTATCGACCAGGTGCACGTTTTCAACGCAAGGCACATCCACACGACGGCGAGCGACCTGAATTCGGCGGGCGGGTTGATCCACCGAAGCGATCTCCAACGACACCGACGAGCCTTCTGGACCACGCAGCAAATCGGCAACGAAGTCTGGGTCGCGGTCGGCGGCCGAGGTTGTGTCCACACCCATGATACGATCGCCCGCCTTGATACCGGCTTCATCGGCCGGCCCGCCGGGAATCACAGACAAAATCTGCAAGCAGTCTTCGCCTGGTTTCAGCTCGACCCCCAGCCCAACGAAATTGCCGTCAATCGTGCTGAACATATCGTCCAACTGACCGGGCGAGAGCAATCGTGTGTAGGTATCCAGTGTCGACACGGCTCCGCTGACGAATTCCAGCACGGTTGCTGTTCCGCTCAGCCCGAGTTCTTGGTTGGCCATCGACGCGACTTGAGACACCGTGGCTCGCAAATCGAAACGACTCTGGGTGGAGCGGTTGCTAATGCGGTGATGGATCTCCATCCGGAACTTTTCAATTTGCTCCCGGCTTGTGTTCGGCAACATCGTTTGAACGAACGTTTCGTCGTCCAACGCGGTTTCGAGAGCCGCAGTGCCGTGCAACAGCACTCGCGACCACTCGATCGTGTCAACATAGTGTGTTTGCAGATTTGCCAAGATCTCGC
This sequence comes from Rhodopirellula halodulae, assembly GCF_020966775.1. Taxonomy (NCBI): domain Bacteria; kingdom Pseudomonadati; phylum Planctomycetota; class Planctomycetia; order Pirellulales; family Pirellulaceae; genus Rhodopirellula; species Rhodopirellula halodulae. The sequence goes on along the minus strand of NZ_JAJKFV010000013.1, from coordinate 21,558 downwards.
TGTACAAATCCAGCGATTGCGACGTCGTCATGTCGCGGAGCGATTGCAGGTAGGTTTGATCTTGGTAGCGACGTTCGACATCAAAACGCAAACGGCTGATCAGCAGACGCTGGTACAACATCCGGTCTTGCGGGAAACGACGGGTGGCCGCTTCGTAGTGATCGATCGCATCGCCCCATTGTCCGGCTTCTTCTAATTCGATGCCATCGGCGAGTGCCTTGGATCGTTCTTGTTCGTCGAGCTGGCGTTCCGCGTCATTGGTTGGGGCGGAAGCAACGGGACCGCGCGAGGGCACGAAGCCTTGTGCCTGGGCTGGCAGGGCGGAACCGCCCACGGCGAAGGATCCGACAATCAACGCGAACGTGCGAAGTCGTTGCGAGGTGCGCTGGCGACCAACACGCGAAACAACTGCGTTGTCTTGGTGCGACACGTTGGTTTGCTTGTCCAAGGCAAAACATCGGTTGATCGTCGTTAACAAATCCATGCGCCGATTCCATCGAGAGTGTCGTTGGAGGGGGAATGCTGGACAGGGGTGTGTCCAAGCCCCGCGGAAGACACTCCGAACCGTGGGGCTGAGCAAACTTAGGTCACAAAACGTGCCCGGTCAAAAAACCGAGTCGATGAAATATCACCCTGTTTGCTCCAAACCGGACGACCCGATGAACGAGCCGTCGGTTGTCGCGGCGACGGAAAGATTGCCGGTTAGAGCAAGCTTGTCGCTGGGGCGGATCACGCCAATTAGGCGTGGTCTTCATCGCGTGTTGCGCCTCCAGTGCGCAGAAAGAGTCAACTTTGATGACAGGTTCTCGAGGAAGACTTGTCATCCGTTTCCAATCTGGGTTTCACACCCAAGTTGTGAAACGATCGCAACGCTCATCGTCGCGGGTTGACTCTTGGCATCGCGGTAAAGATAGGCAGTGTCCCGCACGCGGGCAAGCAAAGCGAAGCCAAGTGCAAGGCTCTATCTGGTGGAACCGGCCGTGCGACGCTGGAAAAGATGGACCGACGATTCGTCGCCCATCACGTCCGGCAACAGTTCGTTCGGCACTCGCTCGTTTGCCGGTGCTACTTGTCGGCACGAGCGGCGTTCGCGTCTGGGCTCTACACAATTGCTGACATGCCACCGCGATTCATCAGGGGGCGATGTTCGTCAACCGATGACGGACGCGGCGATGATGATCGAGATTCCAAGCACAATCGCTGCGACAACGATGGAAACGGCCAAGTTATGCTCTTCGCCAATCTCATGCAGGATCGAAAAAGGGGTCAACTTCTCCATCAACACCAGGCATCCCAAGAAGACAACGATGCCCACAATTGAAAACACACACGCCGCAATCAAGTGTTGCAGCAGCAGATCCAGACTGGTGACGGGTTCGACTGGGACGGCAACAGTGGTGCTTTGAGCAAGTTCGGTCCATGGTTGATTCATCGTTGGGCCTTCAATTTCGATTGTGTTGTGATGTGGTCAGTGAGAGGTCTGTTTCGCGAGCAAGTTTTGGACGGCTACTTTCCGCCACCCCATGAACCGCCGTAGGCTCGGCCGCCGCCGCTGCCATTGTTCATGTTGTCGACGATGCCAAGGTTGACGGCTTTCCATCCGCGAACGGCGGCAATCGTGTACCAGCCGCAAACCAGAAAGCCGACGATCAAATAAATCCGTAGCAGTTTCATCAGCTGTCTCCACTGGCGTATGGGCTGAAGTCACTTTCTTTCCAGCGGGAGACTTCGAAGTTGTATTTGAAAACGATGCAACCGATGGGAATGGCTGATACGAAGATCGCAGCGTAGAAGAACAACCATCCGTCAGCCGATGGCGTTGCCGATGCGCTGCGTTGGTTCATTACGAACATCACCAGCAGATAGAACAGAAAGAAAAACCATCCGCTCCAAACCCCGATCGAGATCGGCGGCGAAGGTTGAATGACGCCGACACCCCATGGTCGCGTCAAGTTTTCCACCTCAAACGCGGATTCAATTTCAGCGGGCGTCATGTAAGTGCCCAACGACACGACGCGTTCGCGAGTTTTGCCGTCGCCGCTGTCTTCGATCGATAGCATTCGAGGCGGTGCGATGAAGTCGGCGGTTTCGACACGGTCGCCTTGCTGCACTTTCCAGTAGAACTCACCAATCACATGACGCACGATCGCGGTGGCCCGATCGTAGACACGGAACGAGTCACCGTCGTAGCGGAGGCTTCGCGACATCGGGTTCATTGCGACGCCCGGAACTGGCTCGACAAACGACCAATGTCGGTCGTTCTCGACTAGCCAGCGGAAGCCCACACCGGGGGCGTACAACAAGTATTCCGTCCACGGGTATGTCGACCCGGCGTAGCGGACGAACCGAGCCATGATGCCAATGATGATGTACTCAGTTCCGCGAATATTTCCGCGAACGCCCAGAGGCAACGAAGTGTGCATCTCGCGTTGTTCCAGCATCGTCAGCAGTTGCAAACGACCGTCATCGTTCTCAAGCAACGCTCCGCAGTGTTGGCAACCAACCCGAAGCGTTTCTTTGGGAGCGTGCAGGTCCAACGAACCTCCACACTTCGGGCAATTCAAATGCAGCGATGGAACGGCGATCGTTCCCGACCCCGGATCCGGCTGCCAATCGGGTGTCGATAGATTGAGCTTGTCTGCGGTGACGGTTCGCCCGACATAGGTCGTCTGGTCGCCGCGGGAATAATCGAAAGTGGCGAACCACGCACCACCGTCCTCGTCGGCAGCACCGTGCAAATCGACGTAGCGGTGTTCATCGCCAGGACGGAACGGCCACGGGATTTCACCTTGTGCGGTGCGTGCTTTTGCGACTCCGATTTCAGCGACGGTCAAATCCTTGCCACCGAAATGAATTACATCGCCCAGCGATAGCGTTTCCATCGCGGGCAGCGGAGACTTTTTGCGAACCGGGCGTTCAAACGTCAGGTGAAGCTGACCCTGAGCCTCAGCCAACCAAGCCATCTTGTCGCCGGGAAACCGCAGGTACCATTCATCCCAAACGCCACCCGCGGAATGGTCGTATTGAACACGGCCGATGACTTCGAAGGGTTTGCCACGAAATGATCCGCTGGTTCCCAGTTGCACGACCGAATCGGTTTCGACCAGATCGCTGACCTTGCCATAGTCCTCGATGTCTTTGTCACCGCGAGCGACCGCGGTGTGACAAAACTCGCACACGCTGACTATCGAATTTCCGAATCGAAATTCGACCGGGGCCCCGCAGCCAGGGCACGACGCGCGACGAACCTTCATTCGTCGACCTCGCTTTCGCGGCCATTTGTGTTGGCCGAGTCATCAGCGAGGCAACAGGCGGCATCGTTCCATGCACCTCGGCGCAGGTGCCGAACATCAACATGGTTTGCACGCAAACGCAGCGTCAATTGACGTCGCCAATCCCAGTCGGCTCGTTCGCGACAGCACACCAAATTGAACGTGGCGATGCCGTGTTCGGGATAGGTGTGCACCGCCAAGTGTGATTCGGAAAGCAGGTAGAGTGCCGTCACACCGTGAGGTGAACCAAACACATGAGACTGAGGTTGGCCGATCACTTTCAATCCCAGCGATTCAATGACCTCTTCACAGATTGACTGAATGAGCGGAAGAGACTGCAACGCAGCGACCTCACAACCGGCCGCGTCGACGACCCACTGACCACCCACGCTGATCACCGGACCGTCAGCCTGGTCGTTGACCGGTGACCGGCGCGCACCACGCACCGCTCCTTGGTCAGCGAGACCGTTGGCATGTTGGTCGACGACATCCATCGTGGAAAGATCGTGTGGCGGGGGCGTTCCGGGCACTGAGTTCACTCCGTTGTCGCACGCTCACTGGGCCGGTGGTGGAGGCGGCGGAGCGGCGGCGCTGAGCATGGACGCCAAGGCGGGGACGTCTTTGGCCATCGACCATCCGGCCATCCCGGCAGACCAAACCATGGTTTGCGAGCTCATTTCGCCGCTGCCCAAACCACTGCGAATTTGATCGGGAGTGAACGGCCCGTGGGTGACACCGTCTTTGGCGACATACCACGCCGTCGCGGCGGGTGGAGGAGGCGGTCCCGCGGGAGCTGCTGCTGGAGCCGCCGCACCAGGGTTTACGGCGCCGGGTGACATCGCATTTGGCATCATTCGGCCGGCCATGGCCACGCCAAGTCCCAATCCCAGGCCGTCGGCTGCTCCACCGCCGCCACCGTTTTCGGCAGCAGACGTCATGGCTTGGCCCATTTGATATTGCTGGAATCGGTTCATGTCGCCGATCACGCCCATGCTCGTGCGGGTGTCCAATGCCTTTTCGACGGCTTCGGGAAGCGAGATGTTGACGATGAACAACTGCGGGCAATCCAGACCGTATTCATCGTCGATCTTTTCGACCACACGCTCTCGCAGTTGGGCGGCCAACTGTTCGTAGTTGCTGGCCAAATCCAACGCGGCGATTTGCGACGACCCGATCAAATCCGCGAAAGAGGATTGAATGATCGAACGCAACAGGACGTTCACGTCGTCGGCACCGAACTCACCGTCCGTGCCAACGATCTCCGTCAACAAGGCTTTCGGTTCCACCGCACGCAGGGCATAGGTCCCAAAGGCACGAATTCGAATTGGCCCGAACTCGGGGTCACGCAACATGATTGGGTTGGGCGTGCCCCACTTCAAATCGGTGATCTGTCGCGTGCTGACAAAGTACACCTCGGCTTTGAACGGACTGTCGAAACCGTACTTCCAACCTTGCAGCGTCGACATGACCGGCATGTTTTCGGTCGTCAGTTGGTAATGTCCCGGCGGATAAACGTCCGCGATTTCGCCTTTGTGAACAAACACGGCGGTTTGCCCCGGACGCACGATCAACTGCGCCCCGTTCTTGATCTCGTTGTCATGTCGAGGGAAACGCCACATCAGAGTGTGTTGCGTGTCATCGATCCATTCGATGATATCAATCAACTCAGAACGAATCAGATCAAACAATCCCACGTCGCGTCTCCTGTGTGCGGTTTCGATTTGGATGCAAAGCCTAGGGCGGTTGGGGGGCAGGGTCAAACCCGTCGATCCCACCGCTGGTTTCAGGCGTCAGTGCCATGGCGTGCGAGCAAAGTCTAGCGTTCAGCGGTTGTCTGCTGGGACGCTGACGCGACTTCGAAGACCCGCAATTTCGCTTTTCATGCCGCGTCCGATCCACGTGATCGAAGGCTACAAAGTTCGCCATGCCATCCGTCTAGGCGGAGAGAGTCAGCCGGCAGGGCGCGCCCGTTCAACTCGGCATGTCCGATCCATGTGGAATATCAAACGAAAATTGCGATGATTTCGTAGGGTACGTACCGAAACCTTCCCCGTCGTGGGGCGTTTCAATCGCAAACGGAGCCGGAAAAGACGGCTTTTGTGGCCGTGTTCGACGTCGGCAGATTTCTCAGGCGAAATTTCGAAAGCTATTCGGACAGTCTATGCAATCTGCTACAATTGAACCCGCTGCGGAGCGGTCAGTGTTCGCGTCATCACCCTTGTGAATGATGTCAGCGCTGTTTGAACGCCACCTCAGTCCTGCCTATCTACCCACCTTCCATTGATTGAGTGTCTGAACGCCTAGTTCAGTTGAATGGGTCACCGTTTTCGCGGTTCTCCATTGACACGCTCAACCTGCCGATGAGATTTCGCCTATGACCCCCGCTCGTCCCCAATTGGGAATTCGACGGCAACGAGGATTACAAAAGGCTCGCGTTTGGCATCCATTCGCGACGGTAGCATCGGTCTGGTCGTGGTTGCTCGTCTTGGCAATCGTTCCGGTCGCTGCGGCCGAAAATGATTCGTCGAAAGATCGAACGAGCGATTCCAACGCGACGGCTCAGAAAAAATCTGCTCAGCCTCTGGCGGTCGACCCGAGTCAGTGGGAGACGACGGGCTATTTGAAGCTCGAAGAATTCTGCCTCGATTGTCACAACGAGGACTACCAAGAAGCCGAAATCGATTTGTCGCTGCTGAGCACCGTCGAGAAAATTCGTCAGAACAGCGAATTGGCGATGCACTCGATCAGCATGATCCGATTTGGTGCGATGCCACCGGAAGACGCCGCGTTGCCCACCACGGATGAACGTCGCGAGCTCGCCGACCAATTGGATGATTTGGTTTACCACGCAACGTGTGATCTGCGTCCCAAACCAGGCCGCGTGACCGCGCGACGATTGAACCGAGCCGAATACAACAACGCCATTCGCGATTTGTTTGGCATGGACCTGCGACCCGCCGATCAGTTTCCGTCGGACGAAGTCGGTGGTGGGTTCGATAACAACGCTGATGTGTTGTCGTTGTCGACCATGTTGATGGAGAAGTACTTGACCGCCGGCGAAACGGTGGCTTCCGCGGTCATCGTTGACCCCGAAACTTTGCCTTCCGTCGGCAAAACCTTCGCCGACAAAACGCTGTATCCAATCGGTGACGGCAAACTGGCTTCGTTTGGCGAGTGGTTCATTCCCGGCGAGGACTTCGTTTGGATGCAAGTCGAAATTCCGGTCGAAGGCGAATACTCCTTCGACGTCCGCGGTGCCACGAATGTGTTGCGTTCGGAATTGAACCCCAGCGCCGAAAACGCGGACGAAAAGAAGAGGGATGAGAAAGAGAAGTCCGGTGATGAAGAAAACTCCAACCAGGATGACTCCGACAAGAAAGATTCCGGCGAAACGGAAGAGAAAACGGACAAGGTGAATCGCGTGGTGATGGTTCACAACGAAGACGGTTTGCTGATCGATCTGATGGACTTTCGCTATGAAGAGAAAAGCGGCCCTAACGACAGTGAATCTTTTCGTGTGACGTTGAAACCTGGCAAGCACAAGTTCTTCTTTTCACCAACCGACGTTTGGGTGGATGAGTTGCGTGAAAAGGAAGACCGCAAAGATCCTTTCCGAATCGGTGAATCGGTATCGAAGCGCATTCAGGCGCTGACCGAAGATGAATTGGCAAAGACCATTCATCCGGCGGATCAAAAAATCGAATTCACGCGACGAATCCGCGACGAAGACTACAACTTCAAGTTCCACTCGGTGTCCGTGCGTGGACCATCGGCTCATACTCGGACGGACTTGCCGCCAACGCAGCGTAAGTTGATTCGCCGCATGGCTCGTCAACGAGGCGACCGTTGGGAAGACGTGTACAAGTCGGCCAAGGAAAACTTGGAACCGTTGATGCGCCGTGCATTCCGGCGTCCGGTCAGCGAAGAGGAAGTGAAACGCTACGCCTCGTTGGTCGAGGATGCGACACGACGGCAAGAATCGTTCTATGTGGGGATGCAGCAAGCGATCACCGCGATCCTGTGTTCACCGAGCTTTCTGTTTCGCGTCGAGTTGCCGGAAACCGAAGAGGCTCAGAAGTTGGCGGATGCAGGCGAAGCGGTGCCTTTATCGTCGAACCAACTTGCAAGTCGCATGTCGTTCTTTCTGTGGAGCAGCCTTCCGGATGAGGAACTGTTGAAAGCCGCCGAACGAGATGACTTGGTCGATCCTGAAAAACGTCGCCGTCATATCCACCGAATGCTGAGCGACGGCAAATCGAATTCGCTCGGCAAACAATTCGCGACGCAGTGGTTTGGCTTGGGCAACTTGTCGGCTCGCGACATGTCGGCCTTTGGCGGCAATGAAGAAGGCCCAGCGATCACCGAAGATGACTTGGCATCGGAGACTCATGCGTTGTTCGACCACGTGTTGAAGAACAACTTGCCCGTCACTGAGTTGTTAACGGCGGATTACACCTTTGTGAATCCCGCGCTCGCTAAGTGGTATGGCGTGGATCTACCGGAAGAAGATTCGTCTGATCCGCAAAAAGTGTCACTGAAAGACGCTGGTCGGCGAGGCATCCTCGGGCACGCCGGCGTGTTGACGCTGACCAGTTATCCCACGCGAAATTCACCGGTCCTGCGAGGCAAATGGATCCTGGAAAATGTTCTGGGAACGCCGCCCCCGGAAGCTCCGCCAAATGTGCCTGAGTTGGAAGAAACCAAGGCGGCATCGGATGACGCGACACTTCGCGAGCAACTGGAACTACACCGTGCGGATCCTGGATGTGCATCCTGCCACCGCGTGATGGACGCATTGGGCTTTGGTCTCGAGACCATGGACCATCTGGGACGTCTGCGTTCTGCCGATGATCCGTCGGTGGCGGACGCCAACGGCGAGTTGCCAGGCGGACGCTCGTTCCGCGGTGCAATGGAACTGAGCGAAATGCTGGCGAAGACGGAGACGCGACGATTCGCCGACACAACCGTTCGTCGATTGCTATCATTCGCTATCGGACGTGAATTGCGCCCGGCCGACCGTTGCTTTGTCGAAGCCATCTTGGACGAAGCGGAGACCGACGGTTACCGCTTGCGTGACTTGGTGGAAGGCGTGATCAACAGCCCGCCGTTTTTGACCACCAGCGTTGCCGTGAATTAGTTTTGACCTTCCCGCCATTCATCCCGCCCGACTGACAACTTCCCGCCCGCCGCCTTCCCTCCTCCCGCTCCCGACCGTTCGTTCCTGCCTACCCAAGGCGCCTCGCCTGAACAAGGAAAGTCACATGACAGACTCGATGAACGTCCCCACCGCTCAGAATCAGCCCACTTCGATCACCCAAGTCGGTTCGTCTCGATTGAGCCGCCGGACCATGCTGCGTGCATCGGGACTGGCTCTCGGTCTGCCGTTGTTGGAAGCCATGACGCCGGCCGGTCGCAGTGCTTATGCGGCAAAGGAAGCGTTGCAAATCACGGATGCGTCACGTCCGGTTCGGATGGCCTGTGTGTTCTTTCCAAACGGTGTGATCCAACCCAAATGGCGTCCAACCGGCGAAGGCGACCAATGGGAATTGAGTGAGACGTTGCAGCCCTTGGCTCCGTTCAAAGACAAACTGAACGTGATTTCCAATCTGGCTCATGAAAACGGAACCGCGGGACGTGATGGCGCTGGCGATCACGCGCGGGGTGGTTCCACGTTCCTCACCGCAGCTCGTCCTGTCAAAACCAGCAGCAACATCCGACTGGGCATCTCGTTGGACCAAGTCGCCGCGACGGCACTCGCCGGTCAAACTCGTTTGCCTTCGATCGAACTCGGATTGAAGGGCAGCCGGAATGCGGGCAGTTGCGATTCAGGTTACAGCTGCGCGTACTCGTCCAACATATCGTGGAAGAACGAAACGCAGCCGATGCCCAAGGAGACCGTGCCGCGGCTGGCGTTTGAACGGATGTTCGGATCAGGCGATGCCGCGCTGGAGCGTCGTCAACGCATGGCTCGCAAGAGCATTCTGGATGTCGTTCGTGGTGACGCGGAACGATTGATGAAGCAAGTCGGCAAAACGGACAAACGCAAGCTGGATGAGTATTTCACCAGCGTCCGCGAGATCGAGCGACGCATTGAGCAAACCGAAGCGGAAGACCGAGCGTCGTTGCCGGATCTGGATGTCCCCATGGGACGGGTCGAAGCATTCCGTGAGCACGCGCGGTTGATGTACGATTTGATGGTGGTCGGTTTCCAAACGGACACCACCCGTGTCGCGACGCTTATGTTGGACACTGCCGGTGGCAACCGGACGTATCCAGAGATTGGCGTGAAGGAGGCTCACCACGGGCTCAGTCACCACCGGAACAAAGAAGAATCCGTCGCGAAGATTCAAAAGATCGATCACTACTTGGTCGAACAATTCGCGTATTTCTTGGAACGAATGGAAGCTGTGCAAGAAGCCGACGGAACGCTGCTGGACCACTCAATGGTTCTGTACGGCAGCGGTCTCGGTGACGGCAACCGGCACACGCACCACGATCTGCCAATTGTGTTGGCGGGTGGTGGCGGCGGCCAAATCCAAACGGGTCGTTACCTGAAGGTCGCCGAAGAGACTCCGATGGCTAACCTATTCCTAACGATGCTCGACATCATGGGCACCCCCGCGGAATCGATCGGTGACAGCTCGGGTCGACTCACGTTGGTTTGAGTCCGTCGAACCGCTGCCCCGGTTTGAAACGAGATGGAATTCCCCTCGCCCTTGGACTAAGAAGTCGAAGAGCGTTAGCTCCGGTTATCGAGCGTTAACCGCGGCTAAGGCCGTTCGGCTGTGTGGAGCGGCGGAATGTTGGGTGGGTTCGCGAGTGTGTTGTTGTTCTTAACGCAGAGTCGCGAAGACGCCGGGACGCGGAGAGTCATCGTTCGATGTTCCCCGTCGGTGGACTAAGTAGCCGAAGAGCGTTCGCTCCGGTTGTCGCGTGTTAACCGCGGCTGAGGCCGTGCGACTGTTTGGGGCGGCGGAATGTTGGGTGGGTTCGCGAGTGTGTTGTTGTTCTTTAAGCAGAGCCGCGAAGACGCTTGGACGCGGAGAGTAATCGTTCGGTGTTCCCCGTCGGTGGACTAAGAAGCCGAAGAGCGTTCGCTCCGGTTGTTGCACGTTAACCGCGGCTAAGGCCGTGCGGCTGTGTGGGGCCGCGGAATATTGGGTGGGTTCGCGAGTGTGTTGTTGTTCTTTACGCAGAGCCGCGAAGACGCTGGGGCGCGGAGAGTAATCGTTCGGTGTTCCCCGTCGGTGGACTAAGAAGCCGAAGAGCGTTCGCTCCGGTTGTTGCACGTTAACCGCGGCTAAGTCCGTGCGGCTGTTTGGGGCGGCGGAATATTGGGTGGCTTCGCGAGTGTGTTGTTGTTTCTTACGCAGAGCCGCGAAGACGCCGGGACGCGGAGAGTCATCGTTCGGTGTTCCCCGTCGGTGGACTAAGTAGCCGAAAAGCGTTAGCTCCGGTTGTTGCGTAATAACCGCGGCTAAGGCCGTGCGACTGTTTGGGGCGGCGGAATGTTGGATGGGTTCGCGAGTGTGTTGTTGTTCTTTACGCAGAGCCGCGAAGACGCCGGGACGCGGAGAGTCATCGTTCGGTGTTCCCCGTCGTTGGACTAAGAAGCCGAAGAGCGTTAGCTCCGGTTGTCGAGTGTTAACCGCGGCTAAGGCCGTGCGGCTGTTTGGGGCCACGAATTGTTGAATGCGTTCGCGAGTGTGTTGTTGTTTCTTACGCAGAACCGCGAAGACGCCGGGACGCGGAGAGTCATCGTTCGGTATTTCCCGTCGTTGGACTAAGTAGCCGAAGAGCGTTAGCTCCGGTTGTCGAGTATAAACCGCGGCTAAGGCCGTGCGGCTGTTTGGGGCCGCGAAATGTTGAATGCGTTCGCGAGTGTGTTGTTGTTTTCAACGCAGAGCCGTGAAGACGCTGGGACGCGGTGAGTCATCGTTCGATGTTCCCCGTCGTTGGACTAGGAAGCCGAAGAGCGTTAGCTCCGGTTATCGAGCGTTAACCGCGGCTAAGGCCGTGCGGCTGTGACGGGCTGCGGGGTGATTCGCCGGCGAATCGGCGTCATTCTTGAGGAATCTGATTGAGCGTGTAAAACGCTTTTTTGTGAAGCAACGGATTGCCGTCGACGCTTCGCACGCCGCTGGCGTTCAGCTCGTGAACATAGAGTTCTTGCAGTCCCTTCACCTCAAGATCCACGCTCAATCCGTCCTGCGACACAACCGCCGAGCGTATCTCCAAGTCACGCGGATCAATCTCGTCGCTGCCGTAATTGGAGTGATACAGATACGTGTACCGTTTCATCTGATAGGACGCGACATCGGCGGCGGTGACCGGATCCACTGGTGTCGTGAACGTCAAACGAAATCCGTCCGGGCGAGCCCGCATGGTTTGAATTTCAAACGGAGTTTCGCCGCTCCATCGCAAACGCTGCAAACCGTACGGCGAGGTGCCGAGGCTGCTCCACCCGCGATTCGTCAGCCCGACGAAAACTGCGCCCGACGGGGACTGCGCCAAACGAAACACCGCGGAAGCAAAGCCTCGTCGGAACGGAAAACAAGCTCCCTGGTACTCGCCGTTGACCTTCTCCAAAAAGACACGATGAATCGCGGCCTGTGTGAATTCGCCGACGAACAACTGACCGCTGAACGGCCCAAACTTTCCACCGCTGTCGTCCAGCATCACATCCGTCGCGGATTGGCCGGCCTTTTTGTAGGGAAACCAAACGGCGGGGGGCTGCAACGCTTGGAATGACCGGACCGCATCGGGATAGGGCACGCCATCGGGGATTTGCTTGACGTCGGAAATCGTGGAGCCAGGCAAATTCATAGACGCGAGCGATTCTGGGTGATGAAAGAAGGCACCCGTTCGCATGTGATGCAACGAATTGGTTGGCACCCAGTTGCCTTGTTGATCGGTGTAAAACATGTCTCCGGCGGAGTTCGCACCCAATCCTGAAGGCGACCGCATTCCGGCGCAAATGGGATGAAGCTCACCATCCGCGTCCAGCATCATTCCCCATCCGCGCCAAGCGGCCTGTTTGAAACCAAGCGGCGCGTCAGGAACGATGCGGCTGAGCTGTTCGCCTTTCAGGCCCATGCCGATGTTCAACGTCATCCACAGGTTGCCGTGACCGTCGGGCTTGGGGCCATAAGCGTATTCGTGATAGTGACCGGAGACACCCCAGCCGTTGGCCAGGGTCTCGTACTCATCGGCAACATCGTCGTTGTCGAGGTCTCGCAGCCGGGTCATTTCGGTCCGTTGCACCGTGATGAACGAGTCATCTTGTTGCAGCAATCCAAGAGGCTCATGCAATCCGCTGGCAAAACGGTGATAACGGACGTTGAGTGACTCACTCGATTCGACTTCGTTGAGATCCAACAACCAAACCTCGCCCTTGCGGATTGCGATGGCAACTCGTGAGTCGCTCAGAACCGCCATCCCGCCGACTTCCAAAGCGACGCCGTCATCGGCTGGTTTCCAATTGCGGTCACGGGAATGCGAAGCGGATTCAGGGGCGAGGATGGTTTCGATCGGATAGTAGTCGGCTTCTGTGGGCGGCTGAGCTGATGCGAACGAGGTGGCAAGCAGTGCCGACACGAACACACTCGCGGCCTTGGAGGCAAACCGCTTGGATCGAGAATTCAAAGGTAGTTGCCGAATGGAGTGGTTCACCAGATGTACTCCAGCATCAATGGTTGGTCAGGCTGGATCTCCAACCGAGTCAAACCGTCGGGGTTCTGCGAGCCTGATTGGTGTGATTCATGCTCACTGAGAATACGAATCTTCATTCCCGTCGAAGCGTCTTCGTCACCTGATGCTGCTGGACGAAGGTCTTTGCTCGTGGGAAGTCGCCAACGCAGCGAGGCGGGCGGCGTTTCGTTTGGAGAACTCAGTGTGATCGTGCGCAACATGGTCTTTTTGCCGGACGGTTGCAATTGGTCGGTAATTTGCATCCCGTTGAATTGATAGCGAAACGATGGAATGCCTTGGCGATCCAGTCGAAGGCCTTTGAAATCAAGAGATTCCCCCGCAGGCAACTCAAAGGATGATTCCTTTGCAAACACAACCACTTGCTCACCCAGCGGCCCGACCGATGGTGCGAAACGGTCGAACCAAGTGCTGCGGGCGTCCATAAATCTGCCTTTCCAGAGCATTGCCAACCGAGGTGTTTCAGCGTCTACGGCGAAGTGGATGCCCTCGGGGAAGCCGACCGCGATCGCGTGCGTTCCCACGTCTTGCATGAACGTTCGATGAACGATGGGACGTTCGCTTGGCGATAGCTCGTAATCCTTCGCCAAAGCCTCCGCGATCTTGTCTGGGACACCGTGTTTGTCCGACGCGTTCAGGTAGTGCCACATGGCGGCGATTTGCAGTGGCGTGTCGCCACCAAGAATTTCGTGGTTTTGGCTCTCGCCGTTGGGGAAGAATGCTGGCATGCGCGTGCCTTTTTTCTTCGACGCGGGTTCCAGCAGAAACTCTTTCATCCACAGAGGACGCAACCGCCGCGTCGCGAGGTGGAGGTCCATGCCGATCACTCCGGGGAGTGAGTTCCCATTGAAAACATGACACTGAATGCAACCGATTTCCATCAAGCGTTTGCCTTCAGCACCCAAGTGTTCAAGGGGGTGTTGACCATTTGCGAACACCGTTTCAGCGGTGAGTTCGGAGGCATCGTCCGCGACTGCCAATTGTTTGGCGAAAGGCTTCCAGTCGCGTTGCGGATAACGTGGCATGCGGATGGTCATGTGCGGTCGCAGTCTCGTCGACGCGTGGCCTTGCAGGACTTTCACGATCCAGTCTGTTTTGAGTTTCTGACCGACTCCCGTCAATGGCGGCGGCAAGCGGCCTTCGTCCCCCAGGTCAGCGAGGGCGGACGACTCGAAATAACCTTTCCGATTGCGACCGATACCACCCAAGTCGCCTCTTGCGTGGCAAGCGACACAGTTGTGTTGCAGCAGGGCAAGTTGCACAGCGTGTTCTGACGCGACCTGGGAGGTCTGCAGACTGTTATCTTCGATTGCCCGGATCAGCAACTCACGTTGCAAGGCATCCAACAAAAAATGAGGCTTTCCGAGTTTTTTGTTGGCGTCAGAAAGACAGGAGTGCTTCGCCGCTGCATCGAGGTCTGCCCAAGAAGCGATACGAACGGGAGCTGGCGTTGCTGTTGTGTCGTGGCATTGGCCGCAATTCAATTGTTGGAACCATTGTTGCCCAAGCTCGATTTGTTCTTGAGTGGGCTGGTCAACCTTTTTGATCGTGGTGGATTGCTGGTTGAACTGTGAGTTTGAAAACAGATACTCGGTGATGTCGGCCGCTTCATCCGGCGTGAGGTGTAAGTCTGGCATTCGGCCGGACGGACGTACGGTCGAGGGCGAATGCAAAAAGTGCGTCAAAGACTGCCGAGTGTATTTTTCGGCAACATTGGGAAGTGGAATCGAGGGAACCGAGCGAGCGGCGGACGCCAAACCCATTTCCTCCAACTCGTCGGTTGTCAATTCGTCGAGCAATCGATCGAGTGTCGATACCGTGTTTGAGGCGGGTGTGACCGTCTCGTCAGGAGCATGACAAGCAACACAGCCGACTTCATGAAACAGTTCCTTGCCGCGATTCGAATCTCCTTTGTTCCAAAATTCGTCCTGGAGCGGGTTGGCACCGCCGGCTTTGAGTGTTGGAAATGGCTTCCTCAATTGGCCGAGATAGGCCACGAGTCCGTCGATCACATCGGCTCGCTGGTCCTCGGCGATTTGAGAAACCATGTTTGGCATGGTGGTGCCCGGATCGGTTTGATGCGGGGCTTGAAGAAATTCCCGGAGCCAGTCTGCTTGCAGGCGATTACCGACGGATTGCAGGTTGGGTCCACGTTTGGGATCCAGGTTGGAATCGCCCGACGCGTGACATGCGGTGCAGCTCAGCTCGGTGACGAGTAACCGTGCGGCTATCGCTGAGTCGATGTCTTGGTGCCGGCCAAAACGCTCGATTGAAATGACAAAGGGAGCCTTCGCCGATGGGGCGTCCGCCGCGCTGGCACTCGGCGTGGCAACACACATCAGCGATGTCATCAGCAGCGTCGTCATCATCCGCAACGTCATCATCTGAACGACGAAGCCGCGAGGAGTGGACACTCGGTACGAAGGGGCAGTCTCGTCGATCACGGCTGGACTCTTTCTCGTCGTGAAGAAGACTTTGAAACGGGACTTTCGTCGCAGTTGCGACATCCCGTCATTTCAAGCGGTCTGACGGCGTTTGAAGTTGCTGCTTCCACCATTCCAAGTAATCGCGATCGGAAATGTCAGGAGACAAACCACGACGCTGCATCGTGCGTTCGTACCATTGCCGTTTTTCAGCCATCAAGGCTTCCATGTCCACGACGAGCGATTCGTCCTGCGCTCCCTGATCGTTGGTTTCTTCCATCCAGTTGTTCAGCGATTGGCGAAACCGTTCCAAAGTGGATTGATGATCCGGCGAAGCCGCCAAGTTGTTCATCTCGTGCGGGTCATTCTGCAGATCGTAGAGTTCTTCTTCTGGGCGTGACGTGGCCATCCAAGGTGAATCCCATTGGCCGTTTGCATGCAGAACTTTCATCAGAGTCTCGACCGGGTACGACAACTTTTTGTAGCTGCTGAGTTGAAGGTACGACTTTTCTGGATGGAAGTTGCGGATGTACTTGTATCGGTCGGTTCGAACGCTGCGGATGCGATCGGGGGCATCGCCACAACGGTCTCGAGCAGCAAACAGTTGTTGATGTCCGGTCCATTCTTTCGCGACCAAGTTCTTTCCAGCAAGGTCGTTGGAGTCGACTCCGGTGGCCTGCAACGTGGTCGGAAGCACATCCAGAAGAGATGCCATCTCGCTTTCCACCGACGGTTTCAGTGCGTTGGGCCAACGAACAATCAACGGCGTGTGCAGTCCGCCGTCGTAGAGCCACTGTTTACCGCGAACATGCGGTCGACCGTGATCGCCGAAGAAGATCACCAAGGTGTTGTCGCGAATGCCTTCGTTGTCCAGGCGATCCAGGATCTGGCCAACAATGCGATCGAGTTTTTCGATGCTGGCCAAATAGTTGGACCAGTCCGCTCGTGTGATGGGGTGATCGGGATAGTACGGTGGAATGGGGGCTTGCTCGCGGATGCGATCGCTGGGGACAAACGGTCGGTGGGGTTCTTTGATGTGAACCTGTGCGAAGAAAGGTTGCCCGTCCGCGCGGCCCGCCCAATCCATCGCGTCGAAGTGGGTGGCTTTGTCGTACGGATAATTGACCCCGTACTTGTGACGTTTTGTGTTGCCCGCCGAACCATCACCGTGTGAGATGAAGTAACCAGCTTCTCGCATCCGATCGACGGCGGTTGGAACGGTTAGCGGCGGTTTGGCTCGCGTCAGGTGATGGTGATATCCAATCTCGGTTTGGTAGTGCCCGGTTTGAAACGCGGAACGCGAGGACGAACAAACCGGTGATGTGCTGAATGCCTTTTCGAAACGACGTCCTTCGCTGGCCAAACGATCCAGGTTGGGCGTTTGCACATCGGGGTAGCCGTAACAGCCAAGTTCAGGGCCGAGGTCATCGGAGATGATCCAAACGACGTTGGGACGGTCGTCCGCGGTGGCTGATTGAATGCAGAAGACGCTCGCGAAAAGGATCGCGAGCCATAAATTGGCGTTGATTCGCATGAGGTGGGATCGTCGGAAAAAGCCACGCTCAAATCCGAAGCGGTTTGGATTGGACGGGCGATGGGGTGGGAATGCGGGGAACGCATTCTAACCGACGCTGGTGATCGAATCAGCTCGCGTCCGCGGAAACTTCGCTCCACCACCCGAGAATACATCCACGGAGCAAATCATTTCCCGATGGGGCCGCAGTCCCAATCGCAAAGGGCCGACTCAGCGTTGCTGGATGCAACGCTGGTCGGTTTCGCTGTTGTTTCCCATCAGTTCGAGAGCGACTCGCGAATCAGTTTGGGGCGATCGGTGGTGATGCTGAGGAAGCCTCGATCGACGAGCTGTTTGGCAACGTCGGGATCATTGATGGTCCATCCGTGCATGCCGCAGCCACTTTCGCGAATCGCATCGCAGAAGTCTTGGGTCATGAACGAGCTCAACAATTCAGGTTTGACTTGGGTGCCAAACCCGGAGGCGTTGGTCGACTTCAATGACTCGATGACACCTTTTTGACTCGGTCGGTAACCGCCGGTCAGTTGCTTTTTATACGACGTCAACCAGTTCGCGTCGTAAGGCATCATCTCGCGTGCTTGCCGCACGACCTCTTCGTTGAAGCAGATGATCGTGATCTGTTCGGGCTTCAATGAAGATTTGGCTAATTGTTCTCGGAGAGCCGGAAGGATCTCTGGTCCGCACTTGATTTCAACAAAAATGCCTTTGCCTTCGGGCACCGTCGCCAGCACTTCTGTGAGCGTTGGGATCTTCTCACCGGCGTAGCGTTCGTGCTTCCAAGAGCCGACATCGAGCTTTCGAAGTTGCTCCAAAGTGGCGTCCGAAACCTTCAACGATGGTGACCCGGGCGCGGTGCGAGAGGTGGTCTTGTCGTGCAGGCAAACGATCTCACCGTCAGCCGAAAGATAGAAGTCACCCTCGACCGCATCGGCACCTTGTTCCCAAGCCAGATTGAACGCGGAGATCGTGTTTTCCGGTGCGGAATACGATGATCCGCGGTGAGCAACGATCATGGGAACGGCTTTCGAAGACGTTCGTTTGGAAAGGTTTTCGTTCGCAGAAAGAGGTGTTGAATGGACGCTGCAAAAAGCGGTCGCCAAAAAAAACGCCGTCACGAATTTCGTCGCGACGGCGTGGAGAGTTGTGTTCGTCAAAGTCATCAGGAATCAGTCCCACCACCATTGGCCTGGGGCCAATTGATCCGGCCCCGAAGATTGTTTGACCTGCACATGCTGGCCTTCGGTGTCGATTGTGACGCGGTCATCATTCAGTGCAATGCGGGGCTGCATGTTCACGCCACCACCCAGTGGTGTCATCAGGGTGTTGCCTCGCCAAATCGCGTTCACAGCGGTCTCGACCTTCTCGGGAACCGTGTACGTTTCAACACTGACGGCTGACTCGTTGCCCAAGATCGGCATCGACCAATTGGCTTGGCCGTAGAAGTCTTGTTCGTGGATGTATGCCGCGGCGATGGAAAGGTCGATCAATTGACGAAGCTCGGCGTACACGCGAACTTGATCTGCAATCAGGTTGTACTTCTCGGTGAACTCTTTCGTGAATCCTTGGCTGGCACGATTCACCCGACCTGTTCCAACGCGAACGCCGTCGCCTTGGACACGTTCGTTGGCACCGACCAATTGAACGCCGCGTTCATTGATTCGCATGGCCAAGTTGTCTTCGCTGACCGAGACGCCGTCGTAGTTAGGTTGGAAGTACCAGCGTTCCATGGAGTTCGCCGACGCGGTGGCTGGGTTGGTGCGCGCCACATAGCTGCGAACGGGAACGGGCAGTTGTTCCAACCCAATCCCGATCAACTTCATTCGGTAGTCAGCTTCGACCAACACGCGTGCGAAGTGGGTGGCGGCTGGGATGCCCTCGATGGTGACCGTTTGCAAACCAAGGTTTTGTTTCAGTCCACGAACCAACTGCATGGTGTCGCCTCGGCCGGCACGACCACCCACTTGCAGCAAGAATTTCTGCATGCGTTGCAGGCCTTCAGGTGTCGGATCGATCGAGACCGAAATCACGCGAGCCGATTTGCCTTGGGCGGGGAAGGCTCGCAGAGCGACGATGACATCCTCCAGCAACAGGCTGGGGCGACCGGATTCGATGCCAACGAAACGCTCCGAAGCGTCGGTCACGTAACCTTCGGCGGGACCGGCCAGCACGATGTCCTTGGTTTCGGGGTAGTAGAAGACGTATTCCACCGATGTCAGGCCGGCCATCGCCAGCATTTCAGCAGGCAATGTTCGATTGGCTTCCACATATTCCGCGACCGCCTTCTCCAAGCGGTTCAAAGAAACCTTGCGAAGCTTGCTGGTTTCCATCGACTCGCCGGGTGCAGCGTTGGCGCGAGCTTGCATCAAACGCTGGCGATTCAGGCGTGGATCGACGGTTCGCACCTTCAGAACGCCTTGAGCGTCAACGTCGACACCGGCCGGCGGGTTGCCGAAAATGATGTCTCCACCGTCACCCCCGCCACCGTCTTGGCTGAAGCTCGCGGGGGCCAAAAGCGCCACAAACAACGCGGCGAGCGCGAATCGGGTCAGGGCGTGAAAGGAGAATTGGCGATCGATCAGTCGCATCGGTGGATTCTTTTGCAGAGAAGAGCGTCAAAAGTGGGAATCGAGACCGCCGACCAACGGATGCTGGGCGGCGGCCTGTGCTCAGTCTAATAACGGCGCAGGCAAACCTCAACGAATTTTCACGGGCCGATTTGGCAGTGGGCGGCCGGCATTGCGAGCGGTCGCAATGGATCGTTCGGTCGCAACGGTCCTCGGGGGTGCGGAATTGGGTGTGGTCAGGCGTTCTGAACGCGGACCGTCAGGTGTATGGAGGCAATTGGCAGGTGCAAAGCCCGTCTGGGCCTTTTCGCCGTGCCCCAGTCATTTACACTGCTGGCCCGCGTGAGCCGCTGCGGCACGCTTGGATTGCCGCACTCCGGGTCATCACGCCCCCGTCTAACACACGAAACAAAAGTACAGCTATGAGTGGTGATTGTGATTTCGGCCTGATTGGTTTGGCCGTCATGGGCGAAAATCTGGCCTTGAACGTTGAAAGCCGCGGCTACAAGGTCGCCGTCTACAACCGCACCACGTCCAAAGTCGACGCCCTGATGGAAGGTCGTGCGAAGGGCAAGAATTTCGTCGGATGTCACTCGATCGAAGAATTCGTCAAATCGGTCAAACGTCCTCGTAAATTGATGATGTTGGTCAAAGCCGGCCCCGCCGTGGACGCCCTGATTCAGCAATTGCTACCGCACTGCGAACCTGGTGACATCATCATCGACGGTGGCAACGAGTACTACGTGCACACCGAACGTCGCACAAAAGAAGTCGAAGCCGCTGGTTTGCTGTACGTCGGTTGCGGCGTCAGTGGTGGTGAAGAGGGAGCCTTGAAAGGGCCTTCGTTGATGCCTGGCGGAAGTGCGGAAGCTTGGCCACACATCAAGGAAATGTTCCAGTCCATCGCTGCCAAGGTCGGCCCAAACGACGACATTCCTTGCTGCGAATGGCTGGGTGCCGGTGGTGCTGGGAACTACGTCAAAATGGTTCACAACGGCATCGAATACGGCGACATGCAGTTGATCTGCGAAGCCTATCAGTTGCTCAGCGAGCTGGGTGGTTTGTCCAACGACGAACTGTATGACGTTTTCGCCGATTGGAACAAAGGTGAGCTGCAAAGCTACCTGATCGAGATCACCCGCGACATTTTCAGCGTCAAAGACGATCAAGGTGGCGACGGATTCTTGGTCGACCAGATCATGGACGTCGCTGGTGCGAAGGGCACCGGCAAATGGATGAGCCAACTGGCACTGGACCTGGGCGTGCCAAGCACCCTGGTGACCACCGCCGTGTTCGCTCGCGGTTTGTCGGCACAAAAAGAAGCTCGCACGCGAGCCAGCAAGGTGTTGAACGGTCCATCGGAATCGTCCAACCCAGAAATGCAAGCTGCTGCGAAAGCGTTGGTCGGTGATCGCGCCGAGTTCGTCGAAGCGGTTCGCCAAGCGTTGTACGCGTCGAAGATTGTCTCCTACGCTCAAGGCTTCGTGCAGTTGCAAGCGGCCTCGGCCGAGCACGGTTGGGGATTGGACTACGGTGCCGCTGCATTGTTGTGGCGAGGCGGTTGCATCATCCGCGCTCAGTTCTTGGATCGCATCAAAGAGGCGTTCGACGCGGATCCCAACTTGGAAAACTTGTTGTTGGACAAGTACTTCGAAGACGCCGTCGAAAACGCGCAAGAGAAATGGCGCAAAGTGGTCGCCGTGGCATCCATCATGGGCATTCCTGTGCCAGCCTTCAGCACCGCCTTGTGCTACTACGACGGTTATCGTTTGGAGCGTTTGCCAGCCAACTTGCTGCAAGCCCAACGCGATTACTTCGGAGCCCACACGTATCAGCGTTTGGACAAAGAAGGCACCTTCCACAGCGAATGGTTGCAACTCCGTAAAGAGCCCACCGCTTGAGGCGAGTGAGCCAATCGCAGACAAGTCATCCACGCTGCCTCGAAAGAGGCAGCGTTTTTGGTTTGCCCAGCGAAGCTGGCAACCCCAGTCGGTGCTTGCCACCGACCAAGCCCTGTTCATGGGGAATTGAATCCGATTCGCAAGGGCGTCGTTGGC
>NZ_JAJKFV010000012.1 GCF_020966775.1 Rhodopirellula halodulae | reverse complement strand
CGCATCAATCGGACGGATGCTCCGAAGACTTGCACCCGCTGGCGACCAACCTCCGTTCAAATATCGACTTACAACCTGAATCGGTTTCCGGATAGGCTCTAAGACGTTGCGTGTAGTGCAGTATTGCTATAGAAAGTCGCCTGATCATTGTTTGGCTTCAAGTATCGCTCTCAAGCCGTCGAAGCGACGCGGCGAGTTGGCCAGTGTGAACGATAAGATTTGCGCGAGCTAGGCATTTTGCATCATTTGTTCCAGCTTCACAGTCAAGTAGGGAATGTCGCACGCCTGCAGCGGCTGCAAGATCCCGAAAGCAATGGTTCCAAGTTTTTTTGCCAGCAATTGGTGATCGGCGAAACTCTAGCAATTGTGTTCCAGGACGCATGAAGACCAAATTCGTAAGGCCTGCACCATGAATTCCCGCTAGGATTTTGGTTTCGGAAAATAATACAACTTGATCGCAAAAACTTAGTTTCTCGGTATGGATAATTTCAAAACCTGCCGCACGCATGGCCGCTTGGACCTGCCGCTCATTCTCGACGCGTCGCATCTGCGCGAATTCACGACTGATATAGATTCGCCTATGTGGATGCTTCTCGCGATTTTCTGGTAGAGCCGCAAGCCAAACCCATTCTCGGAGCCTCGCAATCGTGTCCGGAATGAACACTTTGTAAGCCGGATTTGCAGCAACTATGGCGTTGGGAATTCTTGCATTCTTGCCAGAAGGAATTCGTTCGACTGCATGCTCGCCACACAATAACTCAAGACTCTGGTGAGCAAATACCGGGTAATCTTCTGGGATGAGAATGTTCACCGGATCAGATAGCTCGTTGTTCAGGTGCATCAACCGTACGAGCGATTCCACAACCCAGTGGTGGTAACCACGCGACCAATGATTGTGGATGAATGCATACGTTTTATCGCCACCATACTTTTTCGTCTTCGAGAGAAAACGTTTTGCAACAGCGTATCTGTAAAAATGGCCTGTAGGATGGTTAGGCCACACAGATTCAGTTACAAGACTCATCGGCCATTTTAACGCGACTCCAGATCGACTTACAAAAACATTGCGGTGTGACTGGAGCGTTCTTTGGTCAGGAGGATCTTGCATTTAGATGGCGGATTTTCGTCGCGATAGTAGTCGAGCAGACAATCTCGGAAAGTAGAAGTAAATGTATAGCTTTGCAATCTGGAAAATCGAAACGCCTTTCGATCGAGCATTCCTACGTGACTTATGTCGTGCGTTTGAATCAGGGAATGCGTATACAAGTTCTCTATATGCTAAGCACCTTCTTGCGAAAGGAAGTAGCGGATGTGAGTCACAATAATTTTGGAGATCGATTTCCATTTGCTTTGCAACTGTCAGCCTTCGTGCCGCGCTCGGGCCAAATACTTGTCTGCGGAAGTCATCTCGCCCGTAGTCCCTTGTAACTCCTACTGAGACGCGGTATTTGACGAGTTGCGATTCGATGAACTTCACATCCCCAACCAACGCCATTCGGAACGCCATCGCCTTGTCTTCATACACAATATCGGGCAGCAGAGGACCAAAGCGACGAAAGGCTTTTGTGTCCCACGCGTGGGTCGCGCCCTCCACCGTTGGCTGTTCCTTGATTAAGTAGCCTATGTCACTCCAGCGATCTGTCCAAGTTGGTGGCTTCGTGTTGACTGTATTTCCATCGGCGTCGATGCGGATACAAGCGGAGTGAATAGACATGGGACGTTGGTCGTTCTGCATCCAGCACTCAACAATTTTACTTGTCCTTTGTGGCAGTGATATATCGTCACCGGCGGCGACGACCACAAGTTCACCATGTGCCAATTCCATTAGTCTATTGACATGAGCCCCGATCCCTGAGTTTTGGAGGTTCTTGTTTAGCACAACGCGATGTGGACCGGAGTACGAGTTTGCAGCGTCGCACATGATCTGGTAGGTGCGGTCTGACGAATCGTCGTCAGACAATATGATCTCGAGATTTTCGTAGGTTTGAGCAAACGCTCCAGCGATAGCCTGTTCTATGTATTGCTCCTGATTGTACGCAAATAAAGCAAAGGTGACCAATGGTTGCGTTCCGGGGCTGTGATCTATGTTTTCGCTTGTTCGCATTTGTTAGTTACGTTCCGCTAATCGCGTGACAATGGTAAGTCTTGAAAACAATATTGCCAGCCGATGCTCGGGCTCAAGTTGGATTGAAAGGATGCAGTCGGTCTGGTAGCAAGCGATTTCATTGGATTTCAAACGGTTTGGTTTGTCGATTGATAGGATATCGGTGGTAGGTCGGCTGGGGAACAGATCAGTCGCTTCCAGATCCGGCCCCAAATGCCGCTTCGGTTTGCAGTCCGGAGATCGACGATGTACTGCCCTGTGACGCAATGCCATCGCATGCCGGATCGCTTCAACCGCTGATTGAAAATCACTTTGCAGCCCGCCTCGTTGATTCCGCTGCCGATCGGGTCGCCCTTCTTTCTGCGTTCCGCATAGTCCATGTGTGCCTTGTACTTCTTTAAGTAATTCAACGCCGTGTCAAAGTCCTTCTTGGTCCCTTTGGGTCCACTACGCCGCTTTTGCTGTGCCGCTCGAGCGATCACCTTTTTGATCCCGTTGTTCTCGTGACGTAGCGTGTGTCTTTGTTGCTTCGCCCAAGCGTGTGCCTTGCCCGTTCCGCTGCCGAAGAGCGAAGCGACCAACTGCGAAACGTATTCGCAAGCATGAAAGAAATCGACGCACCAAGTCCACTTCAACCGTCGACCGGTCATCGGGTGTTTCATCTTGCAGAGCACATCGCGGTAGTAAGCCTGCGGGTGACAGCCGGCGTCGGTGACATAGCGAAGTCTTAAGGCCTCCGCACCCGCTCCACGCAGCACACCTTGGATCACTTCGGTCAATCGCCGAGTCATCGTCGGTTGTTCGCTCTCAGGCATCTGGCCCAAGTAAATCGTCCCGACTCGCTTGCGATTGCGATCGTAAACGGCAATCGTTGCACAGGACGCTTCTTCCCAACACGGACGCGATTGCACGAACACTCCGTCACGCCCAACTTGCAGTAAAACGTCGTGTTTCCCTTTGCTTTGACGAGCCTCGTCGATCCAGGCGATCAGTTGCCGGGTCGCTTCGTCGTCATGCACCGATCGAACTTGCGTGGCCAAGTCAGCGATGACTCGGCGGTAGGCTTCCACCGAGGGTGTCACGCTGATACGTTCCGCAAGCATTTCCCTGGCGGCTTGCTGGGGAAGGTCATCGGCCAAGCGACCGGTCACCTCCGCGAGTGCCGGCGACATTCGTCCCGCGACGATCCCCAGCCTGACATCCAGGGGAGCGATGCCGGACGTTCTAACTTACGTGTTTTGAAAGTACCATCGCTCATGCGAGATGGGGCCAAAACGCGTGTCAATTGTGTTGGCGGTGCGTCGGTTGCGACGGTAGCTTTCGCCATCGAGGTCGAATGAACTGACGGTCTGGTCGCGGTGAATCGATTCGATTTCCTGGATGGTTCGTTGCATGACCAGGCGAGCGAGTTCACGAACGATGCGTTCCAGGCGTCGCTCAAACTTATCGGTACTGGCGGGCGTGATCTCGGCGGTGGAAAAAAGATTGTACCGCTGCGATGACTCTCCAAATGACAGCGAGCAGTTGGCTGATGAACTTGGGATCAAGAGCACTGCAAAGTCGTTGGAGTGAATTCAAAGATCTGGTAGAACTCTTCATGGCGTCCGTTCCTGGTGAGGTGTTTGGCCTGCTAACCAAAAACACGCATTGGGACACGGACGCCGTTTTTCTCCAATAGCAACCCCGCACTTAGAACCTATCCGAAAACTCAGTTGGCATGAAAAGAGCGGACCATCCTTGAGTTGGTGTTTCACAGGTACTCAAACCCAAGGAGGGCCCGCCATGGATGGGCAAAGGAGTTTTGACAACTATCGCATGCCAGATGAATTGTGGGAGCAAATGGAGCAAGTTCTTCCAGCGTATCCGGTCAGCGCGAACGGTGGTCGACCACGTGCTGACCTACGTCGAGTCGCCGACGCGATCTTCTATCGTCTGCGAACGGGATGCCAATAGAACGCGATTCCACCAGAATTTGCTCCTGCAAGCACCGCTCACGCGTACTATCAGCAATGGGCCAAGCTTGGAGTCTTCGATGAGCTGTGGGATCTTGCGGTCAAAGTTTATGACGAGTTGATTGGCTTGGACTGGCAATGGCAGGGTATCGATGGTGCGATGACCAAGGCACCGCTGGGAGGCGAAAAGACCGGCAAAAACCCGACGGATCGCGGCAAACTGGGGACGAAAAGATCACTACAAACCGACGCTTCTGGCATCCCTGTTTGCCTGGCAGTCGGTGGAGCAAACGTTCACGACACACGACTGCTCCAGGAGACCATCGCTGACTGCGTCGACCGAGCAGCCGCTGAAGTCAGTCAGTTGGAGAATCTGTGCTTGGACAAAGCGTATGATTCGACTGCGGTCCGCGAGCTCATCGAATCCGTGTATGGCTATACTTCGCACATCCGCAGCCGAGGAGAAGATAAACGTGAGTTGGACAGAGCCTCCGGCGAGCGTCCTCGGCGGTGGGTGGTTGAAAGAACTCGTGGTTGGCTCAATCGCTTTCGAGCCATCCTCATTCGATGGGACAAAAACGTTCAGAATCACATTGCCGGTCTTCACCTCGCGTTTGCCTACTTCATCTACAGCAGACTCGGGGTTTTCGGATAGGTTCTTATTCCATCCGGATCGCTGCTACCAGCCCGACTGCACCCGATTGAAAGCTGTCGTAAACAGATGTGCCCAGCGACTAGCGACAGGATACTTCCCAATACTACAACTATAAGGTTACCTAGAATCAGGCTCAGAACGTGTTTTGAAATTGCCGTGACGTAAAAAAATCGCTACAGCCCCGGGTGCAAAAACATTTCCCATGGATGGAGCTGTAGCGATGAATGTGACCAAGGAATATTCCAGCAATCTTTCGGACGAACAATGGCGATTGATCGAGAAACTGCTACCAACGCCGAAAAAATTTGGGCGCAAGCCAATCGATCGACGGGCCGTCATCAATGCTATTCTCTATTGGAACCGAACGGGATGCCAATGGCGGTATCTGCCCTTCGACTTTCCGAATTGGAGCACGGTGTATGGTGTCTTTCGCCGCTGGCGGATGGATGGAACATGGCAGCGCATTCACGATCGACTGCGGGAATCAGTACGGAAATCCGAAGGAAAGAAACCAACTCCAACGGTCGCAATCATTGATAGCCAATCGGTGAAAACGGCGGAGGGCGGTGAACAGCGAAGCTACGATGCGGGAAAGAAAATCACCGGTCGCAAACGCCACATTGCGGTCGACACGCTGGGGTTGCTGCTGGTCGTTGTTGTGCATGCAGCGGACTTTCAGGACTACGAAGGAGCCCACTTTGTGCTACACAGGATCAAAGACAAGTATGGCCGACTCAAGGTTGTCTTTGCAGACAGCGCCTACGGCAAATGCGGAATACCCGATTGGGTGCAGACCGCTTGCCGTCTTCTACTTCAAACCGTTCTACGGCCGGTCCATGCAAAAGGCTTTGTTGTTCTACCGAAGCGTTGGATTGTCGAACGCACCTTTGCCTGGATGAATCGACATCGCAGGCTCTCCAAAGACTACGAACGCCTAACCGAAACATCCGAGACTGTCATTTACATCGCAATGATTGACCTGATGAGCCGACGACTCGCCAAACGAAAAATGGCATTTTAAAACACCTTCTCAGAAAGAAAACGGCAAGAGCCAGCGGAGTCATCCAGGCGATTTGGATGAGCACGGCTCGGGACCAGCGGAAGTCGATGGTCAGTTTGGTAATGGCAAGCATCCCAGCGGTGTGTGCAAAATAGAGCAACGCGAAAGCGGTTGCGGCCCCGTTTAGGCCGACCCGCTGAATGAGCAGTAGAACGATTCCTACGTGAAAGCCGTGAGCAAATTGTTTCGGTTGATGCGAAGAGTTTGCCTTGCCCGTGGCCAGCAAGCTAAATCCCAGCGGCCAGGACAGAACGCGGTCCATGCAACCGACGACAAACCATTTCAACATCTCCACCGCGGGGGGGAGATTCGGCAGTGTAGAAAGTCTAATAGCCCATGGTGCCAAGGCGAGGATGGCGAGCAGACCAGGGAACGCTAGGAACAGGCCCACGGCGATCGCATCAGATGAAGTTTAAAAACAGGAGCGTTTCGTGAAAATCAACGTTTCAGCCTGCCAGTTTTCGCTTTCGCTTCAGGCTGTGATTCGAAGTGTCCTGCTTCAATAGCGAGAGAATGAACCGGCGAATGAACGTAAAATTGTCCGTCGCGTTACGTGTCCGAATGCGACTGTCGTCGTCGTGGAACACGACATCCAGTACCCGATGCATCGACTCGATTTGCCAGTGACCGCGAACGCTGTTTGCGAGCAGGCCGACTGTCGGATCACCAGTCAGCAGGAAGTGTCAAACCTCCACACGGCACTGGCCTGCTTCCTCAATCTGAGTGATCGCCTGCCGAATACTCTTGGCACCTGCCCAGTGCTTCGCCTGAGACCGAAGAGACTCAGGAATCGAACACACCGCGTAGAAACGCTCCTCGCGACGACGACCACGATGGTCGACAGTTTGCTTTGACTTGACTCGGTGCTTTTTCAGACCTTCTTCGTGAACGAGCTCAAAGTGTTTGCGAATCGCTGTGGCAAGTTTTGGATGGTTGTCTTTGATTGCGAAGATGTAATCGCCACCGCCTTGGATAATCTTCGCGGCAATCGCTTTTTTGGGCACCGATCGCGTCAAGCGTGATCACACTCTGTCGATCTCTGTGATTTCGTTGCTCTTGGAAGCGACCTCAGTCTGGCCGAGCGTGATACCATGCTTGGTTGCCCACGCCGAAACAAAATGCAATGCATCGGATTTGTCGGCGGTGGTGTAGGAGCCTCGCGACGTCTTGCCGTCGATGGCGACGTGAATCGGGCCGTTGTTGTTTGAGGCTGATTGCTCGGCGTTTTGATAGGCTTCGATCAGTCCGGTGTGCCAATCGATCAAAGCCTGCTGAAACTGTTTCGGATCGATCATCGACATCACCCTGCCGATCGTGTCGTGCGACGGAATGCCGTTGGAGAAATCAGCAAACCGCGACAGCCAGTCGATGCGTTCCTTTCGAAAGTCTTCGATCTCCTCGGGGTCGTCAGCATCGGCAATCATCGCTGCAACGACGAGCAATAAAATAGAGTGGAGTGGATGAGTCGTTTGACCGGCAACCCGAGGGTCGTCAATTTGTTCGAAGCAGTCATGAAACACATCGATTTGCGAGAACATTGCCGTCTCCATAGCAGGGCATGATTCAAACGAGATTGCTCAATCTTTCGCAATCGCCCTTCACCAAGACAACTGGCAACCGAATACTTCCTCAAGATCTTGATGCGATCGCCGTGGGAACAGGCCCACCTCGGTTTGTTCATTGATTCGTTGTCGCATCGCGGCGTAATCGTCGGACAAGGCGGTCAGCCTTGCGCAAATCTCCGTTTCTATCGCTTGCAGCACGAACTGGACAAACATGCCGGACAGTGTGAATGCGGCAGTGTAAATCTTGGCCGCTTGAAGGTCCAGTTCGTTTGAAAAACAAGTCAAACTGCTCTTGGCAGCAACCAGGCACAGCCCGGCAGTCGTTGTACGAATTTTGTTATGCGATGGTTGGGGCCCACACACCTACATAGTTCGCGAACACAGACAGCAGAACTCACGACTGTCACTCCTGTAGCAAGAGGCAGGTGGAGATACTTTGGCAACCATGTTGTTAGTGCAAGCACCGCAGCAGCGACTGGAAGCATCCAAGTAATCTGGCGTTTTACATTGGCAGACCACTTAAAATAAATTGCTCGTTTTACCACGCAGAGAACGATAGTAAATCCGCATATGTACATCATGGCAAAAGCAATGCTTACTCCCGTGATTCCGAAGGATCGAAGGAAAAACCAGATGAACGCAAGGTGCAGTCCATGCAGTACTGACTGTAATTGTGCGAACGCAGCCCCTTTGCCGAGTGCCAGCAAGGCAAAACCGAGCGGCCATTGAAAGACTCGAATGATGCAGCCAATGGCGAACCATTTTAACATCGATGCCGATTCAGCAAATTCTGCCGAATAGAATATCGAGATTATTAGCGGCGCGAACGCTAGCGTTGCCAACAGTCCAGGGAACGCGAGAATCGCACCAATTTCAGTCTGTTCGTTTATGATCTGTGTCATGCGGCCTGGATCGGAGGCTTCGGCCGTCAGTCGCGGATAGTAGTCCGCGCCCATCGCTTGGAGGACAAAGTTGACAAACATGCCAGACAATGTGAATGCAGCGGTGTATATCCCGACTGAGGCGAGATCGAGTTCCTGAATAATTAGTACCCGTGTGAAATAGGCGACTAGAGAACTGATTACGCCTGTGTAGACCATTGCTAGTCCAAAACGGACCAGCGACTTTGATTGATCCCATGTTTCCCGCCATTTCGGTAGAAGGGCTGCAATTGGGATCTTCTGTGCGAAGTAGCTAGAGATGACTAGAGAAATGACAGACATCGTGATCAACGCTGGGACGATTCCTTCTATGCCCAAGCAGTAATAGAACGCGACAGCGGTGATGGTTCCAATTAAAGCTCCGATCACGTTGATGCGTGCGAGGTCGCCAATCCTTCTCGTTCCCTGGATAATCGCGCTCTGGCCCGCAGTTATATTGCCGAGAAGGATGGTGCATGATACCGCCACGATTGACCATGTGTAGTCACGGGTGCCGAAGCTGACTTCACTGATCCAAGGTGCGAGTCCGGCGAGCAGTAGCATCCCGGCGAAGCCAGTCAGCCAGCACACACGCCGGAGCGTTCGCACCGTTCTCCCAATGCTTTCTTCTTCTCCGGTTCCAAAGTCCTTCGCAATCTCCCGGACTCCGCTTGTTTGGATGCCAAGACCGGCCAAAGTTAACGTCATGCTCGTCACCGTTTGGTAAATGCCTAGTAGACCCACGCCGGTGGGCCCAATTAGCACCGCGACTGCCTTCGTCCTTATTAGGCCGATGAGCATATTGATGGCCTGAGCCCCACCAACTATCGAAGTAGATCGAACTGCCGTTGCATAGGTGTTGCTTTCCGCTGGGGCGGCGACTTCAATGCTGTGGTTGTTCGTAGTCGACGTCAATGTTTGTTTGCCGCGACAGGGCGGTCGCTGATTTGCTGAGTTGCATTCATTGGAAGCCAATCTTCCTGTTGAAGCCAATGGTTGGACTCTTGGTATCTTTCTTCGCAGAGCGCCCAATCCGGAAATGGAATGACGCAACTTGTCCCCGGTATGGGGGTGCGGTCGATTGGAAGTGGGAGCGTCAGGAGTAGGCGACGCAAAATGCGAAGCGTGAATTTGGCAGGAAAGATTTGGGTTTTTTGAATCGCTTTTCCTAGCCAGGCTTCCAGGGCGAGTGGGGCGATTTTGATTCCGTCGCCGGAACGCGATTTGTCGTTTGTTTTCGGCAAGCCTTGCAGAGGAACCTTACAATCGAGAAGGTTCTCGAAGCTGTGAAGGAAGTCCCGCCCTTGCTTCACTGACTCGAATGGGATGAAGCACCAGTTGCCACGGAAAAGCTTTTCTAAAGTGGTGAAAAGTACGCTGTAGTCGTAGATAGCAGCTTGGTTCGATTGAAGAAAGTCATCGAAGCAGGGGGGCTGTTGCTGTATGGATCGATAGAGTTCTACATAGAGTGAGAAGGCCGCTTTGCTTGGGTCACGCACCGTGACGAGCAGGCGGCACTGCGTCCCTTCCATGATCGTTGCGAGGCGGCTGAGCTTTGTTTGCCAGGGGACCTTCGTGTCAACCGTCACCATCTCGTCGGATAGGATGTGCAAAACGTCGGTTGGCAATTTTGCAAGTGCTTCTTTGACTTCAGGCACGCGTTGGTCGAATTCCCCTGTTTCACACTCTATCGCTTTCATCAGCTGCTGGTAGAGCGGCGAGCAATTCGCATTGCGTGGCTGTCGCGTTCCGATGAAGTTGAATTTGTCGGTTGGTAGGACTTGAAGGATGTAGCGTTGAACCGCAGTGGTCGCCGTTTTAGGTAGGCCGATGTGGACAAGAAAGCGTTGTGTTTCGTTATTAACCATCGTTTGTGTTGCGTTTGCTCGCTGTCAGTGTGTGCACGACCGTTTTGGCAGAGTCGAGGTCCATTGACGGGGACATCGGTAGGCTCAAGACTTTGCTTGCGAGTCCTTCCGCAATCGGTAGTGAGAGTTCTCGGTAGGGCTCGTATGCCTTCGAATGATGGTTGGGAATCGGGTAGTGCACCAAGGTGCCAATGTCTTTTTGCTTCAGCTCTTCTTGCAATTGGTCCCGAGTCTCGATTTGGATGACAAAGAGGTGCCAGGCGGGGGCGGCCCAATCGGGGACGGTGGGAATTAGAATCGAGTGGCGAGTCGCGAGTGGCGAGAGTTCGGATAGGTACGTGGCGGCGAGGTCGCGGCGACGCTGGTTCCAGGTATCTAGGTGCCGCAAGCGGACGCGGAGGAAGGCGGCCTGCAGTTCGTCCAGTCGGGAATTGAAGCCGATTTCGTTGTGGTGGTATTTTTTGACACTGCCATAGTTTCGTAACGATCGTACGCGGTTCGCAATCCGTTGATCGCCGGTGGTAACGGCACCGCCATCACCAAAGGCACCCAAGTTTTTGCCGGGGTAAAAGCTGTGCGCGGCGGCGTGCCCCAGTGATCCCACACGGCGCCCCTTGTACCGGGCCCCCTGAGCTTGTGCTGCGTCCTCGATGACGACCAGATCATGTCTGTCGGCAATTTCCATCACCGGATCCATGTCAGCGGGCTGGCCATACAGATGCACTGGAACGATGGCTTTGGTCCGCGGTGTGATCGCGGCCTCGATTTTCTCCACGTCAATGTTGTAAGTATCAAGGCGGGGTTCGACCGGAACGGGGGTGGCCCCACAATGGGTGACGGACAGCCAAGTCGCGATGAATGTGTGCGATGGAACGATCACTTCATCACCGGGTCCGATGCCGTACGCGCGGAGCGCCAGCGTCAAGGCATCAAGGCCGCTGCCGACCCCCACGCAGTGATCGGTTTCACAATATGACGCGTATTCCGCTTCGAGCGAAGAGAGTTCCTCTCCTAGCAGGTACCACCCCGAATCCATGACGCGGTGGTAGGCCGCATCGAACTCTTCTTTCAATTCGAGATAGGCTGGTTTCAACTCTAGGAAAGGTACTCTCATTGCTTGTTGTTTTCCGCCGCTTTCTTAAAATCGCTGTAGTCCCGGTAGTAGTCGGATTCGTCATAGCGATTGGAAGCCAGCACCATGCAGACGCAGCCGGACGAAAAATTGTCCATCTCACGCCAGATCATGGGGCCGACGTACAATCCGAAGTACGAACGATTTAGATGGAATCGTTTCTTGTTGACACCATCATCGAGAACAATGTCGAAACTTCCCGACATCGCGACGATTAATTGGTGCAAATCCTTGTGTGCATGACCGCCTCGCTCGGCGCCGCCCGGCACGTCGTACAGGTAGTAAACCCGAGCGATGTCAAATGGGATGTGCGAACCGCCCTCGACGAAGGTGAGGTTACCCCGATGGTCGGTTATCTTGGGGAGATCAATCAGCTTGCAATTGGAAAGCGACATTCGCTAAGCTTCGCTGTTTATGGACCGTATTGGGCGGGCTGGGTTACCGACGACGGTTGCCCCCGAAGGAACATCTTTCGTTACCACACTTCCGGCGCCCACCACTGCGTCTTTCCCAATCGTGATTCCTGGAAGGATTGTCGCATTTGCACCAATCGACGCTCCTGATTCCACGAGCGTTTGCAAGCACATCCATTCAGCGGAACGGCTCATTGGGTGCTTGTCGTTGGTGAATGTCACGTTGGGACCGATGAAAACGTCATCTTCCACCCGCAGGCCGTCCCATAATTGGACGCCGCATTTCACTGTAACACGGTCCCCAATCACTACATTATTTTCGATGAAACAGTGAGAGCAAATGTTGCAGTCACGTCCGATCTTTGCGTCATGCAAAACAACGGTGAACTGCCAGATTCGGGTGCCGTGACCGATTCTCTTCGATTGGCAGTCGGAAGTTGGGTGAATCAATGTTTGCGAGAGGCTAGTTGCTAGTTGCTAGTTGCTAGTTGCCTTCGAAAAGGTCTTGCAGGTTGAGCTTGGCGTCGAGGGCGATGAGTGGGCTGAGCGATTCATCTCGGGAGGTCACAACAAATCGAGTTTGGTAGTCGCCCCCGTCCGAATCTCGGAACACATGGATGCACTTCGCCATGGCATCGACAATCCAGTATTCGATGATCCCGGCTGTTGCGTAAAGGATGCGTTTATTCTCCAGGTCATACCCGAGACTGGTGTACGCAACCTCCATCGCCAATTGCACGTCCCTAGCGTTTGGATGACTAGCACGGTAGCTGGCATTGCGGAGCCACATCAGATCCGGTTCAGGGCGACTGGTTTGCTCAGGCAAATCCAAGCCGGTTTGTGATGTGACGAGTGTTTGAGATGGATCGGTATGACGCACCGACCAGTTGTTCAAGTAGGTTATCAAGTAATCATGCAGCGGACCGGCCGGATTCATCTCGACGAGTTCTCCACGAATCAGCTCGACCTTTCGGTCAACGTGATCAAAGGCCCCAAGCCTGACCATCGTATCGTATTCACTTAGCGTTAGATGAAGCGTGTTGGTCATGTGAAAGGAACGGCGAAAGACGAGTTGCGAGCAGACCATCGGAGCGGACGGGTGATGCGGCAACGGTCTGGATTCGCAGTTTATCAGTTGTCTCTTCGTCCTGCGAATTTGTGTGACGAAGACTCGCCTGCGTGGATATTAGCTTGCGTCAACAAATTGTTGGGCAAACCAGCGACATGTGATTTCTAGGCCTTGATTCACGTCGTGCTGAGGAGCGTAGCCAAGTGCTCCGGTAATTTTGCTGATGTCGGCTTGGCTGTGGCGGACGTCGCCGGGACGGAATTCACCGTGGGAGATGGTGGTGGTGACATCGTGTCCGAGTGTTTTCAGCTCTTCGATGATGCGGC
Organism: Rhodopirellula halodulae; assembly: GCF_020966775.1. Classification (NCBI taxonomy): domain Bacteria; kingdom Pseudomonadati; phylum Planctomycetota; class Planctomycetia; order Pirellulales; family Pirellulaceae; genus Rhodopirellula; species Rhodopirellula halodulae. Next base: position 203,683 of record NZ_JAJKFV010000012.1, on the reverse strand, counting down.
GGGCCAGTTGGTTCAGCGTTGTGCGGTCGCCTTTGGCAACGTTGTACACGGCATTGCGGGCTGAGGCCTCGGACGTGGCTGCGAGAACGTTCGCTTGCACGGCATTGTCGACGTAGCAGAAATCTCGGCTGGTCTCGCCATCGCCGTTGATAGTGATGTCTCGCCCGCCCAGCACCGCGTCGATCCATTTGGGGATGACCGCCGCGTAGGCTCCATTTGGATCCTGGCGTGGGCCGAAAACGTTGAAATATCGTAAACCGATCGCGTGGAAGTCGTAACAACGAGCAAAGACGTCGGCGTACAGCTCGTTCACATACTTGGTCACCGCGTAAGGAGACAAGGGATTGCCGATGATGTCTTCTTGTTTGGGCAGTGCTTCGTGGTCGCCGTAGGTGGAGCTGGAGGCGGCGTAGGTGAAACTGGTAACGCCCGCATCTCGCGCCGCCGTCAGCATGTTGAGGAAGCCGCTGACGTTGGTGTCATTGCTGGTGATCGGATCGTTGATCGATCGTGGTACTGAGCCCAACGCGGCTTGATGCAGCACGTGATCGACGCCGGCGACGGCCGTTTGGCAATCACCCAGTTCTCGGATGTCGCCTTCCATGAATCGGAATCGCGTCCATTGGTCAGACGAGACCAGTTGTTGGACTTGGTCCAGGTTGTGCCGGTGCCCGGTGGCGAAGTTGTCTAACCCGATCACGTTTTGGTCGAGCTTGAGCAGCGTTTCCAACAAATTGGATCCGATGAACCCGGCGACGCCGGTGACGAGCCAAGTCTTGGGGGATTGTCGCAGGTCGGACGTGATTTGGGAGAAAAGCATCGAGAGGCGAGAGGCGAGAGGCGAGAGGCGAGAGGCGAGAGGCGAGAGGCGAGAGGCGAGAGGCGAGAGGCTAGTTGCTAGTTGCTAGTTGCTAGTTGCTAGTTGCTAGTTGCTAGTTGCTAGTTGCTAGTTGCTAGTTGCTAGTTGCTAGTTGCTAGTTGCTAGTTGCTAGTTGCTACCGTTTGCGACTCTTCGCAAATAGTCGCCGTAGTCGTTGTTGTAGGATTCAGCGAGATCGATGAGGCGCGAGCGGTCAATGAATTCTTGTTCGTACGCGATTTCTTCGAGACACGCGATCTTCAGACCTTGGCGTTTTTCGACCGCGGCGACGAAGTTGCATGCGTCCAGCAGGCTGTCTTTCGTGCCTGTGTCGAGCCAAGCGAAACCACGAGAGAAGAGTTCGACGGAGAGGTCGCCGCGTTGGAGATAGTGTTCGTTGACCGAAGTGATTTCCAGTTCACCACGAGCGGAAGGTTTTAGGTTGGCGGCGATCTCAATGACATCATTGTCGTAGAAGTACAGCCCGGGGACCGCGTAGTTGGATTGCGGCTTCGCCGGCTTTTCCTCGATGCTTGTGACGGTGCCGTTCTCATCAAAGGCGACCACGCCGTAACGCTCCGGATCGGTGACTTGGTAGCCGAACACCGTCGCGCCGCTGGGCTTACTCGTTGCGTTTTCGAGCGTTTTGCGGAAGCCTTGGCCGTAGAAAATGTTGTCACCGAGGACCAAGGCGACGGGATCATTGCCAACAAATTCGGCACCGATAATGAAGGCTTGAGCGAGGCCCTCAGGTTTCGGCTGTTCGGCGTAAGTCAGGTTGATTCCCCATTGGGTCCCGTCACCAAGTAGTCGTTCGAATTGCGGCAGGTCGTGCGGGGTGGAGATCAGCAGGATGTCGTGGATCCCGGCCAGCATCAATGTGCTGAGCGGGTAGTAGACCATCGGTTTGTCGTAAATCGGCAGCAGTTGCTTGCTGACGGCGCGTGTGATTGGGTGAAGACGGGTTCCAGAGCCGCCGGCAAGGATGATGCCTTTTCGCGATGAAATTGCGGTTGGTTGTTGGTTGGAAGTGGCGAAAGGCATTTTCGAGTGGCTGGTAGCTGGTGGCTGGTGGATTCCCTGGTCCCCTCTCCCCCGCCCCCTCTCCCCGAAGCGGGGCGAGGGGAGTTTCAGGCGAGTGGAGTCGTGATTGGGGTTGGTTCAGTCTGGTTTCTCTGTGCTCGCTACTCGTTGCTCGCAACCCGCCACTCTTCCAGCGATTGGGTGATTGCGTCTTCGACGTCTCGCATTGGGACACCGGCGGCGATCAGTTTGCTGTTGTCCATGACACAGTTGGACCGCGGGGTTTTGGCCGCGAGTTGCATGAATTCGGATTCGCTCGCGAAGAAGTCGTAGCTCTTTTCCGGTAGCAGGTGTTTCTGAATCAGCTCTGTGACTTGCTTTGTTGTGACATGTCCGGTGTTGGTGACGTTGTAGGTTCCGAACGGGACGCGTTGCTGCCAGCAGGACAAGCAAGCCTTCACGAAATCGCCCAGGTGTGAGATGGAGTTCTCGGCTTGCAGCAGACGTTCGTAGCGAACCAGCTTGGACAGGTAGTTGCGGGGGGAGTCGCGATGATCGAAAGGGATCCGCAGTCGCCAGATATAGGTTTGCCGCGAATCGGCAAGAATCTCTTCTCCGAGGGCTTTGCAGCCTGAGTACCAACTGCAGTTGTTGGTGCGGAAGCTGAAGTTGGGCGTGTCGTCTTCCGTGAAGCCAGCGCCATCGTGCCGACGGCCCGTGTAGATGCAACCGGATGAGACATGTCCCCAAGGTAAGTTGGCATCTTCGCAAGCCTTTCGAATCGTGCCCGGCAAGATGGCGTTGCCGTCGAGGCAGTCCGCCTTGTGGACTTCGCAAGCGTCGACGTTGGGTTTGCCGGTGTAGCCGGCCGCGTTGATTAGGAAGTGCGGTTTGGTTTCGTCGATCAAGCGTGCCAGGGCTTTCGCGTCAGCGTAATTGCACTCTGACCGAGAGACTGACCGGTAGGGCAGATCGTTTCGCGTCAGCAATTGCTGAAAAGCATTGCCGACGTATCCGGTACCGCCGAGGAGGAGAATCATGAGGGCTGAGGGCTGAGGGCTGAGGGCTAGGAGCTAGGAGCTAGGAGCTAGGACGTTCCTAGGCGATCGAGTTGGTAGTCGCCGGAGAGGATGTTTTGCCACCAGGGTTGGTTGTCGAGGTACCACTGGACGGTTTTGCGGAAGCCGGATTCAAAGTTTTCGGAGGGTTCCCAACCGAGTTCGTGTTCGATTTTTGACGCGTCGATGGCGTAACGGAGGTCGTGGCCGGGGCGGTCGGTGACGAAGGTGATGAGTTGCGAGTGGCGAGTGGCGAGTTGCGAGTCGTTTTCTTTCTCGCTGCTCGTAGCTCGTGAATCGCTGCTCTTTTCCCTTGGGCAAAGCTCGTCCATGATTTGACATAGGAGGTGGACGAGATCGATGTTTCTCTGTTCGTTGTTGCCGCCGATGTTGTAGGTCTCGCCGGGGGTGCCTTTTTCAATGACCGTCAGCAAGGCTCGGCAATGGTCTTCGACGTAGAGCCAGTCGCGGATGTTTTCGCCTTTGCCGTAGACGGGAATGGGCTCGCCGCGGAGGCATTTGAGGATGACAACTGGGATGAGCTTCTCGGGGAATTGGTAGGGCCCGTAGTTGTTGCTGCAGTTGGTGACCATGACGGGCAACCCGTAGGTGTCTCGCCAGGCTCGTGCGAGGTGGTCGGAGGAGGCTTTGCTGGCAGAGTACGGCGAGTGGGGATCGTAGGGTGTGGTTTCGGTGAACAGCCCTTTGTCGCCGAGGCTGCCGTAGACTTCGTCGGTGGAGACGTGCAGGAAACGGAACCGGTCTTTGGCATCGCCCTCGAGTGAGCGGTAGTGTTTGAGGCTGGACTGCAGCAGGTTGAACGTGCCGATGACGTTGGTTTGGATGAACTGACCGGGGCCGTCGATGCTGCGATCGACGTGGCTCTCGGCAGCCAGGTGCATGATGGCATCGGGTTTATAGTCGGCAATGGTGTGGTCGACAGCGGTCGCGTCGGTGATGTCGACTTGGGCGAAGCGGTAGTTGGGATTGGATTCGACGTCAGAGAGCGATGCGAGGTTGCCGGCGTAAGTGAGGGCGTCGACGTTGAGGACCTGGTGGCCGTCGGCGAGAGCCATGCGAACGAGGTTGCTGCCGATGAAGCCGGCGCCGCCGGTGATGAGAAGGCGGCGGGGAGTTGAAAGCGTCACGGGGAATCAGGGGAGTAGTGAGGAGCGGCGGAGGTGTTGATGGCGGCGGGTGGTGGTCCGGATTCTGGCGAATCCGGATACACGTGGGGTTTGCTGACGCTGCGGAGTGGGGTGTCTAGGGTGTGTGAGATCCGGATTCTTAACGAATCCAGCTACGGGGTGATGAAGCTAGTTGCTAGTTGCTAGAAGCCAATCGCTTCAGCGATTAGGGCTAGTAGATCCGTGCTGGCCGGGTGGTCGTTAGCGATGTTCGAACGTCTGTAGGATGGGCACTCTTGCCCGTCAGGTCGTGTATGTCGGTCAAGAGTGGCCAACCTACGGTGATTTTCGCAAGGCGTGACTTGGCGACGTTGGTTCAGGTGCTTCCGGATTCTTGACGAATCCAGCTACGGATGACGGAGAGTCCCGAATTCTTGGCGAATCCGGCTACGGAACTGGCTAGTTGCTAGAAGCCACTCGCTTGAGCGATGCAACGTCGGCAGTGGTCATCTGTTGGGCGAGGTCGAGGGCGGTGGTTGTTGGCGACCAGCCGAGTTGGTTTTGGGCGTGGGTGGAGTCGCCGACGAGGCGGGTGACCTCGGCGGGACGCATGTACTTGGGGTCTTGGCGGAGGTAGTCCCGGTAGTCGAGGCGAACGCTTTGAAAGGCGGCTTCGAGGAAATCTTCGATGCTGTGCGGCTGGCCGGTGGCCAGGACGTAGTCGTCCGGGGTGTCTTGCTGGAGCATCAAGTGCATGGCGGCGGTGTATTCGGGCGCACTTCCCCAGTCTCTTTTGGCGTCGAGCGATCCGAGGACGATTTCGTCTTGAAGACCCAAAGAGATTCCCGCAGCGGCTTTGGTGATTTTGCGGGTGACGAACGATTCACCGCGTCGAGGTGATTCGTGGTTGAAGCAGATGGCATTGCAGGCGAACAAACCGAACGATTCCCGGTAGAGCTGCACCATTTGTGTGGCGAAGGTTTTGGCGACGCCGTAGGGCGTGACCGGTCGCATGGGGGTGCATTCGTTTTGTGGTGATTCGTCGGGGCGGCCGAAGATTTCGCTGCTGCTGATGTGTAGGAACCGAGGTTGCTTTTCGAGGTCACGCAAGATCTCGAGAATCTTCAGAGTGCCCATTCCTGTGAATTGGCAAGTCGACTCGGGGATCTCGAAGCTGGCGCCGACGTGGCTTTGGCCGGCGAGGTGATACAGCTCGTCGGGTTGTGTCTTGATGAGGACTCGTCGGATCGTGGTGGTGTCGTCGAGGTCCGCGTAGTGAAGGAAGAGCCGTTTGTTGTAGACGTCTTTGTTGTGGAACAACGGGTCGAGACGCGAGCGGACGGTGTTGCTGGTCCGACGGACGAGCCCGTGAACGGTGTAGCCTTTTTCGAGCAGTTGCTCGGTGAGGTACGAGCCATCTTGGCCGGTGATGCCGGTGAGAAGGGCGGTGGGCATGGGGAGGGGAAAGGGGGGCAGGGCCACAGGGACTCAGTAATGGGAGTCGCGAGGGAATGCTGGATGGATTCGATTGAGGGGGCGGAATTCTGGGTGAGATTGGCGACGGGTTTGGGGAACAGTTGGGGACAACTGTTCTACTCTGGAGGTGCGGGATTGCGGGTCGGGATTGTCGTCAGCGGTGTTTGACCATTTGTAGGATGGGCACTCTTGCCCGTCGGGACTTGGAGGTCGGCCAAGAGTGGCCAACCTACGTTTTGCGGACAGGTTGTGACTTGGCTTTGTTGGTTCAGGTGCTTCCGAATTCTTGACGAATTCGGCTACGGGTTTGGGGGGACAGTTGGGGACAACTGTTCTACATTTGGTCAGGCCTTGAGGACTTTGGTTTTGAGTTCTGGCGGCAAGGTGGCGGAGGCGTTTCTGGTGTCGACAATTTGTTGAGACCAAGTTGCCAGTTCTTCTATGTTGAGGCTGTCGTGCCAGGTGGAAATGAGCACGAGGTCATAAGTTTCGATGGTGGCTTGGTTCCACTCGACGCTGGGTTTACCGGCCCAGTGGGAATGCTCACGCGATGGGCGAATGACGGGAACATAAGGATCGTGGTAGTCGACCTCGGCACCTTGGTCGGTCAGTCGGTCCAATAGTTCGTACGAGGGTGATTCTCGATCGTCGTCGACGTTGGGTTTGTAGGCCAAGCCGATGAGAAGAATTTTGCTGCCGTTGAGTGGCTTTTTGTGTTGGTTGAGGGCGTCCGCACATCGACGGACGATGTGCGTGGGCATGGCTCGATTGATTTCGCCGGCCAGCTCGATGAACCGGGTATGGACGCCATACTCGCGTGCTTTCCAGGTCAGGTAGAACGGGTCGATCGGGATGCAGTGACCGCCCAGTCCAGGGCCGGGGTAGAACGCTTTGAATCCAAAAGGTTTGGTGCTGGCGGCTTGGATAACTTCCCAGATGTCAATGTTCATCTGGTCCGCGACCAGCTTGAGTTCGTTCACCAAGCCGATGTTGACGCTGCGGTAGATGTTTTCGAGCAGTTTGGTCAGCTCGGCAACTTGTGTGCTGCTGACGGGGACGACTTGGTCGAAGACGCTGCCGTAAAGTGCTTTGCCGGCTTCTAAACAGGCGGGCGTGTGACCACCGACGACTTTCGGGATGTTGGTCGCTGCGAACTCAGGGTTGCCGGGATCTTCTCGTTCGGGCGAGTAGACGACGTGAATGTCGGATCCAACGGTGTGCCCCGCGGCTTCAATGCGGCTGACGAGTTCTTCGTTGGTGGTGCCGGGGTAGGTGGTGCTTTCGAGGCTGATGGTTTGCCCTGAGCGGAGGTGCGGGAGGATCGATTCGATGGTGCCGACGACGTAAGACAGGTCGGGTTCGAAGTGTTCGTCGAGCGGCGTTGGGACGCAAAGGATGATGGCGTCGACTTCTCGGAGTTGGCTGAAGTCGGTCGTGGCGGCGAGTTTTCCTGAATGAACGGCCGATGCGATCGACGCGGCGTCGATGTGTTTTATATAGCTGTTGCCCGCGTTGATTGCGGTGGTTTTTTTGTCGTCGATGTCAAAACCGACGGTTTTGAATCCTCCGGCGGCATAGGCGAGCGCCAGTGGGAGGCCGACGTATCCGAGTCCGACAACACCGACCGTGGCGCTCTGATCTTGAATCCTTGAAAGGAAGTCTGTTGGCATGAAGAGAAGAGTGTTTTTATGCGGACAGAAAAGTGGGGTTGGCTCTGGGCTTGCCGCGGGCAGCCGAAAGGTCTGTTAGTAGGCGGAATTTAGGAGGGTCTGCGACGCACATCCGGCGATGAATGCTGCGGCGGAGCGGGAATTCGCTCGATTGGGTTAGTTGCGTCGGGGGAGTCTTGTTTCGAGCGTTGTTATGGATCCGGATTCTTGACGAATCCAGCTACGAATGGGGGAACGTTCCGGGCTGGCGAATTCGACTACGAGGTGGGATGCGCTGGCTCGGTGGGGCGAGATGTAGGCGTTTTTGGACGTCCGGATTCTTGACGAATCCGGCTACATTAAGGAATTGTTATGAGAGCGACTTTTGGGCGAACTCGTTTTTGGCGAGTTCGAGGTCGTGCTCGACCATCAGTTCGGCGAGTTGTTTGCAACTCGTGGCTGGTTCCCAGCCCAGTTTGGCTTTGGCTTTGGAGTAGTCGCCGAGAAGTAAGTCGACTTCCGTTGGACGGAAATACCGTGGGTCGATCTCGACGTAGTCGTTCCAATCGAGTTCGAGGGCTTCGAACGTGTAGTCGAGGAACTGACGAATAGTTTGTGTCTCGCCGGTGGCCAGCACGAAGTCGTCTGGTTCGCTGTGCTGAAGAATTCGCCACATGCCTTCGACGTAGTCCTTGGCATAGCCCCAGTCACGTTTGGCATCGAGGTTTCCGAGATACAGTTTGTCTTGTAGTCCGAGCTTGATGCGTGTGGCGGCACGCGTGATCTTGCGAGTCACGAAGGTTTCGCCACGGCGTGGTGATTCGTGGTTGAATAGGATGCCGTTGCTGGCGAACAAGTCATAAGCGTGCCGGTAGTTCACCGTTTGGTGAAAGGCATACACCTTGGCACAGGCATAAGGACTTTGTGGTTGAAACGGTGTCGTTTCGGTTTGCGGGGTCTCAATCACATCGCCGAACATTTCACTGCTGCTGGCTTGGTAGACGCGAGTCGGTTTTTGTTTGTTCAGTTGACGCGCGGCTTCGAGCACGTTCAGCGAACCGAGGCCAACGGTTTGGACCGTGTAGACGGGCGAGTCAAAAGAAACGCGAACGTGAGATTGTGCACCGAGGTTGTAGATTTCGTCTGGCTGGATGTCCAAGACCAAGTTGGTCATGTTCTGGCCATCGGTCAGGTCACCATAGTGCAGGTGCAGATTGGTGGACTCGTGGGGGTCTTGGTAGACGTGATCAATCCGGTCGGTGTTGAACGTGCTGCTGCGGCGAACGATCCCGTGGACTTGATAGCCCTTTTCCAACAACAAGTCGGTGAGGTAGGAGCCGTCTTGGCCAGTGATGCCGGTGATCAGTGCTGTTTTGGACATGGGGTGTTGGGTGAAAGGGGCTCAGGGAGTCAGGGCCACAGGTTCAGGGGCCCGAATTCTTGACGAATTCGGCTACGGGATCAGAGGTAATGCGGGGCTTACGCGGCGGATTGTAAATGAGGGACGACTTGTTGGGCGTCGTTCAATTATTGCCAGTGTGGGTTCGATGCACGTAGGATGGGCACTCTTGCCCGTCGGGCTTGGAGGTCGGCCAAGAGTGGCCAACCTACGGCAAAGTCGACAATCCGTGACGCGGTGGGGTGTAACAGGTTTGTGCAGATTCCGAATTCTGGCGAATTCGGCTACGGGGCAGGCTAGACCGAACGGACGGCTCCGGATTGGGATCGTTCGCGGTAGTCGGCGACGGTTTGGGTGAGGCCGTCGTCGAGTTGGATCGTGGGTTGCCAACCGGTTCCTCGGATTCTTGAGATGTCGGTGCATTTAACCGGGGTGCCATCGGGCTTGCTGGCGTCTTGGACAATTTCGCCTTCAAATCCGGTGGCTTGTGCGATCTTCTGAGCCAATTCGGCGATGGTCAGGTCGACTCCGGTGCCGACGTTCACCCAGTCCGGTGGATCCGAAAGCTGAAGCAAGTGGTCAACGGCGGCGGCGAGATCATCCACGTGCAGGAACTCGCGGCGCGGTTTGCCGCTGCCCCATACGGTGACGGATTCAGCGTTTTCTCGCGCGGCGGCGTCGAAGCGACGAATCAGACCTGGGATCACATGCGAGTTATCCGGGTGGTAGTTGTCGCCGGGGCCGTACAAGTTGGTTGGCATGGCGCTGTGGAACAGAACGCCGTGTTGCTGGCGGTAGTACTGGCACAGCTTCAGCCCCATGATTTTGGCCAGGGCGTAGGCTTCGTTGGTCTGCTCCAGCGGGCTGGTGAGAAGGGAGTCTTCTTCGATCGGTTGCGGTGCCATCCGTGGGTAGATGCAGGTGCTGCCCAAGAAAAGGAATCGCTGCACGCCACTTTCGTAAGCCGCGTGGATCGCGTTGGCCGCCATCATGACGTTGTCGTAGGCGAAGTTGGCGGGGTAAGTCGCGTTGGCGTGGATGCCACCGACTTTGGCCGCGGCGAAAATGACTGCGTCGGGTTGTTCTGCCTTGAAAAATCCGCCCACGGCAGCTTGGTTGCAGAGATCTAGTTCGGACCGAGTCCGCATGATCACTTGCAAGTCGTCTCGCTCAGCGAACCGGCGGAGGATGGCCGATCCGACCATTCCGCGATGTCCGGCGACGAAGATCTTTTGGGGCATTTTGGGGGAAGTTGAAAGGGCCGCAGGGAATCAGGGCCAAAGGCGGGGGCTTCGGTGCGGTACCGAATTCTTGACGAATTCGGCTACGAGGGGAGTGGTGAGGCCCGTATTCTTGACGAATTCAGCTACGGGGGGATTGGTGAGGCCCGTATTCTTGACGAATTCAGCTACGGGGGGATTGGTGGGGACCAAATCCTTGGTGAATTCGGCGACGGGAAGCAGATTTGCGCGGACTTCGTCCACGTGGGTGACACTTGTTTCATTGTCACCACCGGCGGGCCGGAAAGTTCAGCCAGTGTGAATTCGTCGCCTAACCGGACTTTTCACGACTGGATGATTCGGATCGGTTCAAACTCGTTGCTCTGCTTGCGGCCTGGGATGACTGCAATCATTGCACGAACGGAAACGTAGTTTCCTCAAGCTCATTTTAGCTTCAGAAAGCCGTTTCGCACCTCCTCTGGCAGCTAGCAACCCAACCACCGGACGAGATGTCCAGGGGCGTTGGATTGCAAACGCGAACAGAGGAAGAAGACTCACCCATTCCTTAGCACGCGGACGCGAGCTGGGACGGGGGAGCCCGTGGTTAATCGAGAGATTAATCAGAGCATCGAATTGTGAATCGAGGAAGTCATCAGTGCTGGCGTAAACGGATTCATTTTCTGTTAAGCTCTCCGCACAACCCAACTTTCCGTCATGAAGGCTGGAAACCCGGGTTCGTGCAAGCTTCTTTTCTCGCTCTTCAACGTCTGGTTCGCCGCCCCCCATGCCGATTCAAGTCACTTGCCCCAACTGTCTGAAACGGTTCCAGGTCAGCGACAAATTCGCGGGAAAATCGGGCCCGTGCCCGGCCTGCAAGAAAACGATCAAGGTCCCGGATGCCTCCGAAGCGGTCACGATCCACGCGCCCGAGGACGACGGCCCGAAGGATTCCAAGGGTCAAAGCGTTCTGAAGCCGCTGACCCGCACGGACACCGATTTCACCCGAACGCATCTCTACATTGCCATCGGCGTGGTGTTTGGGATGCTGTTTCTCGCCCTGGGGTTCCGATTTGCCATGGGCGGAGCACCACTATGGGCTCAAATTCTGGGCATTCTGCTGCTCGCACCACCGATTGTCCGGACCGGTTACGGATTCGTGCACGATGCGGAACTGGAACCCTACGCGGGGGTGGAACTTCGCAATCGAGTCCTGATTTGCTCGGCCATCTTCGCCGTGATTTGGTTGGTCTACGCCTTCGTGCCGGCGTATGTGCTGGAGCTGGATCATGCGAATGAGATGACATGGACGACGCTGGGGATCGTTTTCTGCGTGATGCTGGTTCTTGGGGCCCTCGCCTCCGTCGGCACCTTCGAACTGGAGTTCATCAACGGGCTGGCTCATTCAGGCATGTACTTCGTCGTCGTGATTTTGTTGGCGTTGGTGGCTGGCGTGACTTTGGCCGGCAAGCCTGGGCAGCGGAGAGAACTCGATCCAGATTGGGAAGAGGAAGAGTTCGAGGAGGACTTTGTTTGGCGGTGGGACGTGCGGTCGATGGAGTCGGCTTTGTCGGGGCGTGAGATTGATTCGAACGAAGGTGGTAAGACGTTGCTTTCGTGGAGCGAATGGCGACGGGGCGGCAATCTTTCGGTTCGTCCGGCGGGAAGCTGGGCGGCGGGGACTTGGGCAACGGCGGGAACCATGGCAACGGCGGGTGCCGAGCGACTCGGGACGTTGGTTTGAGCGGTTGGGGGATGGGGATTCCTGAGCTTCAATCGGCGGATCGGGCGATTTCGCGGTTGCGGATTCCTCCGGCGATGGATGTGCCGGTCACGGATCGTGTCCAGCGGTTGATTGACACGGCTCCCATGAGACGCCTGGCGTCGATCAGTCAGCTCGGATTGGTGTCGATGGTCTATCCCGGTGCGACGCACAGCCGGTTGGAGCATTCTCTCGGTGTCTACGCGTGGGCGTTGCAGTTCCTGCGGCAATTGTCCGAGGCACCCACGGACCAGGTCGATGTCGCTCGCGAAAATCGATTTGTGGAGGCGTTTCTGGTCGCGGCGTTGGTCCATGATGCGGGGCATTGGCCGTTTTGCCACCCGATCGAGGACATGGCTCAAACGAATTTGCCGCGGCATGAGGAACGCGTCGACGCGATGTTACGGTCCGGACCGATCGCAGAGGCATTGGAAACGGATTGGTCGTGCGATGCGGACGATGTGATGGCGATCCTTTGTCCGAAAAAGTACGAAAGCTCAGGCGATCCCAATGCCTCCGAAGCCCTGGTCTTTTTCGCAAGTTGTCTGAGCGGGCCGATCGATGTCGACAAGCTCGACTACCTGCAACGTGACAGCTTGCACGCGGGCGTGCCCTACGGGCGAAACTTTGATCCGATGCGGATTGTTTCATCGCTGGTTCGTCACCCGCGTCGACCAAAGTTGGCGATCCACGAAAAGGGACGCACGGCGGCCGAGATGATGGTGTTTGGACGCTATGTGATGTTCAGCGAAGTGTATTGGCACCACGCGGTGCGATCCGCCACCGCGATGCTTCAGCGAGCGATTCACGAACTGCAGCAGGTCGACGAGAGCTTGAGCAGAAAAGAGGCGCAGAGCGAAGTCATCTCGATCATCGATTGGATGGACCTGAGCGAGTCGGCTTGGGTGAGTCGTCTGAACGATGCTGCCGAGCGGCGCGGCGGGCCGGTGCAAGAATTGGTGAGCGGACTGTTTGGTCCGACACGTCGACTGCTGAAGCGGGCGGCAGAGTTCAATGTGGAATCAGGCGGAGACATGCACCACATGCTGGCTCGCCGGCCGTACTGGTGGTTGGCGGCTTGTTCGGAGCCGCTGGCGAAACGGATCAGCAAGTCCATTGACCAAACGGTTGCACCGGAGTTGGTGTTGATTGATGCACCGCCGGTGAAGTTGGAGGTCGATATTAACATCGACATTGTTCTGCGTTCCGGCGAGGTCGCGACGCTGGGGGATGTCTCGCCGGTGGCTTCGGTGCTAGCGAACCGCCAGTTCGACAACCACGTCAAACGGGTTCGCGTCTTCGTGCCAGAGTGGGTGCGAGACGCCTTGCCACAGAAGGATGAAAACATGCGTCGGTGGTTGGCGGAAGCGGTCAGCGAGACCGAAAGTCAGTGGGCATGAATGCTGGTCGTTGCCGCGTGATCGCCTCGTTCATCGTTCAGCCCCAAGAAGGAGATTGGACTTGATTCGTTTGGAAGTGATGCCGGACCACGAAAGTGCCTCACAGCGGGTGGCGGATTTAATTGCGGATCAAGTTCAGCTCAATCCCGTTTCCGTGTTGGGGTTGGCAACGGGCGGAACACCCGAGCGAACTTATGCGATTCTGTCCGAGCGTGTTTGTTCGGGAGCGTTGTCGTTATCGCAAGTCACGACATTCAACTTGGATGAGTACGTCGGTTTGTCGGCCGAGCATCCGCAGAGCTATCACGCGTACATGCGTCGGCATCTCTTCGATGTGACCGACGTGCGATTGGAAAAGACTCATTTGCCGGACGGGGCTGCGGTCGAAGCTGGGGGCCACAGCGGATCGCGGGTTTGCGAGGCTTATGAATGCTTGGTTGACGAAGCCGGCGGGATTGATTGGCAGCTTTTGGGCTTGGGCAGCAACGGGCACATCGGGTTTAACGAGCCTGGGTCTGCGGGCGATAGCGTGACGCGAATTGTTGAGTTGGCGGAGGCAACGATTGAGGCCAATTCACGCTACTTCGATTCACCGGACGAGGTGCCTCGGCAAGCCGTGACGATGGGCATCGGAAGCATCATGAACGCCAAACGGATTGTGTTGATCGCAACCGGGGCGGGCAAGGCGAACGCAGTTCAACAGGCTGTTGGCGGGCCGGTGACGCCGGACTTGCCAGCATCGTTTTTGCAGCGGCATCCGGATGTGACCTTCATCTTGGACGAAGCCGCTGCTAGCGAACTGGAGTCCTCGCGATGAGCGTGACGCTGTTGGTCGGTTCGCAAAAGCAACTGGCGGACGGCTTGCCGTGGCTGCGTCAGTTTGCCGAGCAGATGAAACTGCGAGCCGACATCTTGGTTCTCGGTTTGGACCATCGAACGTTGGAGGCTCATTGTGGCAAAGGGCTGCAGTCGCTTTGGGGTGAGAGGCCTTCTGGCGGTACGCCCGGCAAGGTGGCGTTGGTGGACAGCGATGTCGAAGCCGTCACGCGACAGATATCGGATTGGGATTCGCGTTTGTTGTTGATGATCGACGACGTGGACGACGATCGTTTTCAAGCGTCACTATTTGATCGTTGTGGGGTGAAGTCGGTTTGGCTGAGCAGCAAAGGTCCGCCACCGACAACGGCCGGTCAGGTGTTCTCGATGGATGATGCATCGATGAAGGCGACTCGTTGGATTTCGCGGCGTTTGCTGGGTGTTGAGCCTGGCCTGCAACTCGACCATGTTTGGGTCGAAGCGGCATTTGAGAAGACAGAGAAGGCTGGTGACGATGACCGCTTGAAGACCAGCGGATTGGTGAGTCGTGGGTTGGAATTGGAACGCCAACGCTGTGATGCCGGGGACTTGATTTGGGTGGCGTTTGGTTCGCGGCCGTCGACGGAGAATCACTATGAGGTGGCTCGGGCGTTGTTGTCGGGAGCCAGCAATGCTTCGGTGGCGTTGGTCAGCCGGAAAGAGAGTTGGCAGCAGTCCTTGTTCGCTGGCGTTCGCTATTGGGCCAGTCACGTCGCCGAGCCGATGGGGCGTGAAGCTCGATTGGAGTTGGCTCAATCGCTGGAGGAAGGATCCGAGCCGAACTTAGAGTTCCTCGGGTTGATTTCCGCGGCGGCGATGTTGGCCGCGTTTGGTTTGCTGCAAAATTCCGCGGCGGTGATCATCGGTGCGATGCTGATCGCACCATTGATGACGCCAATCATGGGAGCTGGTTTGTCGCTGGCTCACGGCAACCGGCCGTTGTTTCAGCGTTCGCTATTGACGATCGCGTTTGGTTTTGCCGGGGCGTTCTTCTCGAGTTTCTTGTTTGGCTGGTTGGTGCGTTTGGTTCACCATCCGGTCGTGACAGATGAAATGTGGGGACGTTGCAATCCGTCTCCGTTGGACTTTTGCGTTGGATTGGTTGGCGGGATGGCCGCGTCGTATGCGAGGACACGAAGTCACTTGTCGTCGGCGCTGGCCGGAGCGGCGATCGCGGCGGCGCTGGTGCCGCCCATTTCGACGGCTGGATTGCAAGCCGCGTTCAACGTCTGGGAGTCGACCGAGAAGGGCTGGCCGGTGTTCGGCCCGTTGATTTTGGTCTGCGTGAATGTGCTGACGATCATGATCGGAACGTCGTTCGTGCTGTACGCACGCGGGTTGCGAGTGGAATCCGGCCACAAGTGGGCGACACGCATGACGGTCTCGCTGGTCACGCTGTTGTTACTGGTACTGGTGTGGATGCTGCACCTGGAGACATGGTTGTTTGGATAGACGCCGCAACCTGTAGCTCGGTGGTCCCCCACCGAGACCGTTGTCTTCGTCGGTCGAAAGAGTTCACGCCTCGCTTCTGTCGAAGCATCGGCCGGGGCGCCACGTGAGACGTGGCCTACATCGATTACCCAGACCAACCCGTAGCTCGGTGGTCCCCCACCGAGAAGACACCCCAACAACCTAAACCCTGCGAACCGACTTCCGCAGCACCACCTCGCCGCCGAGTTGCGGAAGCGTCGGTTTTTCGTCGTTAATCATCGCGATGATCGCCGTCGCGGCGGCTTGACCCATTTCGGTCGCTGGTTGGCGAACCGTGGTCAGCGGCGGAATCATCCACTTCGATTCCGGGTGGTCGTCGATCCCAATCAAGGAGATTTGTTCAGGAACATCGATCCCGCGTTCGTAAAGAGCGTAGCGAGCTCCCACCGCCATCAAATCGTTGGCCGCGAAAATGGCCGAATACGCCACGCCGCGGTGTTGAAGCGTTTGGATTGCATCGGCGGCGGAGTCAGCGTGGAAGTCGCCGTAGATGACATGGTCGTCGGTGATCGGCAGCCCCGCTTCTTGCATCGCGTGGCGAAAGCCGTTCAGCCGTCCGATCGCGTCGACATGGTCTTTTGGGCCAGCGATGTGAACGATGTTCTGGTGGCCATGGTCGATCAACGTTTGCGTCGCGTTGGCGCCAATTTGAAAGTTGTTCGTCGCGATGTTGGCTCCGTCCCAACCCGGCATTTCGCGACCGACAACCAGCGTCGGTTTTTGCTGGTTCAGCTCGTCGATCATTTCGGCGGGGATGTCGCCCGCGATCAGGACCAAACCGTCCACGTTTCGGCCGAGCAGCGTTCGAGCGGCATCCAGGTAGAGGTTCTGCTGGAGCATCGCGTCGCCGACGATCGGCGAAAAACCGGTGCCGTTCAGCCCCTGCATGACGCCTTGCACAACGGAATCATAGAAGGGCGTGCCGATATTCTGCGTCACGATGCCGATGGTCATCGAGCGGCCGCCGGCCAGCGATCGAGCGACTTGGTTGGGTTGGTAACCCAGTTCCGCCATCGTCGCCAGAACGCGATCGCGTTTGTCGGCTTGGACAATCGCGGGGCTGTTGAGGACTCGCGAAACAGTGCTCTTGGATACTTCCGCTTGATCCGCGATGTCTTGGATCGTGATCCGTCCTTTCGGCATCCGTCGTTGACTCGTTGTTGCAGGGGGGATGGTGGGCAGGTTCTCGGGTGAGAACCGGATGCATCATCCTATCATGAGCCGCGCAGGGAGAGGTGAGTTTGCGGTGGAGTGCGAGGGAATCGGGTGGTGAGATTCGGCGGAGGGCAGAAACTCTTGACGAGTTTCTCTACTTGTGTTGGCGATGATGATCTTCGGCGATGGAGACGAAAATCAATTCGTAGCGAAAGTCGTCAAGACTTTCGGCGTCACAGCATGCAGGACAAAACTCTAGACGAGTTTCGCTACCCTTTCGACAGGCGGGACGAAACTCTCAACTAGTTTCGCTACCTCGCGACAGGCTGACGAAACTCTTGACGAGTTTCGCTACTGCTTGGTGGATTTCGCTGCGGGCGATTACTTGGCTGGTGGATTCAGCTCTTGCAGCGATTTGCCCAGGCGTTTTTTCGGAGCGGCTTTGCGTCCGGTCGCGCGGGTGCCTCGTTTGGCGGGCAGGGCTCGCTTGCCCGAAGTCGGCTCTTGCAGCAGGGCGGCGACTTGAGGGTTGATCTCCGAGCCTTCTTCGGGAGTGCCGATTTGCTCGACCGCGTCGCTGACGCCCAAGATCACGGATTGACGCACGCCGTCACGGAGCCAATCGAAAAAGTTCATGTTCATATTGTCTGCTGGTGGGTTGGTGTCGATGTGTTCGCAAGCTTTCGCGTGTCACGCCTCACGCTTTGCCGCCTGTAAAACAATCGCCGGCGGGGTGTCCAGACCAACAAACGCATTGTGACGAAATTCCGACTTTGGTAGGCTTCTCGGCTAGGCGCCGCGAAAAGTCCGTTTCGCCGCCTATTTCCGGCTGTTTTTCACAATCCACACCACCAACCCAGGTGACGGATCGACGGGTCAGTGCCGGAGCCCGATCGGTACGATTTCACCATCGGTAACGTTTTTATGGTTAACCGCAACCTCATCCGCTCCCTCGAAGACGACGACATCCTCGGCGATTTGGCGCTGCTCGCCCCGGAGGACGAAGCCGAAGAGTGGCTTCTCGACGCGATTGCTGCTGAGCAGCAAGATTACAACTCCGGAAAAATCGTTGACGGCCGCATTGTCGAACTGAACGACGAATGGGCTCTCGTCGACGTCGGCTTCAAAAGTGAAGGCACGGTCGGGCTGGATGAGTGGGGGCCCGAAGAGGACCCGCCGAAGATCGGTGACACGGTCAAGGTTCTGATCGAAGAGATGGAGGATGAGCTCGGCGCGGCCGACGATCCTTATGGCATGATTTCGCTGTCCAAGCGAAAAGCCGAGAAGATCATCGAATGGGAAGCGATGATGGAAACGGTTGCCGAGGGCCAGGTGGTCACCGGTACCGTCATTCGCAAAATCAAAGGCGGCTTGCTCGTCGACATCGGCGTCAACGTGTTCTTGCCAGGCTCGCAAGTCGACATCCGTCGTCCCGGCGACATCGGCGACTTCATCGGTCGTGTGGTCCAAGCCGAAGTGCTCAAGATCGACGACACCCGTCGCAACATCGTCATCAGCCGCCGCAGCCTGATCGAGCGTCAACGCGAAGAAGATCGCGCTTACTTGATGCAGGAATTGGAAGTCGGCCAAATCCGCAAGGGGATTGTCAAGAACATCGCCGACTTCGGTGCATTCGTCGACCTCGGCGGCATCGACGGTTTGCTGCACATCACCGACATGGCTTGGGAGCGTATTGGTCACCCAACCGAAATGCTGTCGATCGACCAAGAGATCGAAGTCAAGGTCCTGCACATCGACCGCGAAAAGCAAAAGATTGCTTTGGGTCTGAAGCAAAAAGACCGCAACCCATGGGAAAACATCGAGACCAAGTACCCGGTCGAATCGGTGCATCCTGGCGAAGTCGTCAACGTGATGAGCTACGGTGCGTTCGTGAAGCTGGAACCCGGCATCGAAGGTCTGGTTCACATCAGCGAAATGAGCTGGACCAAACGCGTCAATCACCCCAGCGAATTGGTCAACATTGGCGACAAGATCGATGTCATGATCTTGGGTGTCGATCCCGAAGGTCAGCAACTGTCGCTGGGTATGAAGCAAACGCTGAAAAACCCATGGGACGAAGTCCTCGAGCGTTACCCCGAAGGCAAAGACGTCAAAGGCAAGGTTCGCAACCTCACCAACTACGGTGCCTTCATCGAGTTGGAAGAAGGCATCGACGGCCTGCTGCACGTCAGCGACATGTCTTGGACCCGCAAGATCGCTCACCCGAGCGAAGTGCTGGAGAAGGGCCAAGAGATCGAGTGCCGTATCCTCAGCGTCGACGAGCAACGTCGCCGGATCGCTTTGGGTCTGAAGCAACTCGACAACGACCCATGGGATGGCGACATTCCAGACAAGTATCAGCCTGGCCAATTGGTCAAGGGTGAGGTCACCAAGATCACCAACTTCGGTGTCTTCATCGGTCTCGAAGACGGCTTGGAAGGTTTGTTGCACATCAGCGAATTGGCCGAGCACAAAGTCGAGGATCCAGAAGAAGTCGTGAAGGTCGGCGATCCAATCGAGGTCAAAGTTCTTCGCGTCGATACCGACGAACGCAAAATCGGTCTGTCGCTCAAACGAGTCGACTGGAGCGAGGAGCAAGAGAAGAACGCCGCTGCAGCGGAAGCTGCCGAATCGGGCATGCCGACTCCGATGGACGAAGGCGACCTGAAGGGCGGTTTGGGATCGGCTGGTCCGTTGATCCCAACTTCGGATTCCGAGTGATCCATGGCGAGACGCAGAAATGCGTTTTCGCGAAAAATTTTTCTGATCGAGTCCAACCCGTCACTTTTCGCGTCGGGTTGCTCGGTTGGAATCGGTCGTCACTGTTAGCGGGGCAGTCGCTCCCTTCAGAGGTCTCGGACGACTTGCCCGGCTGAGTGCGGGTGGGATCGTTTTGAGCACAGTGATCATTGAACAGTTGACACATGGGACGGGCGTTTGATCTGCTTCAAACGCCCGTTTTCTTTTGCGCCGTATATTGATGAGGAAGCGAATCGTTCGGCGTCGCACCGTGCAACACCCTCCAACAGTTGGGGCGTCTCGCACGACGTTCAAGTGGCGAATCAATTGGTCCGGTCAATTGGCCATCGTTGATGTTGCCGAAGAAGACGATTCGCGTGTGGTTCACGTTTGCGATGTGGAGGGTTCGGGCAAGGAGAGTCGCTCGCCATCGCGATCGACATCGACGTTTTCCTTTCAATCCGCGATCCAATGAAAATCAATCGACGCAATATGCTGGGCATGACGCTGGCTTCTGCCGCGTCGGTTGCGAGTGCACCCAAGGTGGCTCGATCGAACGATCTGTCCACGCCGACGATTCATATTCCCAGCAAGCCAACGGTTCGGGTGTTGGGGACACACGTGACGTTGCAGGAAGATTTACGCGTTCGGGCAGAAGCGGATCTTGGGATCAAACTTGAATTCAGTCCGGGTGGAAGTGCCGAGGTGCTCCACAAAGCTTCCACCCGACCCGAAACGTTTGATCTGTACGAGCAGTGGTCCAACAGCATCCGAGTGTTGTGGCAGGCCGGCGCCATTCAGCCGATCGAACGCAATCGCATTCGCTATTGGGACGAAATCAATCCGCTCACGCGAGTCGGGAAGCTGACGCCGAAGGCGAAGATCGGTGCCGGCGATGCTCCGAACAAATTGCTGTTCATTCAGCCGGATGGATCGCTGGGTGGCTCCGCAACGGATCACGTGACGTTTCTTCCGTACGTGCACAATGTCGACTCGTTTGGTTACGACGCGGCGGTGGTTCCACGAGGCGAGCCATTTGAAACGGAATCCTGGGGTTGGTTGCTGGATGAACGTTGGGCAGGCCGGGTTGCGATTGTGAACGAGCCCACCATTGGATTGTTCGACTTGGCGTTGGCCGTCCAAGCAAAAGGATTGGCCGAATTCGAAGACATCGGTGCTCTGACCGAATCAGACCTCGAGAAGCTTTTCGGCATCTTGGAACGCTATCGACGCAAAGGACATTTTCGTGGGACTTGGAGCAGCGTGCCGGCATCGGTCGATTTGATGAGCCGCGGAGAAGCGGTCATCGAAAGCATGTTCTCACCCGCGGTTTTTGATTTGACCGGACGCGGGATCGATTGCGTTTACGCATCTCCCAAAGAAGGCTACCGCGCTTGGCACGGTGTCATGTGCCTTTCGTCGCGGACGACGGGCATGGTGAAGGACGCGGCTTACGAATACATGAATTGGTGGTTGTCCGGTTGGCCAGGCGCCTTCATTGCACGCCAAGGATACTACATCTCCAACCCGCAGCGCTCACGTGAAGAGCTGAGCGAAGCGGAGTGGGACTATTGGTATCAAGGCAAGCCCGCGGCGGAGGACTTGAAAGGCACGTCGGGGAAAACGGTTGTTCGCAAAGGGCAACAACGTGACGGCGGTTCTTACGTCAAGCGATTCAGCAACGTTGCCGTTTGGAACACGGTGATGAAAACGTACGAAACCAGCCTGCGCCACTGGAATGAGTTTTTATCCGGATGAAAGCCATGGTTGCTCTCTTAGGAAGACAAACTCTCCGCCAAAGAATTTACTTGGCGAGTGCGTGCTTCGTTGCGCTGTGTGTGTTGAGCACGTGGATTGGCGTGAGTGGACAGTCCGCACTTTTGAAGGGCTTTGAAGAATACCAACGTGCCGAGAATACCTCGATCGCGATCGAAGCGATTGATCGCAAAGTGCAGGAGCTGAAATCGCGTAGCGAGCGATACCTGTTGACCGGTGCAGCGTCTCAGTATCGAGCTGCATTGAGCCTGCAGAGTCAATTGACGAATGAGATTGAGAACGTGAATGCCGATGACCTCGGAGTTCAAGACACGCTGGATCAAATGAAGGGGCACTTGGAGGTCCTGAATGAACAGCTAAAACTGGCGGCGGAAGAACGTGAACTTCGTTCGCGATTGGTACAAGTCGAGCTGCCTGAGGTCGCGGAAACAACACGGCAAGCATTCAATCGCTTGCGTGCGTACTTTATGGAAGATCCTGTGGAGTATGAGCAACAGATCGTCGTGCACGGTGGGGCTCGCGGAGCCTACGTGTCGGCACACCGAGCATTGCTTGAGTATTTCAACAATCCGAAAACGCCAAGCTTCGACATTGCGGCGGCAAACTTGGATAAGTCACGTAAGTTGTGTCGCACGCTGCAAGAAATGGAATCCAATCAGCAGGATGATGTTCAAGAGATCATCGGCGACGTGTTGGCCAGCTTGCAGGCATTTCAACGCGTCGGGACTCGAGCGTTTCAGGCGACTCGCGGTTACATGGTTTATTCGAACGTCGTGATGGCGGGCGAGATCGCTGAGTTCAGCTACCAGTCCACCAAGTTGAAAGACTACGTCTCGCAGCAGAAGGTATTGAATCAACGCAACCGTGAAGCATCGTTCCAACGTTCTCGAATCATTGCTGTGATCGCCGCATTTGGTGCGGTCTTGCTGGCCATCTTGTTGGCCACCAGTCTGTCGATGGCGGTGATTGGTCCCATTGGTCGTTTGACCGACATGTTCCGGCGTTTGGCGGCTGGCGAGACGATGTCAATTGCGACTGACGGTGAACGTACCGATGAGATCGCCCAAATGATCAGTGCGGCTCGCGTCTTTAGCGACAAGAACCAAGAAACGAAGCAGTTGCTCGAACGGTCCGAGTCATTGAGCGAGGAGTTGGCGAAGAAAGCGGACGCATTGGTGGAATCAAACCGCGAATTGGACAACTTCGCGTACATTGCTTCTCACGATTTGAAGTCGCCACTGCGAGGGATCCAACATTTAGCAAGCTGGGTACAGGAAGACTGCGAGGACATCCTTCCCGAAGCCTCGCAATCGCATCTGACGCACATGCAATCGCGCGTCCGAAGCATGGAATGTTTGCTAGACGATTTGCTGAACTATTCCCGCGTCGGCCGAGTGGATGCCCAACCCGAGACCGTGGATTGCGAAGAATTGGTCAGTTCCATCGTTGAGATGGCGGATACGTCGGATGGTTGTCAGGTCAATTGGGAAGAGCTACCGACCTTCGACACGGTCCGTACGCCGTTGAAACAGGTTCTGCTCAATTTGATCACGAACGCAGTCAAGTACAACGACAAAGGCCAGAATGGTCGAATTGATGTCAGTTGTGAAAAACAAGGCGATTGGTACAAATGGGAAGTTGCGGACAATGGGATCGGTATCGATCCTCGCTTCCACGAGAAAGTCTTCCAAATGTATCAACGCGTTGCTCCTGACGTTTCCGAGGGCAGCGGCATGGGACTTGCCATCGCCAAGAAGCACGTCGAGCATTATGGTGGCAACATCCAGTTGCGATCCTCCGTTGGAAAGGGGACGACTTTTTCGTTCACTTGGCCGATAGAGATTGAATTGAAGAATCAATCGACGAGTGAAGGTTCCACAGACGAATCACCAATCAACGTAGCTACATGAACTCGTTCTCTTCCGAGCCAATGACTGACGAAGAAACCAGACGCCCCACGTTTCTGCTGATCGAAGATGATGCGGTGGATGTGGAAGCGTTTCGCCGTGCCGTGAAACGCAATCAAGTGGATTGCGAATTGGTGCACGCATCGGACGGACGTGCGGCGTTGGAAAAGCTTCGCGAAATGGTGGATGGAAATGAAAACGTGGGGGTTCTCGCGTTTCTGGATCTGAACATGCCTGGTT
This sequence comes from Rhodopirellula halodulae, assembly GCF_020966775.1. NCBI lineage: Bacteria > Pseudomonadati > Planctomycetota > Planctomycetia > Pirellulales > Pirellulaceae > Rhodopirellula > Rhodopirellula halodulae. The sequence continues at coordinate 180,550 of NZ_JAJKFV010000012.1, read as the reverse complement.
TGAATGGGCATGAATTCCTGGCCGAGGTGCGGCGTGACGATTCGCTGAAACGCTTGGCTGTGTTTGTCGTTACCACGTCGCGTCACAAACGTGACATTGCTTTGGCCTATGACAAAAATGTCGCTGGTTATTTCGAGAAAGACGATTTGAATTCGGTGCTGGAGATGGCTCGTCATTTCGCCGGACGTTTGGTCTTTCCGACGCTCGGCGGCCAGGCCGACTGAACCGAAAGCAACCCGAAGAGCGGAATCTGGTCGCGCCATTGGCCCGCGAACGTCAGTTGATGAATTGGCGTCTATCGTGTGGCTTGCCGAGGACGGTGGAAAAAGCGACAACTGCGGCGAGAATTTGTCCATCGCATCGTCGCGTGCTTCGTCATGGGCAAAAATGCTTGAAGTGTCTCGCGGGCTGCTCATGGCCGCGCAGATGCTTGCCGCGCACCCCACCGCCCCATCACAATTGCCTTCATGTCGTCATCAAATCTTCGCGTCGCTCTGATTGGTTCTACCGGCTACACCGCGTTGGAAGTGGCAAGGCTGTTGCTCACGCACCCGCGGGCCGATCTTGTGGTCGCAACCAGCCGGCAAGACGAGGGCAAGCCTCTTTCTGAGATTCATCCCATGTTGGCTGGGCGATGCGACGTCCTGTTGCAGCCGCTGGACGCTTCCGAAATCGCGAAAGCGGCGGATGTGGCGATGTGTTGTTTGCCGCATGGTGCTTCCGCAGAAAGCGTTCGCGAGTTGGCGGAAGCTGGCATGCGAGTGATCGACTTCAGCGCTGATTTCCGTTTGTCTAGCCTGCAGACGTACGAGCACTGGTACGGTGTGAAGCATCCTTGGCCGGAGCGAATCGGGAACGTCGTTTACGGGATGCCTGAGTTCTTCGCCGATGAGATCAAGACCGCGGATATTGTGGCGAATCCGGGGTGCTATCCGACATCGGCGATCATGCCTTTGGCTCCTTTGGTTCAATCGGGACTGATCGAAACCGATGACATCATTGTCGACAGTAAGTCGGGCGTGTCGGGTGCCGGTCGCTCACCCAAACTGGGCACGTTGTATTGCGAGACCAACGAATCGATCGCCGCCTATGCCGTTGGGACTCATCGCCATGCACCGGAAATGATGGACTTGGTCGAACGAATCTCAGGGACTCCGATCGAGCTGATGTTCACGCCGCATTTGACGCCGATGGACCGGGGGATTTTGTCGACGATCTACGTCAAACCTTCGGCGAAGGCCGGGGGCATCGATGCGGCGGTTGATTCGATGATGAGTTTGCTGCGTGATACCTATTCCGACGCACCGTATGTTCATGTGGTGGATCATTTACCTGCGACGAAGCACGTTGCGGGAACGAATCATGTGCAAATGACGGTTCGCCATTCGGGAAATCGTGTGGTGATTGTTTGTGCCATCGACAATCTGACGAAGGGGGCCAGCGGTGCGGCCGTTCAGAACATGAACGTCATGTTTGGTTTGCCGGAAACGGATGGGCTGCTGGTCTGATCCGTTTCTAATCTCCATTTGCCATTGTTTGTTTGGGAAGGAATCTGCATGCCCAAGGTCACCCCGTTCGCTGCGGTTCGATACAACTTGGAGCACATTCGTTCGCTCTCCGAAGTGGTGGCTCCACCGTACGACGTGATTGATCCAGACTTGCAGGATCAACTCTACAAACGGCATCCGTCCAATGTCATTCGCGTGATCCTCAATCGCGAGGAATTGGGGGACGAGCTGGATGAGACCTATCACCGTGCCGGTGCCTTTGTTGAACAATGGCTGCGGCAAGGTGTGTTGGTTCAGGATTCAGAACCGGCTTTCTACGTTTATCATCAGACCTTTGAGGTCGATTCCGATGGCAAAACGCAGAAACTCACCCGTCGGGGCTTTCTGGGCCGAGTGCGGTTGGAGTCATTTGGAACCGGCAGTGTGCACGCTCATGAAGAAACGCACGCCAAGGCGAAAGCAGACCGGCTGAAGCTCATGCAGGCGACTCGCCAGAACAACAGTCCCATCTTTGGACTGTACGAGGACGCGGAACAGAGCGTGATCGACAAGTTGGAGTCCGCCAAATCGGGCGATCCAATCATGGAGGCCACGGATGAATTGGGCGTTCTTCACCAGGTCTGGGCGGTCACCGATGCTGCAGCGATCGACGAGGTTTCTCGTTCACTTTCGGACAAATCGATGTTCGTCGCGGATGGTCATCATCGCTACGAAACCGCGTGTGCCTATCGAGACTTCATCGCGGAGCAGGCTGGTGGACTCGATGAAGATCATCCCGCGAACTACGTGATGACCATGTTGGTTGGTATGAATGACCCGGGGATGGTTGTCTTGCCGACTCACCGATTACTGCGAAGCAAATCGTTTCGGGCTGATGAACTGGTGGACGCTCTGGGAAGCCTGTTCGAATGCGAGCAACTGACCGGTGGAGTCACCGCGGCCCAGGACGCTTGGATGCGAATGCGTTTGTCGGGTGATCAATCGTTGATGGCGATGTACGCAGCGGAGGATGAGACTTGGGTGATGGCACATGCCAACGAAGCGGCTCACGCACGCATGAGTGAGTTGTCAGCCAACCGCAGTGAGACTTGGCGTGGTTTGGGCGTGAGTCTGCTGCATCGTTTGGTGCTGGAGCAGTGTTTGTCGATCGGGAGTTCGACCAAGCCAACTTACGTTCACGATGTGGCGGAGGTGGTGAAGGGCTTGCGAGGTGAGAGAACGCTCGCCGAATCAGAAGGCGAGGGAAGCTACACGCTGGCGGCCTTGGTGATGCCAGCGACGCTGGACCATGTCCGAGCGATCAGTTTGGAAGGTGAACGCATGCCGGCCAAGAGCACGTACTTCTATCCGAAACTGCTGAGCGGACTCGCGTTTCACCGCCTGGAACCGTCAGAGTAGAACAGCTGTCTCAACTGTTCCGGAGTGAAGTTTGACTGGTTGAGCGAGTCGCGGCGTGCGAACCACGATGCCGCGTTGGCGACGCGGTTCGGCGTGTCGAGTGCATCGGCGGAACGATTGGGGGCAATCGTTCTACTTTGGGTCAGGAGATTCTTGGCAACACCGTATCCAAAGTCTTTCGCAGTGCAGCACCGCTGGCTCGGAGGCCTTGGACCTCTTTGGGCCACAGATCGATTTCGAGTTGATCGATCACGCCAGTTCGTCCAACCACGGTGGGGACGCTTAACGCCACGTCATGAATGCCATAGCATCCGGATTGAACCGAGCTGACCGGCAACAGGCACTGGCGATCCAGAATCACCGCGTCGATCACGTCACGAATGGCGATGCCGACGGCAAAGCCCGCTCCGCCCTTGCGTTTGATCACTTCGGCGCCGCTGCCTCGCGTCCGCGTGAACAGTTGATTGGCGAGCGAAGGGTTCCAGCCGGGGAATTTTTCAAGTGGCAAGCTACCAATCGCGGCACTGCTCCAAATCGGAACCATCGTGTCGCCATGCTCACCCAAAATCAACGCTTTGGTTTGCGTTGGCGGTGCCTTCAGCTGCTCAGCGATCAACGAACAGAACCGAATCGTGTCCAGTTGCGTTCCCAGTCCGATGACTTGTTTGGTGGGCAAACCCAGCATGCCGGCGGCGACGTAAGTCAGGATGTCGACGGGGTTGCTGACGACCAGAACGATGGCCGAAGACTTGGGTCCCGCGGCTTTCACGTCCCGAACGATTTGGACGAACAAGTCCGTGTTGCGGTTGATCAAGTCCAAACGCGACTCATCCGGTTTGCGGCGCAGGCCTGCCGTGATGCAGATGATGTCGCTGTCAGGAATGTGTTCGTAGCCACCACCGACGATCGTTTGGTCAGCGGTGCTGGGCGATCCGTGTTGCAAATCCAACGCGTGACCCACCGCCGTTTCAACGTTGACGTCCAACAACGCGATTTCGCGAGCCAAACCGCCGCACTGCAATGCGTAAGCGGCACAGGATCCGACGAGTCCGCCGGCACCGATGATGGAAACTTTCATGAGATCAATTGAGTTGGATGTGAGTGATGGTTGGGGTTGTTAGCGGAGCGGCGCAAGCCGCCCGGTGGGGGACCGGAGGGCTTGCGCCCTGACGCTAGGATTCCGAATTCTGGCGAATCCGGCTACGGTTTGCTGTTTCCAGAGTTCTGGCGAACCCGCGGATTGCGAGGAGCAAACGCTAGCTGGAAGCTTTCATTTGACGCATGACTTCGTCGGTGATCAGCTTGACCAACTGTTCTTCGTTGACACCGGCGGGGGCTGCCGATGCGGTCGAGCTGGAAGTCTTGATTGGCGGTGGTGCGGCGAAGGCACGACGCTCGACGCCGGACTCTTTCCACGAATCGCGGAAGATGTCGTTGGCACAGATGTCGCAATCTTCGTACTCGGCTGTATTGCGAGGATCCTTGTAGCCCCACTGTTGTTTCAGATCCAACAACTCACGCGATTTGGCTTCGTTCAAGAACGAAACGTTGCCGAGTTGTTTGGCCAGCATCAACATGCGGCAGTAGGAGTCGAGGATCTCGGTCCACCAGTAAGCTTGTTCAACGGTCTCGCCGTAGGAGACCGTGCCGTGGTTCGCCAGGATCATCACGTTGGTCTTGTCGACGAACGGGATGATCGTGTCGGCGAACGATTGTCCGCCGGGAGTTTCGTATTTCGTGATCGGCACATCGCCCAAGAACACTTCGACTTCGGGAAGGATGCACTGTGGAATGGGTTCACGTGCGATCGCGAAAGCGGTGGCGTGTGGCGGGTGGCAGTGAACGACCGACTTGATGTCGTCACGCTGCTTGTAAATTTCCAAGTGCAGCAAAGCTTCGCTGCTTCGTTTCTTGCGACCGGCGATTTGCTTGCCAGTCATATCGATCATGGAAATGTCGTCTGGCGTCAAGAAGCCTTTGCAGTGCAGGGTTGGTGTGCAAAGCACTTCGTTCTCGCTGACTCGGACGGTGATGTTGCCGTCGTTGGCCGCCGCGAATTGACGGTTGTAGATTCGGCGACCGATGTCGCACATGTCTTGTTTGATCTTGTGGATGTTTTGCATGACAGGTGGTCCGAGTCAGAAAAGGTGAAGGGAGGAATGGTTTGGGAATCGGATCGACGTGATCCAGTTGTTCGGTTAGGTGGAGGCGACTTCGCTGTGATCCAAAATTGCGACGATGGAAGCGTCGGTCGGTTTGACATCGGGGCGAAACGGTGCGGCCGATTCGGGGCCTTCCGCCAGAGCGACCCAGTCACCCGGGCCGCTGCCAACGAGATCCCACGCGACAATCGTCTCGCCGCCGATCGGTTTGGCTTTGGGATCGTTGACTTGGATCTGATCCGCGTTTTCAACGACTTCGACGCAGCGAAGTTTGTAGCCTTGCATGGATGGATGCATGCGAGACAGCGTGACGGTTCCGATCACTCGAGCGATCTTCATCGTGTGGCCTCCACGGTCTGTGAACGCTTGGGCAAACGAGCGATCGACCCCGCCGCGTTGACCAGTTCGATCAGGTTCAATCGTTCCATGTCCAAGACGAAGGTGTCTGCCGAGACCTCGGAAGCAAACCGCTGAATGTCCGAAAGTCGCGTGATCAGGACGGTTTGGGCACCCGATTGAATCTGAGCGAGCAGTGTTTTGGCGGGATGCTTGGTCGCGATGACCGTGCGTTGTGCTCGTGGGCAATGATCGACGCCACGCGAATTCAATTGACGAACCCAGGCGTCGCGAATGTCGCGTGACGTGAGGTCGGTTTGGAGGTGAACGAAACGTTTGCCTGTGCTGGTGGCTCCGGTTTCGATCGATGTGGAGATCGTCGAGCTCGCGAGCGTGATGCCGCGTGATTTCAGTTCGTCTTTCGCTGCCGGAGTGATGATTCCACCCGCGACTTCGATCGAACGAACACCGGCGGGCAAATGCTCGATGGTTTCGACGCTGATGACTCGGTCGGTGATGACGTGAGCGTCGCTGGTGGATTTCGTTTCGGTGTGCGATTGTTCCTGCAACCGGCGCATGACCTTTTCAACGATCGACGCGATGTCGACGTTGGCGAGGGCGGCGTGATGGGTTGCGTGGGAGGCCATGGGGTGCTTTTGACGAGGTGAGTTGAAATCTGGTAGTCGAGAGAAAAGTTACTTTTTGCGAGTTGCTTTGCGTTTTGGCTTTGGTTTGGTTTGCTTGACGGGTTCGTCGATCAGCCCCATGACGCTCCAACGTGCGGGGCATTTTTCGGAGCTGGTCATGTCTCGAATCAGTCCGGCTTCGCTGGTCAACATCACGCGGTCGCCGATGCGACACCCGAGTTCGTCCAACACGAGCAAAGGTGCCCCATCGGGTTTCTCATCCACGCCGGTCGGTTGGGCGATGATCAGGCGTTGCCCTTGGAGTGATTCGTGTTTGACGGTCGCGCGGGTGTGACCGATGACGCATGCCGGTTGCATCTCAGACCACTCGCAGTTCGTCGATCATGCTGCAACGTCGTTCGCGGGTGAACGTGTCGGGAGTGGTGACGCCTTCGCCGGTCGGTCCCGCGATGGAGAACGACAGGTAGCCTTCGCCGCCCAAACCCAAAGCCGCCATACAGGGACCGTTCTTCACGTACAGCGTTGTGTCCAACTCTTTGCCCATCTTGGTCATGTTGTGGACGTTGCGCGAGTGAATGATCGCGGTGTGGCGAAAGCCGTGTTCGTATTCCTTGGCCATCGCGATGGCGTGGTCGACGTCGCGGGCTCGCACAAAGGGAACGAACGGCATCATTTGTTCAACGCTGACAAACGGGTGATGTTCGTCGGTTTCGCCGAAGACCAGTTCGCATTCCTCGGGAACTTTGACGCCGGCCGCCGCGGCCAATACCGAGGCGTCTTTTCCGATGTAGTCTTTCGCAGCGACGTCATGGTTGTCGTCACCGGCTTGAGCGATTGCGACGGAAGTCAGCTTCGCGATTTGCGATTGGTTCAGCTCAACCGCACCCGCGCGTCGCATGGCAGCCATCATTTTGTCGAAGACCGAATCGACGACGAAGACTTCCTTTTCGGCGATGCACAACAAGTTGTTGTCGTACGAGGCACCTTGGATGATGCAGCGAGCCGCGTTGTCCAGGTCGGCGGTTTCGTCCACGACGACGGGCGGGTTGCCGGGACCGGCCACAATGGCTCGCTTGCCACTGTTCAAAGCGGCACGACCAACGGCGGGGCCGCCGGTAACACAGATCAGCGCGACGTCGCGATGGCCGAACAGTTCCGATGCACTTTCCAGCGTCGGTTCGGCGATCACACAAATTAGATTGTCGATGCCGACTTCGCGAGCGATGGCTTCGTTGAAACGGCGAACTCCTTCGGCAGCAACGAGACGGCCTGATGGGTGAGGGTTCACAACAACCGCGTTGCCGCCCGCGATCATGCTGACCGCATTGCCGGTGATGGTTGGCAAACTGTGAGTGACGGGCGTGATGGCCGCGATGACACCGAAGGGGGCTCGTTCGATGATGGCCAAACCATGGTCGCCAGAGAAGGCTTTGGTTTGCAGGAACTCGGTACCGGGCGATAGTTCGCCGAGCGTCCGCAGTTTCTCGATCTTGTGTTCCGGACGGCCGATGCCGGTTTCTCGCATCTCCATCAACCCGAGTTCTTCGCAGTTCTCGATGCTGATTTTGCGAATGATGTCGATGATGCGTTTGCGGTCCTCCATCGGACGTTCGCGAAGTTGTTCAAACGCGCGACGCGCCGCGGCAACCGCGTCGGATGCATTGCCGAAGATCCCGTGCGATCCGTGGTGTGCCTTCTCGGCTTGTGCGGCACCGGGAGGCATGGGGCCTACTTCGGCGAGCACTTGAGCGACAACGCTGCGGATGGTGTTTTCGTCGAGTTGCATGATTGAAATGGGTGGTGAGATGAGAGGTGGTCGGCGGTTGAGTCGGCGTGCCGGAGGAATCGCGGCACTTGCAGGTAGGTTGAGGGACTGTGTTCGGGTCGGAGGACCACGCACCGGAGGGCTTGCGCCCTGCCGCTAGGATTGGGGTGGATGGGTGTTGTTAAGGTTTGACTTTGACTTCTTTGGCGTCGACGTGAACGGAATCGACGAGGCCGATGACGACGGCGTCGATGGGCAACGTTTTGGTTTCAGGCGTCAGCCGGGCGCTGCTGCCTTGGCACACCAACACCAGTTCGCCTTCGCCAGCACCCAACGTGTCGACCGCGATGAACGTGCGACCTGTTGAGGAAAGCTTTGCACGCGTTTTCTCATCAAGCCGGTATGGCTCGACAATCAGCAATTTATGACCGGTCATGGATGCCACCTTTTGGGTGCATACGACCGATCCAGTCACGCGGGCTAGGAACATGGAGTTGTTTGTGGGCGAGGTGTGGTGTGTGGAATTGCCAGGTTGAATTTGGCGGCCGTCAGGCGGGGCCTGACCTACGGGTGTTGTCAGGTGGGACCTGACCTACTGGTGGTTGTCAGGTGGGACCTGACCTACGGGGTTTGGGCGAGGGCTTGGAGACTTCGCTTGGCTACGATCCATTCTTCGTTGGTGGGCACGATCAGGATTTGTGTCTTGCTCGCGTCCGTGTGCAGGCTTCCTTCCCCGCGTTTGTCGTCGTTCTTGGCGGTGTCGATTTCGATTCCGAAGCCTTCCAAGCCGGCACAAACGCCCGCTCGAATGACATCGCTGTTTTCGCCAATCCCTCCGGTGAAGACGATGGCGTCCAAGCGACCCAAAGCGACCATCATGCCGCCGAGGTGACGTCTTATCTCTTCGATGTAGACACCCAAAGCGAGCTTCGCATCGGCGTTGCCGTCGGCTGCTGCGCCTTCGATGTCTCGTAAATCCGCCATGCCGCCGGAGAGGCCTTTCAGTCCGCCTTGGCTGGCGAGCGTTTGCAACACTTCGTCGAGCGATTGACCGGTGCGCTGCATGATCAACGGAATCGCGAAAGCGTCGAAATCGCCCACGCGGTTGTTCTGCGGGACGCCGGTTTGAGGTGTCATGCCCATGGTGGTCATGACGCTCTTGCCAGAATCAATCGCGGTCAGTGAACTGCTGCCACCGAGGTGACAGGAGATGATTTTCGCATCGTCACGTCCCAGAATTTCCGCGGTGCGTTCGGCGATGTAGCGGTGGCTGGAACCATGGAAGCCCCATTTTTGAATCCGCATTTCACGCGTCCAATCCGCGGGGATCGCATAGGTGCGACGCTCCGGCGAGATCGAGTCGTGGAATTCGGTTTCAAACGCGGCAACCAAAGGAAGCTCCGGAAAACGTTGGCGTAACAATTTCATCGCGGCGATGTACGGCGGGTTGTGCGCCGGGGCGGCGGCACTCATTTCGTCCATCGCATCCAGCACGTCGTCATCGACGACAAACGTGCCGCTTTTGCGTCCTCCGTGAACGGCTTTGAAACCGATCGCGGAAACTTCATTGGCCTCTTTCAAACATCCGTTTTCGGGATGTGTCAGTTGATCCAAGCAGGCTTGGACCGCGACGCCGTGATCAGGCACGGGCATCTTCGTTTCTTCTTGAAACGTTTCCCCTTGATGCGAACGTGTGATCGTCACCTCGCATTGGCTCATCGGTTCACCGATTCGGTCGACGGCTCCACGGGCGAGCACACGAGAATCGGCGGAAGCGTTCGAGACTTCGTAGTCGCCGGACATGTCCAGCAGTTTGTACTTGAAGCTGGTCGAACCCAAATTGGCTACGAGGATCAACATCGAATCACGGTCCTTGTGAAAGAGGTTTCACGTTGGGAGATCGCTCCAGTGCAACCAAGTGTTGATCAGACGAATCGGATCAACGCACGCTGCCGCAAGCGATCAGCCCGACGATCAATTGAAGTAAGCGGCCATCAAGCCTTCGGCGGGACGAGCGATCACGTGGCTGCTGACCAGTTCGCCAACCTGAGCGGCTGCGGCGGCACCGGCTTCGACAGCGGCGCGAACGCTACCGACGTCACCGCTGACGACGGTGGTGACCAATCCGCCGCCCAAGTCGACTCGTTTGAGGACTTCGACGTTGGCGGCTTTGGCCATCGCGTCGGTGGCTTCGACCAAAGGCAACAAGCCCTTCGTTTCAATCAAACCAATGGCATCGTTCATTTCAGTTTCTCTATCAGTGGTTGTGTGTTTGGGGGGACAATAATCGTGTCAAACCGAGGTGCTTACTTCTTGGACGAGCTTGGCAGCTTCAGCATTTTTTCCAGGTCGCCGTGAGGGCGAGGAATGACTTGAACGCTGACGACTTCGCCCACGCGTCCAGCCGCTGCTGCACCCGCGTCGGTGGCGGCTTTGACAGCAGCCACGTCACCGGTGACGAACACGGTTGCCAAGCCGGCACCGATTTTGTCCCAACCGAGGAACTGAACGTTGGCGGCTTTCATCATTGCGTCGGTTGCCTCAACTGCCGAAACGAAACCTTTGGTTTCGATCATGCCGAGGGCTTCACTGATCTTGGCCATCTTTTGAGATACCTAAAAAGGAAAGGGGAAACGTGAATGGGTAAGTGATTTGGTGGGAGGTGTCCGGTGGAACCGGACCTACGTGAGTTTGATCGGGAAATGTCGTATGTTGCATTCGGTCATACCGAACCCTGTAGGGCCGGTTCCACCGGCCAATTCTGAACTGCGTAGGGTCGGTTCCACCGGCCGAGGCTTTGTCTCTTCAAATCTCGAAACCAAAACCATCCGTCAGTGTTGGCACGCACAGCCGGACTTCTTCAGTTCGACTTCGGTTGCCGCGTCCAGGTTGCAGGCGTTGCCTTCGTCGGTGTCGATGTGGACTTCCAACTTGGCGGCTTCGTCGGCACGAACCAGAACGTCTTCGAACGAAACGCTGCAGTCTGGGCTGCGAACCGAAAGCTGCATCATGTCGCCGTCTTGGACACCGTAGTAATCCGCGTCGGCGAAGTTCATGTGCACATGACGAGCGGCGCGGATGACACCTTGTTCGAGTTGAACGCTGCCGGCCGGGCCGACCAAAACGCAACCGGGCGTGCCGTCGATTTTGCCGCTGTGACGAACGGGCGCGTCGATGCCCAATGAGATCGAATCGGTGAGAGCGAGTTCGACTTGGCTAGCACCACGCGTGGGACCAAGCACTCGGACGCTCGGCAGCATACGTTTGCGAGGACCGACGACCATCACGGTTTGCTTGGCCGCGTAAAATCCGTCTTGGTAGAGGTCTTTGTCGGGTTCTAGAACGCTGCCGCGACCAAAAAGAATCTCGACGTGTTCATCGGTTAGGTGACAATGGCGTGCGGAAATGCTGACGCGCAAATTCGGTTTGCCATCGACCCAACCAAGAGGCTGTTGAGCCGAAGCGACGGACGACGCAATCGACGATGGTGAAACGCCACCGGATTGTCGAATCGCGTTGCGGACGAGAGCTTCGATTTGAGAACGATCGACGGCCAAGCTCATGTGAGATTCGCGTTGTTCAAGGAGTGAGTGGGGGAGGAGTTCGGGGTGGGGGCGGCTTTGGGTGTGCCGGGTGGTGACGAAGTCGAAGCCAAGCGTAGTTGCACACCGGACGATTCCAGCCACGCTTTTGCGTCGGAATCGAGCCCGTCATCGGTGACCACCGTGTCTATTTCATCTAACTCGCAAATTCGGCTCAGGCTGGTTTTTCCGAACTTGCTGTGGTCGGCCAAAACGATGCTGCGTTCGGCGGAAGCCAACATGGCTTTCTCGCTTTCCACCAGCATCATGTCGCTGTTGAAGAAGCCTCGCGGAGAAACGCCCGCCACGGAAAGAAACGACGTGGTGACGTTGATCGTTGCGAGCTGCGAATCGGCGAGCGGCCCGATCGTTACGGAAGTGCGTCCGCGAACGCAGCCTCCGATCATGACCAGGTCGATGGAATCGCTGGTGGACAACAAGTGAGCGACTGGCAAGGAATTCGTGACCACCTGCAGCGGACGGTGCACGATCAATCGTGCCAATTCGTAGACGGTGCTACCACCATCCAGCAGAATCGTGTCGTGGTCGGAGACCAGTTCCGCGGCGGCCCGTCCGATGGCCTGTTTCGCGGCCCAGAAATCGTCGTTTCGCGATTGGAAGACACCGATCGTGTCGGATTCGCCGGTCCAGTAGACGCCGCCGTGGGTTCGGCGGGCCAATCCGGCCTCTTCTAGCATCTCCAGGTCGCGACGAATCGTCGATTCGCTGACGGACAATTGTTCAGCCAATTCGCCCAAAGCCGCGAATCCGCGGTCTTTGACCAAATCACGCAATCGATCACGACGTTCGTCGGTGGTCACTGGGCTGCTGAACAAGGTGTGGGGATTGATGCCAACGCGAATTCGAGATTGCCGGGTGAAAGAAATCTGTCACTGTGGCGGCTATCTGTCACGGGGTGGCATTATTCTTTCAAGCCTACACCATTTCAAGCGTCCAAGTGTGTGGATTTGGAAAAGATGGGAAGAATGGTTCGCTCTAAGCGTTGGGCTGGGCGGCGATCGCGGGATTGTTGCTGATAGATTTCAGCCAAGTTTGTGTGCGCTTAAGCAACGTTTCGGAGTCGCATCCGACGGATTGCCAGTCGTAAACCGAGTCTTTGCGAGACGAGTCGCCGTTCGAACGAGCGAGCCGTTCCGCGGCTGCGGATTCGAGGGAGCTGAGAAATGAATCCCGCGTGGTCGCCCATTCCTCCGCGATTCGTTCGGCTCCGGCGGGCGAGAGCGGCTGCCATTGCATCCGGACTCGTTCGGTGGATTGGGCCCTGTCGGTGGATTGGCACTGCTGAGACGCGGTTGGGCGAACCATTCGGCAGAGCGATTTGTCTTGCGCTGCGAATTTTTCGCCGTCCAGGTAGACTCTCCGCAGTTCGTTCTTTGCGTTGAACTGAAAAACACGGTCTGGTCCGTCGTAAATCGCGGGTCCACCGTCCTTTCGCCAACCAATCAGCCATTCTCGGTCGGTCGGAAGGTGACGCAAACGAGCACGCTCCGGCAAATTGACGCCTTCGGCCAGCAGATCTTCGCGGTCGTGTGTTTGGCGAGCCATGCGGTTGCCTTCGATGGAGGGTTGCGGGAAACGCGGAAAGAAGTTGACGTTTTGTTATCGATTGACCCACGAGAAAAGCAACACATGAGCAGCGATTCCGTCGAGAGCCGAATCGCTGCGGTGCAGACTTCCGCGACCGCCGTACCACCGTCGCGATGGTTGCGAATGGGCCACGCGATGATTTCGCCGGGGATCGGTTTAGGCATCCTGGCTGGGATCGCGTCCGCCGTGTTCTACACCATGGCGAACATCTCGCTTCGCAATGCGGTTTCCGTGGACCCGTTCATCGTTTCGATGTTCAAAGCCAGTCCCACGGTGGTGATTTTGACGCCGTATTTGGCGTTGGTGAAAGCGTCGGGACGCCCGATTGCGACCAGTCACCAGTGGATTCCAGCGTTCATCGTGGTCAGCTTGATCGGCCAAGTGATCGGGAACGGAGCCTTTCAAATCGCGTTGGGCAGCATCGGTTTGGCGGCCTCGGTGCCGATCGCGTTGGGATCGTTGTTGATCGGCAGTGCCTTCCTGGGCCGAGTGTTGCTGCACGAGAAAGTCCGGCCACAAATGTTGGTCTCAATCGGGATGCTGATGGTGGCTGTGGTCGTGTTGGCTCAATCGCGGCGCGAGGTGGCTGGGCAAGTCACGGAACGATCGGTCGCCGAGGGCGATTGGCTGCACTCACCGTTGGTCGGAGCAATCTGTGCAATGGCGTCTGGTATGGCTTACGCGGTCTTCAGCACATCGATGCGTTTCACGATGAAACGCGGGATGTTGGCATCCATGGCGATGTGGATCAGCGGCGTTTCGGGGACGATTGCTTTGGGGGCCATCGTCGCGGTTCGGACGGGATGGGGGCCGTTGACCGACGTTTCGCCGCAGATGTGGCAATCGATGATCTTTGCTGGCGTGTTCAATTTCACGGCGTTCGTCGCGATTTCGACGGCGTTGAAGGTTTTGCCCGTCGTGGCGGTTCACTTGATCAATGCGTCGCAAGTGGCGATGGCCAGCCTGGCCGGAGTGATCCTATTCGCAGAGCCGGTCACGCGACTGTTGGTGATTGGAATTTCGCTGACGATGGGCGGTTTGCTGATTTTGGCGAGCAGGAAGAAGCCCAAGTCGATCGACGAAGCCTGACGAGCTTTCCGCGAAAACTTCCGGTCAACATTTCATTCCGGATAACCGATACACACGTTAAGTCCCTTCGCGCCCGCACAGACCGGATGACCGGTCCGACAAGCTCGGGGGACACGAAACCAACGTGATGTCACCGACTGCGGAAGAAAATTGACTGTGTCAGAAAAACGCCAACGCTTGGCCGCATTGTTGATCGCCACCAGCCTTTCAACATCTGCCTGCCTTTCTTCACGAGCGGTGCTCGCGGATGGACCTGCGTTCGCCTCGCCGACCTTGTCCGCGCCCGCGTTTGAAACACCCAGCGAAGACGGCAACGCAAACGATGCGATCGAACCTCGCGTGGCCGGGCCAGCCATCGTGATTCGCGAAAACGCTGATTCGACGCGGTCGCACCTGCAGTTCCGGTCACCGGTTCAGCCCGCTCACCCGGGTGCGGGGCCGATGGGTTCCGCGATACAGTTGTTGCCGCCGCAACAGGCCGCTCCCGCCTTGGAAGCTCCTGTGTTCTTGGGGAACGCGGAAGCCAAGAGCACCGAGGAAATTGTCAAAACACCCAACTTCGTGACTCGTGAGAACGCGAGACTGAACGGCGTTCGTAAATCCTGGGCCCCGGAAGGTCCGCTGTTCACCAGCGCCGAACCATCGATGGTTCTTCGTGGACCGGAGGCGAAACCGCCGGCGGATGACGTCGAAGCTCCACGTCACATCGCAGAACGCGATTCAGATTCCATCGACAACATGGAATTGCCGCCGGAATTTCAACAGGTACCGATGCGTTCGGTATCGGATCGCGTTGGCAGCGGTTTGTCAGTGAGACCATCGACTCCTGCCGTTGGAACCGGAACGCCCTCGACGGGCCCATGGATTGCACGTCAGCAGGTGGATCGAGTCTCGCCGCTTCGCGATCCCGAACCGTCGACCACGATGGAACCGATCGGTAGCGGAGCGTTGCCTCGTCGGTCTTTTCAAGGTCAGCCTTCGACGACCGAAGTGACACCCTCGTTGACGGCTCCTCGTTCGACGCCGACGGCTCAAGACGGTTTTGCTCCGAGAGCGAATTCGCCAACGCCCATGTCTGATTTCAGCGATCTACCCGCGTTGCCGGATGGACCGATGGAAAGTCTACGAGCTCCAGCGATGAATGAGGAGTTCCAAGACTTGCCTCAGAAGGTGGATGATCTTTCCAGCAAGCTGGACGCATTGACCGAAAAATTGAATGCGTTGACGGCGCAGAAGCCGGCTGCACCAACGCAGCCCGCACCCAGCGTGACCAATCGCCCAAAGAAGACGACTCCTTCCGCCGAGCTGACGCCTTTGAAATCGGCGACGGATTCGCTTCCTGACATGAAGCCCCCAAGCGACGTCGAAGAGCTTCCGTCGTTGAAAGATGCCAAATCCGACAGCGGCAATGCGATCGGGAGCGGCGTTCAGGGCGGTTTGTCGTTGGAAGCACCGAAGACTCGACTGGAAACGAAGTCCGACGGCGGTGAGGCTGAGCAGCCAAAGGCGGTCGCAAAGAAAGCAAATTCAGATGCATTGCTGAACGAAAGCATCGCGGAGCAATTGCGTCGCGAGGAGAGCTTCGATCGGTCGCAGATGCAGCGCCGTGAAGCTGGCATGGAGTTGGAAGCCGCTTCGCCAAGTCGATCTGAATCGTCGGACAGCGTCACGCGATCAGAGAAGGTCGATCCCGACCAGGTTTCGCGAGTGCCACTGAAGTCGCTCGATCAAAACCGACTGACTCCGTTGAAAGACGCTCCATCGGGTTCGGTTCAGCTCAAAGACATTCGAGGTCGCGGACTGAACGACAACGACCTGCAAGAATTGTATGCTGGCGAAACGGAGTCCGAGAAAGAAGTCGACCCCGCGGAAGAGCAGCGTTTGCGTTTGGCTCAGTTAGATGCCACCGGGCGGCCAAAGACTCACGACGGGCAAGGTGCGGCACCGAACTTGAGCACCGGTGTGATGCGGATGAAGCAACCGATCACGCAGTGTTTGCAGTACTACTACGCTCGACGAGAAAAGGCCGATGGACGCAGCAATTGGGGCATGATGCACGCGGTGATGGTTTACGGACCGGACACGCGATTGATCGCACGTGGTCGTGACTACAGCACCATCGCTTGGATGGCCGGCAACAACGTTTGCCGTGGTCAGCGTTTGATGGAAGTGGACCGTGGCAAGATCAAGGCGAAGGAAGGCGTTGGACTTCAGGGTCACCAAGCTCAATGGTTGGCCGTGCTGGCGATGGCTGGCGTGCCAAGCGATTATCCGCTGTACGCCGACGGCCAGAAATTCAGCGTCGCGGATTTGGTGAAAGCGGAGGCCGCGGCCTGCAAGGAAGGCGAAGAACTAACGTTCAGCCTGATCGGTTTGTCACACTACTTGGACACCGAGACAACTTGGAAAGCAGCCGACGGTGAACGTTGGGACTTCGAGCGTTTGATCGCGGCGGAGTTGGACCAGCCCGTCGTCGGTTCTGCATGCGGGGGGACTCACCGCTTGATGGGGTTTGCTCATGCACTTCGTAAACGTCGGATGGAAGGCCGTCCGGTGGAAGGGCAATGGTTGCGCGCCGAGAAGTTCCTGGATGACTTCGTGGATTACACGCTGCGTTTGCAGAACCGCGATGGTTCGATGAGCACGGATTGGTTCGAATCCCGTCAAGACAACGGCGACTTGGATCGTAAAGTCCAAACCACCGGGCACATGGTCGAGTTCTTGTTGACTCATTTGCCCGATGAGAAATTGTTGGAACCGGAGGTGTTGCGTTCGGTCACGTTTTTATTGAACGCGATGCTGAAGGGCCGCAACAACGATTGGTCCATTGGTCCGAAAGGACACGCACTGCGATCGTTGGCGTTGTTCCACCAACGAGTCTATGGCGAACCAGCCGCGTTGACGAATCAACGCAACGTGGCTCGGCAAAGGCAAGCGACTCGTCGTTCGCGATGACGAGGTGCGGGCTTGCGGGAACGCCGATTGACGCGTTCCCGGCCGGCTTCGTGAGGTGGCAGGCTTCGTGAGTTAACGGGCGACGCTCGCTGATCCGTTGAGCTTCAAGGCCGGTCGAGGTGGTCCAGGTGTTGTTGGATCAAGCCTTTCGAATCTGGAACGAACGGCAACGAGAACAGTTTGCTGTTCATCGGATACGTTGCTTCGTTCATCTCGGTGACTTGGCGGACCATGTTGAAGATCTGCAACGCTTCCGTTGGCGATTGCGTTTGTTTCAACGCTCTTTGAAAGACGGGGCGGGGATCATCCAGGTCAAGAATCGCACTGAGTTGGGCGGCTCGCGCTGCAACCAGCGGTTCCACATCCAACATACGGCGGCGGACCAGTTTGGCAAACGTCGCGTCGGCGGCCATGTCACCTTTGGCGGCTGGATCTGCCGCGGCGATGGAGCTTGCGGCGGCAAGAGCCCAGTAACGCTGAAGCAGATCGCCGCTGTTGATGGTTGCCAACAATTCTTTGCTGGCTTCTTCCCACGGTTCGATCGCAATGTTGGCGGTGTTGATGTAGGTCGCGATTTCGTCTGACAATGCTTTTCCGTTCTCGACGGGGGCATCCAAGACATCCAACATGCGTGATTCGGTAAGGAAGCCCAGATCGTTGGTGGCTTTCAGATGAGTCGTCAATTCTTGACGCAGGCGGATCAGTTCATCGCCGTGTTGCGGGTCGTCAGCGAGGTTGTTCACCTCATGTGGATCGTCGGCCAAGTTGAACAACAATTCTGGCTGGCGAGGCTCGAAGAATTGCGACTGGACCTCGTTCAGCTTCCCGGTTTCGTAGCGATCTTTCCACTGTTGGTAGGCGAGCATTTCATAGCGATAGTCGGCCCACATCGCGTCAGGTTGAAACGATTCAAATGCGCGGATCAATTTCCAGTCGCCGATACGAACGGAGCGAACCAAGTCGTACTTTTCATCCATTCGGTCCGCGTAACCAAACGTCGTGTTGCGTGAATCCACTTCGGCCGCCGTCACGTTGGGGCCCAGGAACGCTTGTCCGTCGATTGGGCCGGCGGATTGCGGATCGAGTCCGGCCAGGTTCAGAACGGTTGGTGCAAAATCGATGAACGAGACGAAGCCTTGCGTTCGACTGCCGAGTTCGCGGTCGACCAAATCGCGATAATTGTCGGGGACACGAATCACCAATGGCACATGCAGACCAGATTCGTAGATGTAACCTTTGCCGCGAGGCAGCACACCGCCGTGGTCGCCAAAGTAGAAGACAAAGGTGTTCTCAAGTTGTCCGTCTTGCTCAAGTTGCGAGATCACGCCAGCGACTTTGTTGTCGATGATGCTCATCCGGTCGCGGTAGAACGCCGCCGTGTAACGAAACAGTTTGGTGTCTGGGAAGTAGGGCTGTAGCTCAACGGTGGCTTGGTCGAAGTCGGTCGGCTTCTCGAGCTTTTCCAAAGGGAAGTGCAAGCGGCCTTCATGCGAGTCGGCGAAGGTGACCACGTGAAAGAACGGAGTGTCCGGCGTCGGCCGATTGCGCCAACTTGCTTTGCGTGAAGAATCGTCCCAGGGCTGCAAACGAGGTTTCGCGTTGTAGTCTTCTTTTGCGTTGTTGGTCGTGTAGTACCCCGCGGCACGCAACCACGCCGGAAACATCTCGACGTTGATCGGCAGGGTGGCGGGTTGAGTTCGCCGGTGGAACTGCGTTCCGATGCGAGGTCCGTAGCAACCGGTGATCAAGGTTGTGCGGGCGGTGGAGCAAACGGGAGCGTTGCTGAACGCTCGGTCGAACGTCACGCCATGTTTGGCCATCGCCTCAATCGCGGGAGCTTCGACGCCCGAATCGTCGAAGTGCTTGAGATAGTGCTTGGAGTTGTCTTCCGACATGATCCAAACGATGTTCGGTCGCCGCGCCGCCGATTCCTCGTCTTCGCCCAATGGGTCCGATTGTGCTTGGGCTCCGGTGGCTAGAATCGAAAACGCGAGCCAAGTCACGCACCGGACAACCTCCAAGCGTTGGAAAGCAGGCGTCCAATGAAATCCATGTCGAGTGCTTGGGAAGCAGAGCAGATTGGCATCCATCTTGGGCGGGGACCTGTCGATGCGGATCGGGAACGGTGGGCAGGAGACGACTGACGCGATCATCGATTGCAAATTCGATTCAGTTCAATTGGCTAGTGGTCAGCGTGCCCCCAATGTATCAGCTGACAACGCGAATTCTGAGTTTGCATGTTCGCTTTCACGGCAGTTTGTTGGGAGTTGGGTGGCGTGATGGTTGGAAGCGATTTTGTTTTCGCAATCGTTGCAGTTTCTCTCGCACGTTGCTCGCGACGAATGGTTGGGTGCTGGCCAGAGACACCAAAGCGGACAAAATGGTGACGCACTCTTGTTCTCATTTGATCTGGCACGTTCATGCTTCCTTTGTTTGACACTCATGCTCACCTCAATTCGAAAGACTTCCAAGACAACGTGGCGGAGGTGGTGGCACGTTCGAGAGACGCGGGCGTGGTTGGCATCGGCGTCATCGGGATCGATTTGGCGACCAGTCGCCGAGCCGTCGAGCTAGCGTCGGAGTATCCCGACTATCTGCATGCCGTTATTGGGATCCAGCCGAACACGGTGGCGGAATCATCACCGGAGGACTTTGCTGAGATCGAAAAATTGGTGAATTCACCCGGTGTTCGAGGAATCGGCGAAACGGGACTGGATTGTTATTGGGATGACACGCCGATCGATCAGCAACAAACCGCGTTTGATCAGCACATTGATTTGGCGGTGCGAAGCAAGTTGCCGATGGTGATCCACATGCGTGAAAGTGGTGAATTGATCGTCGACCAGTTGGCTCGACAGGAACATCTGCCCGCGGCGGTGATGCATTCGTTCACGGGAGACTGGGAACTGGCTGAGCGGTGTTTAGAAATGGGGTTGATGATCAGCTTCGCGGGGATGGTCACTTTCAAGAAAAGCGATGATCTGCGGGAGGTAGCCAAACGCGTTCCCGAGGACCGGTTGCTGATCGAAACCGATTCGCCGTATTTGTCGCCTGAACCACTGAGGGGAAAACGACCCAACGAGCCGGCTCGTGTGGAGCATGTGCTGAAGTGTTTGGCCGACGTTCGCAACGTGCCGACGCGACAATTGGCAGAAGCGACCACCGCGAACGCGAGGCGATTTTTTCAGCTCGGATGAGCCGCCGGGCTCTGTGTCGGATAGAATTCGAAGTGATGGGAAGCTGCCATGGGCTGGCAAGAAAGCGGATTCGCGAGTCCTGAATCGATGGATTTCGATCGCTTTCAATGGTCGATTGCGGACCAGAACTTCATCAAACCTTCAACGAATCGGCGGTTTGTGGGTGGTGCGAAATTTCACATCTTCAACGAAACTACACACCGTCCGGAAGATATGAATCTCCTCTCCCCACGCAGCATGCGGACGAATGTCAAAAACCAAAGTTCTCATCGTTGAAGATTACCGGCCGTTGGTCGAAACGTTGGAATACCAGCTGAAACGAGCTGGTTACGAGGTGTACCGAGCTGCCGATGGCCGCGAAGCGTTGAACCAGGCCAAACTGTACCTGCCGGACGTGGTGGTCCTGGATGTGGACCTGCCAATCCTGAGCGGCGTGGAAGTCTGCAAGCAGTTGCGATCTGACGCGACGACAAAAGACACGCTGATTTTGATGCTGAGTGCTTTGGGCGAAGAGTCCGACCAAGTCGTCGGTTTCGCGGTCGGAGCGGATGACTATGTGGTCAAGCCGGTCGAGAGCTACAAGGTGTTGCTGCAGCGAATCAAAGCGTTACTGCGACGTCGCGAACCGAGCTTGGATGACGCGGACGCGATTTCTCGTTGCGGCGTGACCGTGGATCGCCGCCGGTTTGTGGCCACTATCGAAGGCGAAGCGGTCAAACTGACCAAGAGCGAATTTCGCTTGCTAGACACGTTGATTCGTCAGCCAGGACGAGCCTTCGACCGCAGCGAACTAGTCGACGCGGCCCTCGGCGAAGACACCATGGTCCTGGAGCGAACGATCGACGTCCACGTCCGAGCCCTCCGCAAAAAGATGAGCGAACACGCTGATCTGGTGGAAACAGTGCGAGGAGTGGGGTATCGGTTCCGGGAGGAGTGAACCGAACCAGCGACTAAAACGCGGCTCCTGTAAAAATTAGAAATAAAGGTCATTTTGGTCTCTAACGACAACATCCCCCCCCAAGTTCGGAGTAACATCCATCGAGGTCGCGGGTGGTTAGGTACTTCATCTGGCGAATAAAGAGAACCTCTGATTACTTGGAAACGCAATGTGCCGACTTATTGTCCTTCTGGGGCTAGGCGTCCAGTTACTTCTCGCGACGAGCTCGAACGCCGCGGTAGTGATTGATTTTGACTCAGTAGATTCGAGTTCAGCTCCGGCACCCATTGAGTCTCCACCTTATTTCGAGGACGGTTTTGAATTGGACGTAAGCACTGATGCGTTCCGCAGCCTCTTGCTAGGAGACGACAGCTATACCGGAAGTACCGCGTTCTACGCGAACATCCCTAGCGCGACTGTAACGATTGCCAATTCCAGTGGGTTTGAGTTTGCGTTTAATTCGATCGATTTAGCAAGATTAAATGTAAATCAACTCGGCGGCTTTTCTGTTCAATTCAGAGGCTTCAATGGACTTACCGAGGTAGCCAACCAAACAGTTACAATTGCCGCGGTAGGATCAGTTCCGAGTTCAAATGAGCTTGAGACTTTCGCGTTTAATCCTGATTTTGATGCGGTCACGTCAGTAAGTTGGGTTCGTACTGCCGGAAACGCCTTTCAGTTCGACAATGTTCAGGTCGTCGCCGTGCCCGAGCCGACATCCTTGGCATTTTGCGCGTTCGGCGCTGGGGTGTTGGGAACGCGTCGAGCGCGTCGTCGTTTTTTCGCACCCAAGAATTGAATCACCTAATCAATGATTGGCTAACTTCCTCATTTATCGAACTCAACAGAAAGCCACCCACAAATCGGAGGCGATTCGGAATTTGTATGGATGTCGATCCATCGAGGCTCAGTAATCGGAATTCCTTGATAGTCCATCCTGTGTTTTCCAGATCGCTCCTGAGCTCCCTTCGCGAATAGCGGTGCAGGAACATGTCGGGGAGGCCTCGGTAGGGGTAGGTGGCGTCGCCGAATTCGTGGTCGCGGCTGACGAGTGATCTCAGCCAACTCTTGAGCAACAACATCTTGCCGCCGGCTTGGGCCAAGGACGCGTAGCGGTTGTGCACGTGTAGCAGCAGTTTGCCTCCCGGTCGGACAATCCGAGACGCGTGACGAAGAACCGCTCGGCGATTCTCTCTTCCTTGAATCATGCCGAGCGTGCTGAACAAACACACCGCTCCCGCGGCGCTGTTGTCAGCCAAGCAATCGAGTTCAACCAAGTTGGCTCGCAGCGGCACTATTTTGCCGGCGGTAGTTGAGGTGTTTTGCTCGGCTGCCACTGCCGCACGCTCGCGAACGTAACCCAGCATCGCTTGGGAGAGATCGATCGCCAGCACGTTTCGACCCATGGATGCCAATTCCGATGCCGCGCGGCCTGTGCCGCAGCCCAAATCGAGGATCCAATCGTCGTTCGTTGAAAAAACTTTTTCGCTGGACTCGTCCCCGCCCGAGAAAGACTGGCTGTCACCGGTCGATGTTGAGTCGATGGATTCGAACACCTCGCGAAGGATCTTCTGGTCCAACTCGCAAAGTGGTGTGTTGGCCACAAAGTCGTCGTAGTGGTGGGCGATGGACCCTTGGTGGACGTATCGCCAAATTCCGGCTGAAACCCCAGCGGGGCGCCGCCATTGGGTTTGTTCAATTCGTGCCGATGATTCGCCTCGATTGAGCGATGCCGATTCGGCCGTTGAATCGGATGAGTGGGGCCGAGAATTGGACATCGTGTCGGTTTTGCGGTCGGAGGTGTGTCTCGGGGGCTGTTTCAAAATGGATTTTCGATCCTATAATCCGCGCCCCGCAGCGGACTGGGCGACAGTATTGCCCGCCGCTTCTCTCCATCTTTGTTCCACCAGACAGGAATACGAAACCAGTGGCTATTAAAGTAGCAATCAACGGCTTCGGCCGAATCGGACGTTTGACTTTTCGCAACCTGATGGAGCGAAGCGACGAGTTCGAAGTGGTCGCCATCAACGATTTGACCGACAACCGCACGTTGGCAATGTTGTTGAAGTACGACAGTATCCACGGTCGTTTCGACGGGACCGTCGAATATGACGACACCTCGTTGACCGTCAACGGCAAGAAAATCGCCGCCTTGGCTGAGCGTGACCCACGCAACTTGCCTTGGAAAGAGCACAACGTCGACATCGCCATCGAATCGACCGGCTTCTTCACCGCACGTGCCAATGGCGAAAAGCCAGGTTACGACAGCCACCTGGCAGCTGGTGCCAAGAAAGTTGTCTTGTCCGCACCTGCAAAAGACGGTGCTGACCTGACCTGTGTTTTGGGTGTCAACGACGACAAATTGTCGGCCGACTTGAACTGCGTCAGCAACGCTTCTTGCACGACCAACTGCTTGGCTCCCGTCGCGAAAGTTCTGAACGACTCGTTCGGCATCGAATCGGGTTTGATGACCACCGTTCACGCTTACACGAACGACCAAAAGGTCCAAGACCAACCTCACGCTGACCTTTATCGCAGTCGTGGTGCGGCTCAGAACATCATTCCAACCAGCACCGGTGCTGCGAAGGCCGTTGGTTTGGTGATTCCTGAATTGCAAGGCAAGTTGACCGGCATCGCGATGCGAGTTCCCGTGCCAACCGGTAGCGTGGTCGACTTGACCGCCAACTTGAGCAAAGAAGTCACCAAAGAAGACGTTAACCTGGCGATCCAAACCGCCGCGGAAGGTCCTCTGAAAGGCATCTTGTTCTACGCTGTCGACCCAATCGTCAGCAGCGACATCGTTCACGATCCTCACAGCAGCATCTTCGCCGCCGACTTCACTCAGGTCTTGGGCGACAAAGGCAAGATGGTCAAAGTCGTGTCGTGGTACGACAACGAATGGGGCTACTCCTGCCGTACCGCTGACTTGTGCAGCAAACTCGGGAAGATGCTGTAGGTCGCCTTTGGCGACAGCAAAAAGCTACTAGCGGTTAGCGACTAGCTTTTCCCCCGCGAATTCATCGGACGAGGTGATACAATCACCCCGTCCGTTTTTCATTATGTGGCTGCTGGCTTTTCGCTAGCAGCTCGTTGCTAGAAGCTACAGAAATGTTTTTCGATCGCGTTGAAGTTGAGTTCCAGGCTGGCAAGGGTGGCGATGGCTGCATGAGCTTTCGGCGGGAAAAGTATGTGCCCAAAGGCGGCCCCGACGGTGGAGATGGCGGTCGCGGTGGCAGCATCATTTTGGAAGCCCGACTGGGCGTGAACTCCTTGGCCCAATTCGCCACGCGAAAGTTCTTTCGAGCTGACAAGGGCGGTTTCGGGATGGGGGCATTGCGGCACGGCAAAAACGGCCGCGATTTGCACCTTTATGTGCCCTGTGGAACCAGCATCATTGATGTGGAAGACGGATTTGTGATTAAAGACCTGACACAGGTCGGCGATCAATTCACGATTTGTCGTGGTGGACGCGGCGGACACGGGAACGCTCGTTTCAAGACCGCGCAGAACCAGGCGCCTCGTGAAAGAGAGCTGGGCCAACCCGGTGAGACGCGACATGTGATCATGGAGCTGAAATCGATTGCCGACGTTGGGTTGATCGGGAAGCCCAACGCTGGCAAGAGCACGCTGCTTTCACGAATCAGCAGCGCTCGCCCGGAAATCGCGGATTATCCGTTCACCACCAAGTACCCCAACTTGGGAATCGTGGACGTCGACACCGAGCGTTCGTTTATGTTAGCGGACATCCCCGGCTTGATCGAAGGTGCCAGCGAAGGCATCGGGCTTGGCCACGAGTTTTTGCGACACGTGGAACGAGCGGGGTTGTTGGTGCACTTGATCGAACCGACTCCGATGGATGGATCGGATCCGATTGAGAATTACGCGGCGATTCGAGATGAGCTTCAGCATTACGACGAGACGCTGGCGGATCGTGACGAGTTGGTGGTGCTGACGAAGTGTGAATTGGATTCTGACAACTCCGTGCAGCAATCCCTTCAAGCGTACTTTGATGAGCACCCCGCGAATCATTCCCGGGAATTGCGTGCGATCAGCGCCGCCGCGGACATCGGGCTGCAAGGCTTGGTCAATGAGATCATGGAGCGCGTGACGCGTCGACGCGAAGAAATGTTGGAGGCTGGGATCACTCCGACCCCTATACGCCAAGACGACGCACCGGTGACACCGAAAAAGAATCGACGTGTGCCGCCTCATAAAGCCGCCGCCACGGAAGGGTTGTCCAACGAAGTCCAGCCTCAGGACGTCCAGGGAGCGAGCACGTTGTCGGACACCGGAAAGGTCGTTCCTGGTGAGCGACGCGAACGTTCGTCTTGAGGTCATGAATTCACCGATGCCTGAGGACACTTCGCCACACAATACCCAAGCGGAATTCAACGATTCGACATGCGACGTCGTGATGGTTCGCGTTGGAATCGACGTTGGCAACACGGCGATCAAGGTCGTTACGCAATCCGCGGTTGACGTTTCAGCCGGTGGTGAAAAAACGACGACGAAAGGGCCTCTCCTGCGTTCCATTTCGCTTCGCGATCCGGAATGGATCACGAAGTGCATCGAGCATTTGAAAGATCTCGCGGAGAAGGTGGCGTCTTGTCGTTCGCAAGATTGCGACTCGGTTTGCTACGACATCCGAATCGCAAGTGTGAACCGAGGATCCGCGGAGCCTTTGGTCGCGGCTTTGGATGAAGCCTTTTTTGATTGTGTGCGAGTTCGCTTCGTCACCTACGAAGACATTCAATTGCAGATCGATGTGGTTTATCCCGATCGCGTTGGCATCGACCGCTTGTTGGGGGCGGAGGCCGCGTTTCGTCGGCACGCGTCGCCGTTGATCATTGTTGATGCGGGAACCACGGTGACGGTGGACTTTGTGTCTGACGAAGGCGTCTTCTGCGGCGGAGCGATCTTGCCTGGTTTGGAAATGCAGACGGCTGCGTTGGCTGCCGGTACAGATGCACTGCCAAAGTTGGATTGGGCGTCGCATCGCTGTCGCGAAATGCCGGAAGGTCCGGGGCGAGACACCGTCGCTGCGATGCGTTTGGGCGTGCTCGCTTCCGTGGCGGGCGCGGTTGAACGTCTGGTGCGTTTGTACGGTGGTGCGGCAACCTTGGTCGTCACCGGGGGTGACGCGGGATGTTTGGTCGATGCGTTGCCAAGCGATCTCGATGCGGTCGAAGAACCGCATTTGGTGGCCCGAGCGTTGTTGGATTTGTTGCAGCCCGAAAAAGGGTAGTCGCATGGTGCCTCGGGGCACGTTTGAGCGAGCACGAGGAATGGCGGTGGAAGGTTGATTGGAGCGTTGAGGGTGACGTTCGGTGGAACCGAACCTACCGCTTCGTTTCGCTCGCGACGTAGGCCAATGAGCCACAACCCTTGCGTTTCAATGCTCGCGCGAACGGCTTGCCTCGGGGTCAGTTTGCGGGTTGTTCAGCCTTCAACGATTGCGCGTTCACGTGGTAATTCGCGCAAAGCTTTTTGAGCAGGAAAGCTCTGCCGGCGAGCCTCGTCAGGACGAAAGCAACTCTTGTCGACAGGCGGTCGCATTGAATTTGGCAGGCTGAGTGAGCTGCCCCGGGTCAATTGACCAACAACGTCCCCTGTACGACTGGCACCGATGGATCGCGTCTCATTGCTTTCCCCTCCCCAGCAATCGATGCGTGAACAGCGATGCGGCGGCCCTTTTCGTCCAAGGATCCGGGCGAGAACTGGAGGGCCGCCGCCAGACCGATCGCTCCAACGCATTGAACGCATGACGTTAACTATGGCAACCCAAACCATGATGGATCCTTTGCAATCGCTCGAAGAGTTCGCTTCGATGGCGTCGGAACTCGGTGATCCGGATTTCAATCCGGCAACACCTCCGCCACGCTCGACGTTTCTTCTGGTGGTTTCCGCACACAGCACGTCGCTCACCGATGGTCGTTGGCAATTCGTGATTGAAACGTCCGATGGTCGACCGGTGATGGAAGCTGACGACCAAGAGTTCGGTGATCTGAATCGCCTGTCATTGCTGGCCGCCGTTCGCGGACTGGAAGCAATGGACGGTCCTTCGACGATCACGTTGCTCAGTCACAATCGCTATCTGATTCGTTCGCTGACGGATTCGTTGCCGCGTTGGCGCCGCAGCGATTTCGTTTGGGACCACTTTGGCCGTCGTGTGGAAGTCCAACATGCGGACTTGTGGCGACGCGTCGACCACGCGCTGGGAATCCACGAGGTACAAGCCTGTTTGGTGACCTCGCGGTTGGTCAGCCGCAAACCTGAGCAAGTCACACCCGACGGAGCAATTCCTGCGGCGGCAGTGGAACAAGCGAGTGACCGCATTGATCGGCCATCGGTCAAGCCAGCCGACGCGTGGTCGCGAATCGACCAGCCGCACGCGGGCCCGCCGGCACGCAAATCGGATCGCGCGGTTCCGACGGCCAATGATCGGCTACGAGACTGGTTGCTGAGTTCCGCAATTTCGGCCGGCGGATTGCAGCGATCCAACCCCATCAAAACGTCCTGATTTCGGACGACTTCCTTTCATTTCGACCTTTTTTACAATCTTTCCATTGCAGTCCAGCCATGAATTCGCAGCTCTCATTATCGACTATTCAGTCACTCGTTGATGGCAGTATGGAGAACCCGGGTAGTTTGTTGGGCCGCCACCCTGTCAACTATCAGGGACGAGAAGCCACGACGGTTCGCGTGCTTGAGCCCAATGCGGAATCCGTGTGGCTGATCGATTCGGCAAGCGGTTTGCGGCGTCCCATGCGACGGCTGCATCCCGGCGGATTTTTCGAAGCGATCTGCGATGAGCCCATTCACCAGCCTTCCACGTCCCGACTGCAAATGATCGACAAGACCGGCAAGAAAACCGAAACGACATCTCCGTACTCCGCGCCTAGCATCTTCACGGATCTGGATCGATACCTGATCGGCGAAGGCCGCCACCTTCAGCTTTATGATCGCTTGGGAGCACAGCTCCGTGAAGTCGATGGCGTTCACGGGGTCAACTTCTCCGTTTGGGCGCCCAACGCTCGTTCGGTGCAAGTCGTTGGCGATTTCAACGGTTGGGATGGCCGGAGTCACGTTGCTCAGCCGCTCGATTCATCCGGCATTTGGGAACTGTTCCTGCCGGGTGCCAAGGTCGGTCAAAAGTACAAGTTCCGGATCCAAACCGAGCACGGGCATTGGATGGACAAGTGCGACCCGCTCGCTTTCGCGGCTGAGTTGCCACCGCTGACCGCCAACATCATCACCGACATCAACGATTACTCGTGGAACGATTCGGAATGGTTGCAGCGTCGATCGGAAGCGGATCCGATGCACTCGCCGATGAACGTCTACGAAGTGCACCTGGGCAGTTGGCAAAAAGGCCCGGGCCGGACGCATGGATGGTTGGACTACCGTGATCTGGCAAAACGTTTGGTGGATTACTGCCACCGAATGAACTTCACGCACGTGGAGCTGATGCCAATCAGTGAGCACCCCTTCACGGGTTCGTGGGGTTATCAAAGCGTCGGCTATTTCGCGCCCACCAGTCGCCATGGTTCACCAGAAGACTTCATGTTCTTCGTCGACCACATGCACCAAAACGGCATCGGTGTGTTGATCGACTGGGTGCCGGCTCACTTTCCGAAAGACGACCACGGTCTGCGTCAGTTCGATGGATCGGCTCTCTACGAGCACGCGGATCCGCGGCAGGGCGAGCATCCCGATTGGGGAACGATGATCTTCAACTTCGGTCGCAACGAAGTGAAGAACTTCCTGATCTCCAATGCGTTGTTCTGGTTGGACAAATACCACATCGATGGTCTTCGCGTGGATGCTGTGGCGTCCATGTTGTACCTCGACTACAGCCGAGAAGACGGGCAGTGGATTCCAAACCGCTATGGCGGCCGAGAGAACTTGGAAGCCATCGACTTCCTGCGGGAATTCAATGTTGCCGTCCACGAGAACTATCCCGGCGTTGTCACGGCGGCCGAAGAATCCACCGCGTGGCCCGGTGTCTCGCGACCGACTTACGACGGTGGCTTGGGCTTCACCTACAAGTGGAACATGGGGTGGATGAACGACACGCTGCGTTACATGCGGAACGAGCCAATCCACCGCAAGTTTCATCAGAACGAACTGACGTTCAGCCTGATCTACGCGTTCACCGAGAACTTCACGCTGCCACTTTCACACGATGAAGTGGTGCACGGCAAAGGATCGTTGATCAGCCAGATGCCGGGCGACATGTGGCAAAAATTCGCGAACTTGCGATTGCTGTACAGCTACATGTGGACGCACCCCGGAAAGAAGTTGTTGTTCATGGGTGGCGAGATCGCTCAGTGGACCGAGTGGAACCATGATGACGGTCCTCAGTGGGAATTGTTGGACTTCGACACCCATCGAGGCGTCCAGCAATTGGTTGCCGATCTGAACAAGACCGTGATCGAAAATCCATCGTTGCACTGGAACGATTTCACCGGAGATGGCTTTGAGTGGGTGGATGCTCAGAACGCGGAAGACAGCGTGCTGGTTTACCTTCGCAAAGGTGCCGAGGGTGATCCACCGATCTTGGTCTGCAACAACTTCACGCCGGTTCCACGAGCGAACTACCGAGTGGGTGTTCCTTCCAAGGGATTCTGGAAAGAGATCTTCAACAGCGACGGTGAAGCCTACGGCGGATCCAACGTTGGGAACTATCCCGGATGCGAAACGACCGGCATCGAACATCACGCTCGGCCGGACAGCATCGAAGTGACGTTGCCGCCATTGGGCACAACGATCCTTCGTTTGGAATCTTGAGCGAAGGTTAAGCAGCGTTCCTCACGTAAGTCGGCCACTCTTGGCCGACACGTGAGTCAGGCGGTTTGTCGTGGGGACGGGCAAGAGTGCCCATCCTACGTGGACGCGAGTGTTCGATTGACGCTCGTTGTGCCCAATGCGGTTGTAGGTTGGCCACTCTTGGCCGACGTTTGGCGTGTCGCGTTTAGGAAAGACGGGCAAGAGTGCCCATCCTACGTAAAGTGGGACTCTGCTTTGGGCGACGAAGGGTCGGTCGCCCACGCTTGGCTCAGGCTTGTTGGGCCTTGGCGGCTTGCAAGTCTTCGAAGGTTCGCAGGTGGTAGTCGATCCCGACTTTGTCCAGCACTCGGCAAAGTCCACGAGCGGCGATGCCGAATCCGTCGGGACCACTGAAACCGCCGAACTGGCCTCCACCACGAACGTGAGGCTCGAGGTCCAAGTAGATTCCCTCGACGCCGCGGCGTGACATGCGATCAGCCAACGTTGGCAGGAACGATTTCAAGTCTTCAAAGATTCGCTCGTGAGCACTGTCGCCTTGATCGGCGGGAACGAAGTGGCTGGCGGATTCCTCGTCCACGTGCTCAATCCGGCCGTTGAGCGATGGGTCTTTGTAATCCTTGATGTGCAACCAACCGAGCGAAGGTTTCATCGCTTCGTACTGGGCATAGACCTGATCGGTCGTCAAACCCTGCATCACCATGTTGGCTCCGTCGAAGATCGTGACCAACGCGGGGTGATTGACTTTCTCCGCGATCGTTGCGAGCAGTTCGCCGGTTTGCCCCACCAGGTTCGCTTCGACTTCCAAACCAAACGTCAGGCCTCGCTTGTCGCAGGCTTCCGCAATTTGGCCGAGTTGATCAGCGACCTGGTCGATGTGGTCTTCCGGTGCCGTGCCTTTTGGATGGTAGAACGAGAATCCGCGTAGTAATTTGCAGTCAAACGCTTCGGCTCGATCGCAAGCGATTTGAACGTCCTCGGCCAAATACTGTTCGAAAGGGACGAAGTTGTTCGAAGTGCCGTCTTCGACATCCAACAACTTCACCTTTCCGATGGGAGATCCAATGCTGCTGACCGACATGCCATATTCTTGGTGAAGATCACGCAGAGTTTGGATCTCAGCTTCATCCAGCTTCATCACGTTTTTGATGCCGTTGCCGACATCGACGAAACGCACCGAGTAGTGCTTCAACCCGATGGCAGCGAGAGCCGCGAATTGTTCGTTGGCCTTTTTCGAGAAAGCGGACTCGTCAGCGAAACCGGAAAGAATGACAGAGGACATGGCGTTGGGGACTCAGGAAGGAAGGGCGGGCGAGGTGTCGACGTGAAAGATGACGGTGGATCAGCCTTCGTCGGGATAGCTGACGATGATGTTGCTGTTCAAACCACCGCGAGGCGTCCATTTGCTTTCCACGGTGACCTTGCGAGGCTGGACGACAGCGACAAAGTCGTCCAAAATCCGGTTGGTGACTTGCTCGTAGAAGATCCCTTCGTTGCGAAACTTCTGCAGGTACATCTTCAAGCTTTTCAGCTCCACGCACACCTGGTCAGGCACGTACGTGAACACGATGGTTCCGTAGTCCGGTTGCCCCGTTTTCGGGCAGACCGACGTGAATTCCGGGCAATGATGCTCGATGGTGAAATTGCGAGAGGGGGCGGGGTTTTCAAAAACTTCGAGGGTGTCTCGGAAAGAGGCTGAGTCGCTCACGTGGTTTGGTTCACTTCTTAGAAACGCGGTGTCGTTTGAAATCTGCCGATCGTCCAGTCGATGTTTTACCCGCTGAAAAGCTGGCGAAAACCCCCGGCAGTGCGGACGCTGATGCGTCCACGTTTTTGATTTCTGAAACGTTTGTCAGTCGGCAAGGGGAAGGCTCGCTCACCGGCCAGTCCAGCGTGTTTCTCCGAACCAGCGGTTGTAATTTGCGATGCTGGTTCTGTGACACCCCGTACGCGTCTTGGAACCCAGAGGGCACGCGGCAAACGATCGATGAACTGCTTCAATTGGTATCGGATGCGGACACGTCTCATGTCGTGTTGACTGGCGGCGAACCTTTGGTTGCCAGTGGCATTGTGCAGTTGGTCGATCGCCTTCGCGAAGCGGGCAATCATGTGACCATCGAGACCGCTGGGACCGTTGATCCCGGCGTGCGTTGTGATCTGTTGTCACTGAGCCCCAAGCTGCGAGCCAGCACGCCGGATGAGAACGAGCATCCTCGTTGGGCGAAGCTTCATGAGCAACGGCGGCTTCCAATCCAGACCATGCGAACGTTGATTCAATCCGCTGAAGCCACGCAAGTGAAGTTCGTGGTCGACTCGGCCGATGAAATGACCGAGATTGACGAAGTGATTTCGCAGTTGCGAGTCTCGCCCGAGCAAGTTTGGTTGATGCCGCAAGGCGTTTCCGTGCAGGAACTCGACGCCGCGAAGCCATGGCTGCTATCCATCGCTGAATCCCGCGGCTATCACTACTGCGACCGCATGCACATCCGCTGGTACGGCAACCGCCGCGGAACATAGTTGCGTGAATTTAGGCGACAGCCATGTTTCTTGAGCGATCGCGTAACCGGCTTCAGGCTGCCAATTCGATGTTTTGACGGTGGCACATATCCGTCCCTCATCTTGGCCGGTCGAAGTTGCTGGACGCTATTATTTTGCGTTAGGCAGGGGGGACGGACTTCCCTGGTTGTGACGGTTAATTACTCTATGTCGGTCGTGCCGACGTCTCTGGTTCTGCAGGGGGGCGTTGAGTGTCGAGAAACCGCTTTGAGATTGAGGCCAGCCGTGAAGAATGTGATCCGCCGAAGACTGTCTGCTTCCTTGCAACGCAAGCAACCTCGGAGAACAGTTCGTCGTCGATTTTTTGGTATCGAAACGCTGGAATCGCGTCGGGTATTGGCCGGAGCCACTCCGGTCGCAGAGACCTTTGAATCCGGCCGGATCGCGGTCGACACGGACGTCGAAGTCCGGATTGCCGATCTGGTCGACGAATTCGGCACCGACGTCGACGACGACCTGACCACCGCTTCGCTGACCTTCGGCATGGCCTCGATTGATGGCGTCAGCGGGTTCTCGCAAATGGATGTTGGATTTCGGTACGAGATCACCAATGCGGATGACGGAGTCCTGTTCTTTGACACCAACGCGGCGGTCTTTGACACGGTCGGTCCGGGCCAAGGCGTCGATGTGGAGATCGAGTTCACCGTTAGCGATGGCAATACCAGCGACGACGGCGTGTTGACGTTCTTGGTCAGCGGATCGGGCAAGCTGGCCGACAATATCGTGCTGACGTTTCCTGGTCCAATCACGACAGCCAGTGAAGTCGCCGTTTCCGCGGCCGACGACGGGACACAATCGCAACTGGTGATCACCACCGGCGGTGTGCAGGACGTCTCGGACACGTTGCTGACCGTCAACAATGCGGCCGATCCGGTCACCGCATTTGACGACTTGCGACAAGACGACACGTTGTTGATCGCCGGTGCGTTTGCCCAAGGCGTCGGCGCATCGTCAAGTGCCTCGGCACGCAACTTCTCCGACGCGTTGGCCAGCTCGTTTGGAACCAATGCCATGGCGACGTCGGTCGCGAGGAATGATTCGTCCGCCACGACGGCAGCGGGCAACGAGTCCGACGCGAGTTCTCTTGCCGAAAACAACTCGTCCGCGATCGCGATTGCCGATGCCGACAGCTCCTCGACGGCGACCGCCGACAACAACTCAGTAACCTACGCGCAAGCCAGCAATTCTTCCGTCAGCGTCGCGACGGCGGACGTCGATTCAGAGTCGACGGCAATCTCGGAGGACAACTCCGCCGCCAACTCGAACACTCTTTCGAATTCAATCTCAAACGCTACCGCGATCGATGGTTCAGCGGCAACCGCAAACGCATCGACTGATTCGCAGGCCACCGCGTCGGCCACCGAAGGAAGTGCTGCGGAGTCCAATGCGGATGAGATGGGTGTCGCCGATGCGGTTGCCAGTAACACTTCCAATGCAACCGCGACGGCGCTCGTCAATTCAGCCGCGAGTGCCGACGCATCCGACATCGGGCAAGCCTCGGCAACATCCGCAGAGCAAAGTGCAGCAGAAGCCCGTGCTGAGACGGGAGGCATCGCTGATGCGGCCACCCTCGACGATTCCAATGCAACGGCAACAGCCTTCAACGGTGCGGATTCGACCGCATTCTCCGGAGACGCCTCCTCAGCGACGGCATCTGCCGATCGCGGAGCGTCTGCGACGGCCTCCGCTGACATCAATTCCATCGCCGAATCCGTCGCCGACCGCCAGTCCTCGTCGGTTGCAGTAGCTCAAGATGGAGGTATTGCGAACTCGACGGCCGATAACTCGTCCGTCTCCGCGGCTGATGCCCAGCGAGTCTCCAATGCGGAAGCGTCCGCCGATGGCGGATCGGCCGCATCATCGACCGCATCCGATAGTTCCCAGGCAACCGCGTTGGCTGCCAATGGGTCAATTGCGACGTCTGAGGCTACCAACCGAAGCACGGCGAATGCGATTGGCGACAATGGATCGCTAAGCAATGCAACCGCTGATTTGGATTCGAGCTCGACTGCGGAAGGGGATGAACTGTCATCCGCGAATGCCTCTGCGGTTGAATCTTCGGAAGCCGCTGCGACAGCCGTCCAAACCGGAAATTCCGAATCGACCGCGTCCAATGATTCGATCGCAAATGCCACCGCGACACAAACCTCGGACGCAACCGCGAACGCAAGCGACTCGTCGCTCGCAAGTGCCGACGCTGCAAACGTTTCGAGTGCGGAGTCAACAGCAGACGGCGGTTCCTCGTCCTCCGCAACCGCATCAGACGATTCAGAAGCAACCTCACTGACTGAAAACGGCTCGGTTGCAACTTCCATCGCGTCGAGCGGAAGCACCGCGACCTCTACCTCTAAGAACACTTCAACCGCCAACGCAAGTGGCGAAGTTGACTCGAACTCGATCGCAACCGCTAACGCTCTCTCCGTAGCGACCGCTCTCGCCACCGGCTCCTCCGAAGCAAACGCAAACGCGGATAACGAAGGTCTCGCCAACTCAGTCGCAAATAACGATTCGGACGCGACAACGGAGGCAACTCAAACCTCCGACGCCACCGCGACCGCCGATCGAGAAGGTTCGGCAACAGCGGTTGCCGATTCCAATTCCTCCGCGTCCGCCGATGCTGACCGTCAATCCACGTCAGTTGCAGTAGCTCAAGATGGAGGTATCGCGAACTCGACTTCCGACAATTCATCAACCGCATCGACGGACGCGGTTGATGTCTCGAACGCCACGGCAGAGTCGGACGGTGGCTCGGTCGCATCTTCGTCCGCCGAGAATGACTCAACCACGTCAGCAATCGCAACGACCGGGTCCGTCGCAACGGCAAATGCCACGACCGCAAGTACGGCTGAATCAACCGCCGACAACTTTTCGTCCAGTTCCGCAACAGCGGACGGCCAATCGACCTCCACCAGCGATGCCGACATTCAATCCGCTGCATCCGCATTCGCCACGGGTTCCTCCGAAGCAACCGCCAATGCTGTCGACACCGGAATAGCAAATTCAGTCGCAACTAACGATTCGGACGCGACAACGGAGGCAACTCAAACCTCCGACGCCACAGCGACCGCCGATCGAGAAGGTTCCGCGACAGCGGTTGCCAATGACACTTCCTCCTCGTCCGCCACCGCTGACCGTCAATCTACAGCGGTCGCGTCTGCAGACAAAGGCAGCACCTCCGACGTGAGCGCAGACAACGGGTCGGTCGTCTCTGCTGACGCCCAACAGGATTCGGTTGCCTCCGCCAACGCAGTGGATGATTCCTCCGCAACCGCTACAGCGAATGCTGGATCGGTCGCCGGATCAACGGCGACTGGGCAGAGCACTGCAGAAAGTGTTTCCGACACGGCGTCGGCCGCCAGCGCAACCGCGGACGATGGAACGATCGCCGAAGCGAATGCCACTCAGAACTCAAGTTCAACCGCCATTTCAAAATTCGCTCAGGTTGACGGCATCAATGCGACCGGAGTTGCAAACTTCGCCATCAGCGCGCAAACAGGACTCACCCAGAATATTGTTCAGGGCCAACCGGCTGTGTTGCCGTTTACGTTCGACGAGTCAAATGGTGAGCTGGACTTTGTTGAACTGTCGGGGCTCCCTGCCGGAACCCAACTGAGCGAAGGGGAAACCACCGACAACGGTGTGACCTGGCAATTCGTCGAACCACCGACCAACGATATCGTCATGATGTTGCCCGGTTCGTTCAGTGGTTCGTTCCTCGTCGATGTACGGACCCAAAACACGGCCGACACCACCGCGCTGGCGCAATACGAGATCGATGTGGAACCGGTCCAGGCGACACAACTGACGATCAACAACACACGCGTCATCGAATCGGATTCCGGCGTGCGTCAAGCACAACTGACGATCACGCGCAGCGACAACCAAAACGATGTCTCGTTGCTGGCACGAACGATCGATAAAACGGCGACCGCCGGTGAAGATTTTGAATACACGCGTGACGAGATCACGTTTGCCGCCGGCGGCGAGTTGACCAAGACGTTCACCGTCGACATCTTCGGTGACACCGATGTTGAAAACGACGAACGGATCGTGGTCCGACTCTTCCGCTCCAGAGGTGCCGAGATTGCAGACGCCACCGGGATCATCAGGATTGTCAACGATGATGCCCAGCCGGCGCTGTTGACGATCAACAACACACGCGTAATCGAATCGGACTCGGGTGTGCGTCAAGCTCAATTGACCATCACGCGCAGCCACAATCTCGACGACGCATCGGTGCTGGCAAGAACGATCGATAACTCGGCGACCGCCGGGGAAGATTTTGAATACACGCGTGAAGAGATCACGTTTGCCGCCGGCGGCGAGTTGACCAAAACGTTCACCGTCGACATTTTTGGTGACACCGATGTCGAAGACGATGAACGGATCGTCGTGCGATTGTTCCGTCCACGGGGCATCGAAATTGACGACGCGACGGGAATCATCAAAATCGTCAACGACGATGTTGCACCGGTCGAAGGCCGCTTGATTGTCCAGCCATTGGTCGTTGGACAGAACACGCTGATCCTGACCGGCGAAGAACCCGGCGCGTTTTCGGCGTTCACGATGGGCACCAGCGAAGGCAGCACCACGTTCGAAGACTATGACGTCACGGTGGACATCGATAACGCCGCCGTCCCAGTGATCGGCGTGGCGGGCGAAAACGGCAACGCCACCGTGGTTATCGAACTGACCGCCGAACAACTGGCTGGACCGTTGTTTTTTCAGGCTTTCGGGATGGCACCGGCTAGTCCTGTGAGCAATCTGGTGCGAGGTCGCTTGGCAGAAGATGTCAACGGTGACTCAGCGGTCACGGCTCTCGATGCGTTGCTGGTTATCAACAACATTCAATCCAATGACGGGCCCGAGGGTGAGTACGTCGAGTCAACAGGCAACGTCCATGACGTCAATGGTGACGGGCGTGTTACCGCGTTGGATGCTCTCCGGGTGATCAATCGTCTTGAGCGAGATTCGCAACAAATTGCAACTTCACCTCAAGAGGATGAAGACGAAGATGACGATCTTTTGCAGACGCTCGCTAAAGACGATGGCCGACTGTTCTAGTATCGAAACTGAATTCCAGTGCTCAAGCCATGGAAAAGGACGTCACTAGAGTTGTTCAGTCCATTGCGAGCGAAAAAGTTTGTATTGGCAAGTTGGCTATCAGCGAGAACAACATCCGACAGCCAGAGGGCATGATAGCCGGTGAAGATCTCGATGGAGTTGTTGAGCTTGTAACCTGCTTGCAACTTGAGTTCTCCGAGAAACGCTACATCAACGTCATCGTCGATGGATCGGAGAGTTGAAATGGTGGTGGTGGCAGTGGAGTTCTGGTCGGCATGGTTCAGCATGATCCCCGCATTTGCCTGAAGTCCGACCGACAACCGGTTCCAAGTGATCAAGCTTGAATGCAAACCGATTTGCGTACCGAAGAGATCGTTTCGGCTGTCAATCGCGATAGTCGTTTCGGAAGCAGAATCCGGCGATCCGACCGTCAGTCCTTCATCGAGATGAAGGTAACGCAAACCGAACAAGAGCTGGAAATCCTCGTTGACCTGCCGTCGGCAATTCGCTTCGAAGTTGTGGAGTGAAGAACTAAATTCGGCAACCACACGGCTTCCGGCGGTGGCATTGATAGGCACCGCAGTGTTCAGTCGAATTAGCTCCGCAGGCGTAGTACTCAAGGTCGCAGTCGCTGAATCTTCAAACCATCCGAAATAGCGAATCTCAGAATCAACGTGCTGACTGACAGCCTTGGTGATCGTGAGTTCAAAACCACCCTCCAATTCGTGTTGAAGATCATCACCGGTAATTTGACGGGTGGAGTCGGCAACTGCATTTGCGAGCAGTGGATCGCTCTGGTTCACGCGTTCAAGTAGCAGACCGCCGACGTAGAAGCTGGAGTCGTTAGCAAGCAATTGGTGATGGGGCGTTGCAATGAAGATTGCGACGAAGCATGACTGGACGAGCGTGATCTTCTTGGAGGGCATTTCACGATCCTTCGACTGGGAACCCAAGTGGGATGCAATTCAGGTGAGTTCTGAATGTCCTTTCACCATGGTTTCGTTCATCGAATGAACACATGAAAGAAGTGTGTCAATTCAGCACCGCTTGCGAGCAATCTCTGGCATCGAGCCGTCTTGTAGGTACAGTCGTTAAATCTCCACCCGAATGGCGGGGCGATCAGCTTCAGCGATCCTCTCGTTGCACAAAAAAACTCGGCGTTGCCGGGGGCGACGCCGAGTTTATTGAGGTTTGATTGGACTGTTTGATCAGTCGGCGGAAAGGGCGTCGCCGGCGACCATGATGTCACCCAGGTCGTTCATGCCTGGTTTGATGTCCAGCTCGAATCGGCTGCGACGCCAAGATTCTTTCTTGCCATCGATTTTGACTTCGTCGATCTTGCCGGCTTCGTGCGAGACGCGGAAAGTGACATCGCCGGTGGGCAAGCCTTCGATGACCAGCGTTCCGTCTTCGCTGCTAACGGCTGCATAGGGGTGCTCCAGAACGACCACGTAGGCACGCATCCAAGGGTGGATGTTGCACTCGACTGGGATCGCGGCTGGCTCAGGCTTTTCCAACGCGACTTCTTTTTCGGCTTGCGCGGGAATCATCAAGTTCTCCGCCTTGTTGGCGAAGAAGTTGAGGTTCGCGTTGTGACCGACGGGATCGGGGTTCGTGATTTTCAGCGTGTCGCCGGTTTGTGCGATCACGTAGTGTGGCTCGAAACGGCAATCTCTGTTCGCCAACGTGAGCGTTTCGTTCTTGGCGGGAACATCGTCCAGCTTGGTGCCACCGCGGCCGGTGTAAACGTAAACCAGAACGTTTTTGATGCCCTTCGAATCGGCGTCGACGATTAACTTCTCATTTGGAATGTCATGTTTTCCGCAGAAGTCGACATCCTTGTTCGGATCGATCAGGTCCAACTTGGGAACGGTGGGGGCGTCGTAAACAAAACGCATTTTCAGCGTTCCGGTCTCAGCCATTGCCACCGAAGCGGTCATGGCCAAAGTCGCGGCGGCGCCGGTAATCAAAGGGCGAATATTCAAGGGGTCTCTCCTGGAAGAACGAAACGTTCAGGTTAGGTGGGTGACGACGTAGGAGGGTGATGACGCGGCTTGAGAAGCAAATGTTCTGCCAAAATCGAAGTCGATGGACTTCGCGTGTCATCATGCAGGTGGGATGTTAATTGTACCCGTCCTGCGACGAAAGTCTAGGAAAGGTAGGAAGATACGAGGTTCAGCGGAAGCGGAATAAACTTGAAAGGACTTCGTAGATTCTTTGCCACAAAGAAGCCGGTTCGACGCGAATTTTGGCTTTTCCAGACCCACCCAGCAGCGTCAGGTCATCATTCGTGGGCGAGTCGACCAGTGAAATGTTGACCAGGTAACTTGTTTGAGGAGTACGCACGGCTGAGTCGGCTTGCCGGTGGTCTCGGCGAGGTGTGTCGACTCGGGAGTCGTACGTTTCTTCCGCGATGTCGGCGATCTTTCCAAGCAAGACTTCCGTCGGGGCATTGTCGCGAATGAGGGTGACGGTTTGGCCCGGTTGCATCCTTCGACGTTGAACCGCCGTGACAACGGCTTCGGCTCGCCAAGGGATGTCGGACGTCTCGGGGGAGTCCGAATTGGACGATGAAAGTTCGCTCGGAATGATCGCCAGCAATTCAGTTCCGGCTTCCAAGGTGCAACCGATGTTCTCGGGCGAGGTCGGGTCGCCAGACCACGACGCCAACCGGACAGCGGTTCGATCGATCGCAGGGTTGGATTCTGGTCGCAGCCCGAGCGGATTCGCATCGGCGTCCAACGAATCCATTCCGCGTGGACCCGAGTTGTCACCCGTGGGATTGCTCTGCGCGACCATGACGGTGCCGTCACAGGGGGCGGTCACGGCCAACGAGTCACGACGACGCTGGGCCGCCTTCAAGCGACTGGCCAGTTCGTCGCGCAATGCTTCGGCAGCCGGAAGTTGGTGGCTGGCTTCGGGCACCAAGGTTTGCGAAGACCGCAATCCTTCTAGCCGTGTTTCTTGATCACGCAATGCACTGGCGGCATCAAGGCATTCGCGTTGGACATCCGGGTTGGTCAGTTCGGCAAGCAAGTCTCCTTTGAGAACTTTGTCTCCGGGCTGCACAACCACTCGAGTCAGGACGCCGCCCGATGTCAGGTGCACCCTTGTTTCGTTGAGAGGGCTGAATCGGATGGCCGTTGTGACTGAACGAGGCAGCGGGATCGTTCCCGCGAATCCAACCGCGATCAGAATCGCCGCCCAAATCAAAATTCGCGACCAACGAGCTTTCCGTCGGTTCATAGGATTGGTCCCAAATTGTTTGAGTGGCACGATCGTTCCCAAAGCCATGGAAGCAATCGCGAAAATGGCCATGCACTGACCGATGATTTCCAAACCATACGGACGCAGCCAAACCCAAATGAAGCCGATGATGGTGAACATCAACACCCATCGATAAGCGAGCGAGGCGGCAGCATAAACAAGCAACCAACCGGACTGATCGGCTGGTTCACCCTGGTTGCGGTTGGCTGGGAGGCCCAAGAATACGGACGACAACATTCGTCCCCACGCACGTTTGGCTCGTTGTGACAAGTTGGGCATGTCCGTCCAGTCCGACAGCAGGTAGTACCCGTCGTATCGAAGCAGCGGATTCGCATTGAACACCACCGTGCTGATGCCGCAGACGACCATGACATGCGACGCGATCGTGTGCACCAATCCCACAGGCGTCATCAACCAAACCCACGCTGCAACGGATGCGATGATGACTTCCGTGCCGATTCCGGCCAAGGCAATGCAGGCCCGTTTCCAACGG
Source organism: Rhodopirellula halodulae (assembly GCF_020966775.1). Classification (NCBI taxonomy): domain Bacteria; kingdom Pseudomonadati; phylum Planctomycetota; class Planctomycetia; order Pirellulales; family Pirellulaceae; genus Rhodopirellula; species Rhodopirellula halodulae. Next base: position 139,200 of record NZ_JAJKFV010000012.1, on the reverse strand, counting down.
TCGGCGATCAGCCACGATCCGCTGGTGTCGCAGTACAACGCTGGTGTGAAGACCAACAACATCGGGCCGATGGATCGACACTTGGCACCGAAACGTTCGGATACCAATGCGTGGCCCAGTTCGTGTGCGATCTTCGTCAAAGCAACGACGGCAGCCAAAATCAACGCACTTTGCATCGTCATCCATTGCCCAGCGGATGGCAGTTCCGCGAAATAGCGGTCTCGATGAATCAACATCAACAAAGCAGCGGACGCAACGAACGCCGTGAGCGTGATGATCCCCGGCCAACTCAACCATGGTCGAGCGATCGGCATCAGCCACCGCATCACCGGGGCTGGATCCACACCGGGAAAACGCAGGAACAACCATTGGCTCAGCGTCGACCAAATCTTCTGTCGGCGATCCTGGTCGGCTCGGCGAAGCAGCGATGTTCCCTGGCCAGCGGAATGACTGATCGTCAGCCCGCTTTCGTGAAAACGAAACAGCAATGCATTGAGCTGGCCCGGTCGAACACGCCGATTGGGATAGCGTGTTTGATAGTGATCCCGCAAATCGTCCAAGCTGCAATCACCGTCCAGCAGCGTCAACAAGAAGTACTCGTCTTCGCGAAGCCGGTGATACTTGGAAGCAACCGGATCATGAACGACCACCCAACCTGCATGACGATGCGAGACACGGACGGCTTTCAGTCCAATCTTGTGCCGCACATCCAAAGGACGCCGGGTCGATGAATCTTGTTGGGCACCCATCAGCGAAATCGAAACAGCACGTTGCGGTGAACCCAATCCACGACGTCGTCCAAGGCACTGGCGAGATAGCGTTTCTTGCCACAAACGATTTTTGCGGTGACTTCCGCATCTCCACGAAAGCCATCTTCGGGAACTTCATTGATTTTCGCGACGACGTCCAGCACGCTTCGTCCATCAGCACGCCGGCGGGCGACCGAACCGACCGATGTGACTTCCGCTTCGAACGTTTCCGTCGGCCGAGTCTCAATCGCGAATCGAATGGGCAGGGGATCGCCATTGGAATATCGCTGCAGAACCTCTCTCGAACGAAATTCCTCCAGTTTCAGTTCCAATTCCCATGGGCCGTCGGGCTGTACCATCGACAGCAAACGGTCGCCGCGGGACACCGGACGGTCGCTCAGCCTTTCGTTCAATCGCCAACCGACGACTTGCCCGTCAAACGGGGCACGAATGGAAAGCATCGACTGCATCTGTTGATTCAAATCCAATCGTTTGTTCAGTGATTCGATTTGGTTTTCGAGCGATTGTTGTTCGAGAATGTTTTGAGCGCTTTCTCGATCGCCATTGTCCCCTGACAGCAACAAAGCTCGGATGGAACTGAGTTGTTGGGTGGCGGTCGCCAGCTCACCGGAGATGGCTTCGGCTTCACGTGTCAGTTCGGCATTGTCCAAACGCACCAGCATCTCGCCGGCTTGGACGTGATCCCCATCGGACACCAACAGCTCATCCACGATGCCGTCAATTCCCGCGAAAATTGCTCGGCGAACGGCGGGACGAGCCTCGCCAGTCGCGACGACGTGGTGATCGACTTGGATCAACCAACCAGCACTCAACCCCGCCATGACCAACAGGCTGATCGCCACCGCCCAATTGCGAAACGCTCTTCGTGAGGCGGCTGCTAGCGGGCGGCGAAGAGGTAATGCAAAGACGCTGGCGTGGTTGAGAGCATTACTGAGCGCCAATGCGGATTCATCGGCAACCTCGCGAATCGCGGGAGAGATTTCGGTGGCCGGATCACCCGAAAACGTTTCCAGCATCAATATCGCAATGGGAGGATGGTTGTTGGCGTGACTCCTCAGTTCGTCATCTGACGGAGCATCCAGCGACAAGTCTTGCCCGAGTTCCGTGGCATACGGATCGTCTGATTGAGATGGTTCAAACAATGGAATCATCGCTACCGAATGCACACCGGATTCATCCAGATAACCTTCGAGCGGTTCGATCAATTGCGGCGACAGCGCGGCGGGATCGATTGCTTGCTCATCGTTTGGCGACGTTGCTTGTGCCGGCAGGATCAACGGACGCTTGATGACCGCCACCGCGTCGGCCAATTGATTCATGCTGCGAATCAAAGGGGACCGTCGATCAATCACGGACGATCCGCTGATCGCACGAACTTGAAACTTTGGTCGCCGAGAAGAAGTTTTGGGTAGCAAGACCGCTGCCCGATCGCATGCCAACAATCGCGGCAGATCAGCCGCGATGCGGTAGGCGGTCGACGTCGGGTCGAGGTCCTGATGGAAACCTCGCATCACCGCACGGACGTTTCGGAACGCTTGATCGAGGTTGACCAGTTCGTGCGCCGGAGGTTCCCCGGCAAGCGTGGCAATTGCCCGTGATGACTCGGTTGATTCGGAATCCACTTGCGTTGGCGTTGCGAATCGTTCACGAGACGCTTTCGCGAATTCGCCCAACTGTTTCATTGCGGGCAGCAGTGCCGTCGGAGCGAGCTCGTGATCGTGCAGAAGCATCAACTTCGCCGATTGCGGCGCCGGCAACAGTTCCACTCCCAACGCGGTCGCTCTCGCATCGGTTTGCCCGTTTGGTGTTTCAAACACAAACGACGTGGCGCTGGGGGAGACCTCGCTGAGTTGTTGCCGCAGCCAGTCGCGATCCAGGTTCGCCGCGATGGTTTCATTGCGAACCAACATGCGCGGTTGTGGGAACGAGTTGTCTTGGACCGCGACCAAGGCGGCCGAGTGGATCTCCGCCAGATGCGTCGCCAGGCGATGAAGAAATTCCGCCTCGTCGCGAGACTGCTCGGCGAGCTGACGCACGGTTTGCTCAGCGGCGGTGGGCTTCGCCGCCGAATTCGCGTTTTTCCCGGCGTTCGCGGATTCCAAACCTCCAGCCTGGGCGGCTTGCGTGTTGGCGGAATCGGTCGTGGAAGCGTTCGGGTACGACATGCCCCACAGGATACTCAGCGTTTCCGCTTTCGGGGGCGACTGGAATTAAACCGGTGCTGCCGACTCAGCGTGAATCGACGTGTCGCCGATTTTTCGACGCCTAGATCACTGGGCAAACGTCGAACCATTCGCGGTTTTGGTCGAACATCCACTGTGAACATTGCTCGGGGCCCCACAAGCCAGTCGGGTAGGAATGCAGCGGAGGTGCGGCGGGGCTACGCCAGGCTTCGATGATGGGATCGATGATGCTCCAGGCCAATTCGACTTCGTCCCCGCGAGCAAACAAGCTCGCGTCGCCCTGCACCGCATCCAGCAACAAACGCTGATAGGCGTCGGGTGTTTCCTCACCGCAGTTGTTGTCTTGGAAGTTGAAGTCCAAGTGGTTGGTGCGAGTCTTCATGCCCGCGTCGGCGACTTTGGTTTCGAAGTGCAGTTGGATGCCTTCGGCCGGTTGGACTTGGATGACCAAACGGTTGCCAAGCTTCTTCTTGGAATTGCTGCCGCCGAAGAGTTGGTGAGGCACATTCTTGAATTGAATGACAATTTGCGTGGTGCGGCAGGACATGCCTTTGCCACTGCGAAGGAAGAATGGGACTCCCTGCCAACGCCAGTTGTCACAATAAAGTTTCAACGCCGCGAATGTTTCGGTTTGGCTTCCCGGTGGCACGCCTTCTTCTTGCAAGTAGCCCGCGTATTGGCCGCGGACGGTTTGGGCGGCGAAGTCACCTCCGGTCATTCTGCGGACGCTGTGAAGGACTTTCACCTTTTCGTCACGCACGAGTGCCGCGTCGAATTTCACCGGCGGTTCCATTGCCGTGATCATCATCAATTGCAGGATATGATTCTGGAACATGTCCCGCAGGATGCCGCTGTTGTCGTAGTAGCCCGCGCGGCGGCCGATCACGACTTCTTCAGCCACGGTGATTTGAACGTGGTCGATGTAATTGCGATTCCAAAGCGGTTCAAAGATGCTGTTGGCAAACCGCAGAGCAAAGATGTTCTGCACGGTTTCTTTGCCGAGGTAGTGATCGATGCGATAGATCTGGTCTTCGCGGAAAACCTCGTGGATGGATTGGTTCAGTTTTTGAGCGGTTTTCAAATCTGTGCCGAAGGGCTTTTCGATGATCACGCGGCGTGAACCGTTGGAGTCATCGGCCAATCCCGCAGCACCCATTTGCTGGATGGCTTCTTCGTACAACTGCGGCATGGTCGACAAGTAATACACTCGTCCTGTCGTCTGACCCTCTTCGATTTCTTCGAGGAAAGTCGCCAAGGCATTGAACGAATCGGCGTCTTTGATGTCGCCGGGTTGGTAGTAGATGTTGGGAGCAAACGCGTCCCAAGATTCGGAGTCGAATGATTTGCCGACGAACTTCGATGTCGTCTCACGCAACGACTTTCGCCACTCTTCGTGCTCGTAGGGACTGCGCGACACACCGACAATGCGAGTCGACTCGGGCAAACGGCCTCGTGAGAAAAGACGATACAGAGCCGGGATCAATTTGCGGCTCGTCAAGTCGCCACTGGCACCAAAGATGACAATCGTGTGTGACATGGTCAGCTACTGCGGTTCAATAGGATTCGCGTTGAGACGAAGCGGAATGGACAAACGAGGGTGTGGGGACTCTTGCGGCAAAGATGACTGGATCAGGGGATTTGTGCCAGCCCGATGCATGTTTGCGGCGATTGGTTTTCGCAGAACGTCCATCTGATTTTCGCTGGGCCGACGGCATCAATCGTCGTCATCCTCCGGCGATTCAGTGTCGAATGGGCCGGGGTCCAAGTAGTCGGTTCCGTTGGGGTCGAAGCCCTTTGAACCAAATTCTTGTGAACCAAATTCATGGTCGTCGAGGAAGCCTTCATCCACGCTGTCGTCGAGCCCCATTTCATCGTCCAGACCCATTTCGTCGTCGATGGTTCCGGGATCCAAAAGATGCTCGGGTAAATTTTGTCCGTCTTCGGGAATCCAGCGGATCGTTGGTCGAGGCGGGTCCGACAGCGATTGATCGCATTCCATGGCCAGCCACGTTTGCCCGCCGGGGCCGTCGGCGGTATCGCCGGTGGTGACTTCTTCGTCACCCGCCAACAAATAAAGCGAAGCGTGACGAAGGAATCGTTCGACGTCTTCGGCGCTGTAATCGGACAACCGGAATACGGCTTCCATGTCCGGAAGGTCGAACTGGCCGTTGCCCACGGTGTCCATGATGGCGTATTTGTTCTCGTCCACGAAAACGCGAACGTTGGTCCACATGTCCAGGGGCGGAAGTTCTAGATTCCAGGCGTGATTCAGTCCCACCCGCAGCACGTTTTCATCGCAAAGAACTTCACCGCCGGGATTGAAATAACAAATCGCGTCGGGTGATTCGAGCAACGCGGCGACGGCCTTGGTCAAAAAGTGCAGCTCGTCGATGGCCTCGTAGTCGTCCGGAACGAGCGGCAGGTCGTCGTCGTCCTCCTCGGCGTCTTCTTCGGTTCCCAGCACGTAGCTGATCAGCAACCGAATGTGACAAGTGTGCTCGGAGGGCACATCCGGCATGTCATCCCAATGACGGGTTTGTTCGCAGGCTCGCGTCAGGCATCCAGGAAAGGCAAGCGGCCCAAACTGCCCCAGCGACCATGCAACGAATCTTTCGGGCGACTCATCCGGGTCCCCCATGTCGTCAGGCCAAGGGATGGAAGATGGCGTCACCAAGAGGTGGCCACCGACGTCCGGGCGGAAATCGTAGATCAGCGTTTCCGGGGAATCTTCGTCGTCAAGCGATTCCTGACGTCCAACCAACTGGAACTGCTTCAGGCGGGATTGGATCTCGTCCATCTCGAGCGGACGGCGCAGTAGCACGCACATGCCCTGGGTGAACAATCCTTTCGCCATCAATCCAATTCTCCGATGTCCGGTACGCTCCAAACCGGCGGAGTTTACCGACATTGCTTCGGTCTCACGACCCCCGCCCGTCGCGAAGGAATTGCGTTGGTCTGGTTGGCGGTGTTGCCGTTCAGGCTTGAGCAGGAGCGCGGCGAGGAATTGACGACAGCCTGAGTCCCACCCGGTGTTTCGCTGGCACGTTCATTTGGTGAGCTCAATCCACCCGGTGAAATGAGGCCAACCAATGAAATGAGGTGACTGAACCCACGTGACTGAAATTTTGTGACAGTGAGGTTGCCCGCCGAAAGGAATTGACTCAATGAAACCGCGGGGAGTGCTCCATGGAAAGAGAACGAATCTGATCCCGGCTGCAGACTGGCTGATCATTTGAAGGGATGTGCTGGCAGAGTGTTCGGTACGTCCGGTAGTACTGTACCTGCGTGAATGCTATCAATTCGCAACTGGAAGCGATCCGATTTCCCCCCGCAGGCGTAATTCAACCAGCGTTGTTCCGGACGGATGGCGGGGTTTGTCTCCCGTCCGTGGCGGACGTTTCAAACTGAACGCAATTGCACTTTCATTGAAGGCGGCAATTGTTTTTTAAAAATTCTGGAGACAAGTTTTAAGATTGTTAGCTATTCGATTGTGTGACATACGACGTTTAAAAACACCCTGCTAGAGAGAACAGTGTCCACGCTGATGGGGGAGAAAATTGAGCGTTTTTGATTTGAGTTGAACTGCCCCTCTCCTCAAAAGAAACGCGAAAATCCCCGTTTTGCTTGCATTTCGCAAGGTTTGGGCCGTTTGATGGCCGCCTGGTGCATGTTTGACATCGCCCTGGTGGCTGGATCGTCCCTGGCCTTAAGGTATTAATAAGCTAAGATTTGTATGCAAAGGGTCGTGCAGTGCGATGCCGTTGGATAAATGCGTCACATGTCAACTATCCGGTTCTCCGGTTTGGTTGATTGCGTTACAACCCGTTTTCACACCTTTGACTGCTAAGCAGCCCCAACTTGGCTCCCACTCAAACCTCATTCAATCAGAACGGAAAAATTGATGTCGAAACGCCTTTTGATCGTTGACGATCACGAAGTCTCCCGGTTGGGGACTTTAGCTGCCCTCGAGGGGACGGGCATCGAAGTCGTCGCGCAAGCCGACAAAGCCGCCGATGCTTTGGAAATCGTGAGCAACACGCCTTTGGATGCTGTGTTGCTGGATATCCGCATGGAAGGTGGTGATGGTCTGAACACCCTCGGCCGGATCAAGTTGGATCACCCTGATCTGCCGATCCTGTTGTTCTCGGGTTACGACAACCCCACTTACGTCGCTCGCGCTGTGGCGCTGGGTGCGTGTGGCTACATCCTGAAAACGGCTCCTGTCGAGCGTTTGATCGAAGCCTTGAACTTGGCATTCGACGGCCAGCAATCTTGGACTCGCGAAGAACTGCGTCGAGTGACTGGTGCCTTGGCGACGCCTCGTATGAACCAAGACATTGACGTGCCGCTGACGCAACGCGAAAGCGAAGTGCTTCGTCAAATGGCCCTCGGTTTGACCAACAAAGAAATCGCGAAGATGCTCGGCATCAGCTACGAAACCGTCAAAGAGCACGTGCAGCACATTCTGCGTAAGCTCGGCGTTTCGGACCGGACTCAGGCTGCTGTTTGGGCCGTTCGCAAGAACTTGGTTTGAGCCGAGACTCGTTGATTCAGGTTCGAGTGGAGTCCTCGAGCCTCACGGGGAATTGAGTCGGATGGGCTCGGGCGATGAATGGCCCGGCCAGTGATGTTTTGGACGCGGTGTGGAATTGGCGATCGATTCGCGAATTCCACACCGCGTCTTTTTTTTTATGCGCGTTCGTTCCACGCGAACTTTGGGGCGTGCATTTTCGTCCTGTCGTGACACACGCGAGAGTTGTTCGCTGGACGCTATCCGTTGGTTGCTGTTCGGTGGACATTGTTTACAGGGCCCTGTTTGCAGGTCTGCGGATGTGAGCTTCAGTTCGTGTGAACGGGAAGCATTTTGGCCCGTGAAATGTTTCGAGAAATCGTTAAACTGTTCGCTCGTGAAGATGACTCTGTTTTTTGACTTTTGTTCCGGACGTGCTTGATGTCTCTCAGAAAAGGCAGCGATTTCGCTGGTTTGTCCACCGCCATTGTGACCCCCTTTCGCGATGGACAAGTCGACGAGAAACGTTTGGCCGAACAGATCGATTTTCAAATCGATGCCGGCGTGACCTGCATTGTTCCTTGCGGAACCACCGGCGAATCACCCACGTTGACTCACGACGAACACGAACGAGTGATCTCGTTCACCATCCAGCACGTCGCGGGACGTGTGAAGGTGATGGCTGGGACCGGCAGCAATAGCACTGCCGAAGCCCTGCGTTTGACCCGTCGTGCTGCCGATGAAGGTGCCGACGCCACGTTGCAAGTCGCTCCTTACTACAACAAGCCGACTCAAGAGGGCATGTATCAACACTTCCGCGCGGTCGCGGAAGCCGTGGACATCCCTGTTTGTGTCTACAACATTCCCGGGCGATCGGCGAAGAACATCGAAGTCGAAACGATCGTGCGTTTGGCGGAACTGCCGGGCATCACGATGGTGAAGGAAGCCACTGGATCGTTGGATCAATGCTCCGCGATCTTGGGAGCCACCGACTTGACGGTTTTGTCCGGCGATGACTCGCTGACTTTGCCGATGATGAGCGTCGGTGCCGAAGGTGTGATTTCCGTGGCCGCCAACTTGGTGCCATCCGCGATGTTGGAAATGGTGCAAACGGCGGCGGGTGGTGATTACACCAAAGCCGCAACGTTGCACCATCGTCTGTACTCGTTGTGCAGCAAAATGTTGGGATTGGCGACCAACCCGATTCCCGTGAAAGCCGCGATGCAAATGGTCGGTCGCGACACCGGCGAAATGCGATTGCCAATGGTGCCGTTGAACGACTCCGAGAAAGCGATCTTGCAAGAGACGTTGATGAAGTTCGGTTTGGAATCCGCTATCAGCGGCCAACTTCAGGCTTCTGGGGCTTAGGGCCCAGGTGGTTTTGGGAGCGTCGGGCGGAACCGTTGACGTTTCTGGACCAATAGTTGAGGGCTGGTCTTGGATGCCGGACGCTGGACCACGGAGTGATCCGCGACATTCGCAAGGTTCTTTTCCTGGCGTAGGGCGGACCGCAGCGCAGCGGAGTTCCGGCTGGCAGTCTCTCTATCGGCCGCTCCAACATTCGCTTCGAGATTGTTTAAGGAGCGACCCGCACACATGGAACAGTTGGGGACAACTGTTCTGCTGTGGGGTCGCGCTCCGTAGGTTGGCCACTCTTGGCCGACGCATTGCATCGTGATCGACTAGGCGTTGGCCAGTGACTACGCGCTGGCCAGTTCCGTTTTGGCGTCGACGCTTTCGCCGGAATGCCAATTCCTGAAATCGTTTTCGTCGCGAATCACTCGGTTGTAAGTCGTGTCGCGTTCGATGGGTTCTCTGCCGGCTTCGCGAATCAGATCCTGGATCTGCTCGACCGACATGAACTCGGGCGTTTGAGCGCCCGCATCGTGGTAGATCAATTCGTGTCGAACCGTGCCATCAATGTCATTGGCTCCGTAGGCCAACGCCGTTTGAGCCGTCTCGATACCCAGCATGATCCAGTAGGCCTTGATGTGCTGGATGTTGTCCAGCATCAATCGACTGACCGCCATCGTACGGAGGTCCATCAAGCCCGACGGCTTCTTCAAGTCGGATAACTTCGTGTTGTCCGGGTGAAACGCGAGCGGAATGAAGACTTGGAAGCCATTCGTTTTGTCTTGAAGTTCACGCAGACGCATCAGGTGATCGATGCGGTGGTAAGCCTTCTCAACGTGGCCGTAGAGCATCGTGCAGTTGGTCTTCAAACCGATTTGGTGGGCCGTCCGATGGATCTCCAGCCATGCCGGCGTGTTGGCTTTGTGCTCACAAAGTTGGTCGCGAACTTCGGGGTGAAAGATCTCGGCTCCGCCTCCGGGCATGCTGCCGAGTCCTGCGGAACGCATGTCGTCCAACACCCACTCAAACGATTTTTTGGTTTGGAAACGGAACCAATCGATCTCAACCGCGGTCCACGCTTTCAGGTGAATCTTCGGGTAGTTCTCTTTTAGCAACGAGATGATATCGCGGTACCACTCGTATTTTCGTTGGTGGTGCAAACCGCCGACGATGTGCATTTCCGTGCAGCCGTTGGCGGTGGCTTCGGCGCCGCGGTGCAGGATCTGTTCGTCGGTCATCGCGTAGCCATTTTCGTCTCGCAAATCCTTTCGGAAAGCGCAGAAACGACATCGATAGACGCACACATTGGTCGGATTCAGGTGCGTGTTGATGTTGTAGTAGCCGACGTTTCCGTTTTTGCGTTCGCGAACGAAGTTGGCCAGTTCGCCAATTTGTTGGATCGAGACTTCCGGTTCGTAGAGAAACAGGCCGTCTTCCATCGAGAGTCGCACCTCGGATTCGACCTTATCTCGAATTTCGCGAAAACGTGCGTCTCGTTCGTTGGCTTGCATGGTGTTGATTCGAAGGGGGAAACGAGAAATAGCGGGAGCTGCCTGACTTTCAAACCGTCAAACGAAGCAGTCGATCACGCCCGCCGTCATCAGAATCACGCTGACGATCGCATTGGTATGAAAAAACGCCAGATTGACGCGAGACAAATCGTTGGGCGAGACCAGGCGATGCTGATAAACGACCAACGCGGCGGTCAATCCGACACCCACCGCGAAAAGGGCTCCGAGACCTGACGATCCGCCAGTCCACGCCAGGACAACCAAGGCCATGATCATCGCAACATGGGCCAGCGCTGCAACCCGCAGGGCACCGGAAATCCCTTGCTTTGACGGGACGCTGTGCAGTCCTTCCGCCTCGTCGAATTTCGCGTCTTGGCAGGCGTAGATGATGTCGAATCCGGCGACCCACAAAGCGACCGCCACGGCGAGCCATGCGGGAACCCAGAAATCGCCAATGTTCTGCAGCACGACTTCGCCGCGAATGGCCGCCCACACGCACAACGGCGAAAGGCTAAGCGCGACGCCGAGCCAGAGGTGGGCTGATTGCGTGAACCGTTTCGCCAGCGAATAACCGCACAGAAACAGCAGGACAGGAACTGACGCGAAAAGTGGCAATCGGTTTGGCAAGAAGAGCAACGTCGCGGCGACGAACCCAACTCCGCAGGCGATGGTGAACACGAGAACCTTGGGCGCGGACAGCACGCCGGCGGGAATGTGTCGATTGGCGGTGCGAGGGTTGGCGGCATCGATTCGCCGATCGACCCAACGATTGAATGCCATCGCGGCGCTTCGAGCGAGGACCATGCACAACAGAATTCCGGCGATGTCCTGCAAGCGGACTTGCGGGTAGATCGCCGCCGCGGTCGCTTCGCCATCCACCGCGGGTGACGATTGAATGGCTGTGGGAAGTGGCGTCGTCCAGGCTAGGAACGCCGCCAGGATCGCAAAGGGCAATGCGAAAATGGTGTGCGAAAATCGGATCAGGCCGAGCCAGTCGTTGAGTCTTGCCATGATGCGTCTGGTCACCCGTCCTTCCATCGTTGGATCAACCCGTTGTCCAATCCGATTTGATCCAAGATCCGAGCCACAACGAAGTCGACCAGGTCCTCGATTCGTTGCACGTCGTGGTACCAACCCGGCATGGCGGGCAGCATCACCGCGCCGGCGGTCGCCAGTCGATGCATGTTCTCGATCTGCAGCACGCTCATCGGTGTTTCGCGAGGTACCAGAACGAGTTTGCGTTGTTCTTTCAAGTGAACCTCGGCGGCGCGTTGAACCAGGTTCGAAGCGGCGGAGCGAGCGATGCCCGACAGCGTGCTGCCGCTGCACGGACAAACCACCATCGCATCGGTCAAGAACGAACCGCTGGCGATTGGCGTCATGAAGTCATCGTGTTGGTGATACCGCAATCGGTCGTCGCCTCCATCGGGGCAAGGCGACATCTCCGGTGCCGGAACCTGCGACCATTCGGCCACGCAGTTCAGCAAAGCGTTCAAGTCGGGAGTCCGCAGGTTGAGTTGCAGTCCCATTTCTTGATGCAGCACCGCAGCACCACTTTGGCTGATCGTCAGATGCACTTCGACGTTGGGATCCAACCGCATGACTTGCAGCAACCGGACCGCGATCGGTGCCCCGCTGGCTCCGGTGATCGCCAGGACCACGCGTCGGCGACGTTCGGAACCCGAGTTCATGCGGTCACCAACGCTTCTTGTTCACTCGACGCCGAGGATGGTTGAGCCGACGACTTTTCGCCTGGTTTTTCGCCCAGGTAAATCGTTGCCACGCCCAGGGTCAGCGGTCGGAAGGTCACGTTTTCGAGTCCCACACCTCGCATGCGTTCGGCCAAGGCCTCGCCACAGGGAAATTGGCCGACGGATTCAGGAAGGTATTCGTAAGCCGATTTGTCGTTGCGAGCCATCCACTGGCCGATGCGTGGCAAAACATGGCGGAAGTAAAAGTTGTATGCCTGTTTCAGTACCGGCAACGTCGGTTGCGAGAATTCGAGCACCATGACTTGGCCGCCGGGTTGGCAGACTCGCGTCATTTCCGACAGCCCCTGGTCTGTGTCCGCGATGTTTCGCAAACCAAATGCGACCGTGACGCACTGGAACGAATCGTTGTCGAATGGCAACGCCATCGAGTCCGCTTCCAGAAACGGAATCGTGTGGCGACCGGACCCGCCCGAGGCATCACGCGTGCGTTTGTCTTCTTTGCCGCGAGCAATCTCCAACATCGCGTGACAAAAATCGCTGCCGATGACTTGGATGTCTGGGCCAGCCGCGTCCGCGATCGCGATGGCCAAATCGCCGGTGCCGCAGCAAAGATCCAAGATCGGAGCATCGCCATCCATGTTCAGGGTTTGAACCGCTTTGCGTCGCCACCATTTGTCGACGTTCAGCGAAAGCAGATGGTTCATCGCGTCGTAACGAGGCGCGATTTGTCGAAACATTTCACGCACGCGGTCGCCGCTTTTGTCCACGCCGGTGCCACTGGATTTTGCCGCCGGCGAATTGGATTCGGCCGACGCATTGGACTGGCAGGAAGGATCAGCGTTTGGGACACTCATGCGACAACTTGAATGGACAACGAGACGGAAGAGGCGAGTGGTTTCGTGCGAGTGTTGCTATTTGACATCGACGGGACGCTTTTGACGACCGCCGGTGGCGGGAATCGAGCATTGAAGCAGGCGATTGCGGAGGAATTTTCCGTTGCCGATCCCGACACCGACATTTCATTTTCTGGTCGTACGGACCGGAGTCTGATGGTGGAATTGTTGCAGCGAAACAAGGTGTCGCCTTCCGAAGCCAATTGCGGGCGTTTGCGGCGTCGCTATGGCGGGCTGTTCGGGGCCGAGCTGCGTCGAACGGGTGGCACGGTGATGCCCGGAGTCGAAGTCTTGCTTCAGTCGTTGCAGGCTTTTTCAGAATTGGACGTTGCTGTCATGACCGGCAATTTCCCTGAAACGGCAACTCAGAAACTAGAGTTTTTCCGGCTTCGACAGTGGGTGCGTTGGATCGTCGGAGGAGACATGGACGTTCACCGCGACGACATGGCCCGGCGTGCCGCGACGATGGTGTCTCGGCGACATGGCAGTTTGCATCAGCAGACCATCGTGATCGGGGACACTCCCGCCGATGTGCTTTGCGGCCGAGCGATTGGTGCTCAGACGTTGGCTGTTTGCACGGGCGGGTTCACCAAGGAGCAGCTCGGGCACGCCGAACCGACGTTGATGCTGGATGATTTGTCGGAAACCGACCGAGTGATCGAGTTTCTGATGCGCGGTTGAGATCGCGGCTGCGGCTCGCTTGAGCCATTCTGCGAATTTTCTCGAAGTTTGTGAAAGTCGGTGTTGTGATCGTCTGGATCCGTTTCGTACCGTCGCGCACATGAACGCTTTCCGTCAACGCATCGAACTCGCCTTTTTCGCGGTCGCCTTCGGGTGGGCCTGCGTCGGGTTGGGGTGCTCACAAAATCCATACCTGGCTGGCGGCGGGACCACGGTTTGGCAGCCTCCGTCCAACACCGCTGCGGTCAACGGCATTCAAGCTCAGGTGGCTGAGCTGAATCGGCGTGTGCAATTGCTCGACGACAACAATCGACAGTTGACGACTCAGCTTGCACAAAGCGAACAACAGGCCCAGGTTTATCGCGACGAGTTGAATCTTGTTCGCAAACAGTTGTCCGACACGACACAGCAATACGATGCGGCGCGGATTGCCGCACAAGACGCACAGAACCAGGCAAGAAGCTTTCAGGCATCGGCTCAAATGCGAGGCGGTGCAACGATTCGCGCGAACACTAACTTGAACCAGTTGGCCGGTCGTTTGAATTTGGGCGGATTGAAAGTCGAACAAGACGGCGAGGTGCTTCGCGTTGTCTTGCCGAGTGACCAATTGTTTGCACCGGGGACGGCTCAGTTGCAACCTGCGGCGGGCAGTGTATTGGACCCAGCGGCGGCTCAATTGCGATCGGTGTTTCCGCGACAGCGAATCGGTATCGAAGGGTACACGGACAACGCTCCGATGTACGGCGGCGCGGCTGGCAGTGCTCACCAGTTGACATCGGCACAAGCCGCGGCGGTGCTGGATTGGTTGACGCGGCGAAGCGGCATGCCCGCCCAGCAACTGTTCACGGTCGCGCAAGGTTCGAACAATCCTCGCCAAGACAACACGACTCCCGCGGGGCGAGCTGCCAATCGCCGAGTCGAATTGGTGGTCTATCCGGAAACGTTTTGATCGCCGGGGCGTTGGCTCGCGTGCTCTTGCGAGGCCGTGAAGCTAGCCTGTGGCGCCAGTCGAAGACGCTGGCGACTGTCTTGTTCGCAACGTCAGCGGTTCACTGCGAGGTCTCAACTCGCAGCATTCGCAACGTCTTTTGAACCGCGTCGATCTCGAACTTGAACTCGCCCAGGTAGCTCATGCCCAGAAGAGGTTCGACTTTGGCTTCGATTGGTTCGAGGATCGCGCACTCGACATCTTTCGCTTCAAACTGCCCCACTCGGACGGATTCCAGCGTCACGCGTTGAGCCGACAGCTCGTCACCATTCGCGAGCACCAATCGCAGCCGTTTCGCATCGGCTGGGATCGAGATATCCAGCTCTCTCGCGACCGACGCTGGCAGCGTGACCAGGGTGGCTCCGCTGTCGACCATCATGCGCACCGTTTGGTTATTCACGCTGACGGTCACGTGCATCGAACCGCTCCGTTCTTTCTCCAGCGGGATCGACTCGGAGAAAACTTCTTGTTCGATCTTTGCTAGGCGGAGCTCGATAGTTTGCAAAATGTCATCGGGCGAGATTGACATCGGGACGCCGTGATTTGCGTTCATCACGCGAATCGCGATTTGGACTTTCTCGTCCTTGGTCGATAGAGCGACTTCTTCACGGAGGTTGTCCAGCGACTTGCGAAGTTGGAACACGGTTTCGGCGTACTCCGCTTCTTTTGAGTTCAGTTTGGCCTGCAGGTCCGCCGTCGTTTCTTCTGCTTGGGTTCGCTGAGAACGCAATTGTTTCATCCGCGTTCGATTCGCGTTGATCAAAGCGACGATGCGGTTGTTGGTCAGGACATCGGTGCCAGCCACGCGGGCCAGTTGCAGATTCAGTTCACCGTCTTTGGTCTCTGCCAACCGGAGTTGTTCCTCCATTTGGTCGATCTGAGACTGGGCGGTGGCGTACTCCTTTTGCTGAAGCACCAGTTCACGACGCTGCTTGCTCAAGCCTGACATTTCGCGGGCCAGTTCGGCTGCGGCATCCGCGATCAATGTTTTTCCGCTGCGTCGCAGTCCAGCTTCTTTGAGTATCGCTTCGGCCTTGGCTTCGACAGCGGGTGAGTACCGCGTTGGGGCGGGCTGGTTGCTTGATGACGCGTCTGCATCACCTTCGTCAGCTAGCAACGCGCGATTGCCAAACGCGATCGCCAGGGCGAACGAAGTCGCGAGCAAAGCACGTCGAGTGGCGAATTGGCAGGTCGTGTTTGGCATCATGCGAACTTGACGGCAAAGCGTTGGAAAGCCAGTTTGTTTGAGCGTCGAGGCGACGTCGTCTGGATTGCGATTTGATTCCGGTCAATCGATTGAGACGGGAGCATCCGTGAGTCGCCTGGGGACGATTGTAACACCCCTCTCGAGAAGAGAGGTTAAATCCGGACAGCGAGGCTTGAGAAAATGGAACCGCCAACCCAGATCACTTGTCCAACTTGCAACCGCCGTTTCCTCTCCGATGAGACGCCTGCGATGCCGTTTTGTTCCAAGCGTTGCCAGTTGATCGACTTGGGCCGGTGGATGAACGAGGAAATCGGTTTGCCTCACGAGGGCAATCCAGGCGACACGCCCGTTGAGTACGTGGATGATCCCAACGTGACTTCGCGACGGTCGGATTCGGCGGCGGATTGATTTCGTTCGTCTCGGTCGGTTTGGATTGATCCGATCGCTCCGTCCGGTGCATGCAATTGCAAATCGGTTGCAGTGTCCGCCCCTCTTGGGACTGGACTTTTGTGGCCGACTATCCGACAATTGCGGTTTGCCAACGAACCTTTCCCTCGGGGAAGGTTTCTTTTTTTATGTCTTCAGCCAACCCTAGGTAGGATCGCGAAAATGGTCGAATCGGTGCCAATGACCCGTGAGGGCTACAACAAGATCAAGGCCGAGATCAGTCGCATGGAAAACGAAGAGATGCCTGTGATTGTGCAAAAGATCGCGGAGGCACGCGAAGAAGGCGACTTGAAAGAGAACGCTGAGTATCACGCCCAGCGTGAGAACCAGGGCATGTTGATGGCCAAGATCAACGAGCTTCGCGACAAGATCGCTCGCGCGTCCATCATCGACGTGTCGTCGCTGCCAAAGGATGAAGTCGTCTTTGGTTGCACCGTCACGGTCGAAGATGTTGCTTACGGTGACGAAGAGCAGTTCACGTTGGTTGGCGCGGGTGACGAAGACTATGACGCCGGCAAGATTTTGGTGACCAGCCCCTTCGGCCAAGGCTTGATTGGCAAGAAGGTGGGTGAGGTCGCGGAAGTCGAAGTGCCCGCGGGCAAGTTGAAGTTCAAAATCTTGAAGATTGAATTCAACCTGTGAGCGCGGACTCGGATAGAGAGCAGCCGTCGCCGGCTGATGAAGCGGAGTCCGCTGCGGCTGAGGCCGGTGCCGAATCGCAAGGCGAGGCGGCCGGCGGTGACGCTGAGCACCAAGAGCCGGGCTGCATGCCAATCGTGGTTGCGTGCACGTTGCTGATGGGCATCGTTTCGTTCATCTTCTGCGGCGTGACGACTTGGGTGCTGTTTCAAAAGCGTACCGAGGTCGCGGTGCGCACGTTGGAGGGTTACGTTCCTGTCATCGAGCAAAGTTTGCTTCCGCCCGATGAGAAGAAGTCCGTCGTTGAGCAGTTGGAAGAGACCATCAAGCAGATGCGTGCCGACGACTACCCGCAGGAACTCGCGTCTGCGGTCATGCAGCGGCTCGTCCGTCTGCCAATGCCACAGTACGGCGAGTTGGATGCGATCGAGTCGTTTGCGGGCGATTCCTTCGGCGAAGATGAGCATTTAGAGGCCGAGAAGCAGTTGTCTCGATTGCGTCGAGCGATTGAGCTTGGTCAAGCCACCGTGATCGACGTGAACGATGTCTTGTTGCCTGCGACCAAGGAGGACCCGGCGCATCCGCTGGGAAGAGTGCTGAAGCAGCCGTTGTCAGCCGAGGACGTTCGGAGTGTCGTTCAACGTGCGAAGCTGATCGGTGATCGAGAAGCCTTGGCAGATCAAGTCTTTCCTCGCAAGCCTATCGACGAGATCTTGGAAAAGGAACTCGCCGCGGCTCGGGAGTCGGGCGAGTATTGATGGCGGGCAGTTTGACTCCGCTCGTTGTGCAGGCAGCTGCTGTGTGCCTTCTCAGGCAGTCGGCCTCTGCGGTTGTTGCCTCAGCGAATCGCTTGATCTGAACGCTCGAAACTGTCCACCTCGTTCGCTCGTTTGGATTTTGTGAAAC
Source organism: Rhodopirellula halodulae (assembly GCF_020966775.1). Taxonomy (NCBI): domain Bacteria; kingdom Pseudomonadati; phylum Planctomycetota; class Planctomycetia; order Pirellulales; family Pirellulaceae; genus Rhodopirellula; species Rhodopirellula halodulae. The sequence continues at coordinate 121,400 of NZ_JAJKFV010000012.1, read as the reverse complement.
CTCGCTAAATTCGCGGGGTTCCATCGGTTTGGATTGGAGGAAAGCGGGAGTTCGGCGCTCGAAACGCTCGGTGTCGTTTTGAGAACGGTTTGCATTTGCTTCGCTTCGAAATGACGGTTTTCACGCAGTCGGTTTTCGTCGAGGATGCCAATTCGGCAGGTGGGAGCGAGTTTGGAGCGGCATAGATTCGCTCACACGCACAAGACGGTGCATTAATCCCCCGCTGGGGGCCTTGAAAGGGCGCGAGAGTTGCAAATGCCGCGCAAGCTGGGAATAATGGTGTAGCAAGCGATCGAACAGACCGGCGACTGCCGGATCGCGCCGACTCTCATCTTTTCGCCCTTGGACACCGCTATGAAAACCAAATCCTCCGGTTTCACCCTCGTCGAACTGCTCGTGGTCATCACGATCATCGGCATTCTCATGGGATTGCTCATCCCGGCCGTGAACGCCGCTCGTGAAACGGCGCGACGCAACCAGTGCAGTACTCAAATCAAGAACCTTTCCCTGGCCGCGATTCAGTACGAGAACACGAAGGGCGAGTTACCAGGTTACGTTCAAAGCTACGGTCGTCACACCAGCTATAGCGATCCTTCAGACCCTGCGAACTCAGGCGCCGCGCTGGCACCTCACATGAAAATTGGTACGTGGGCAGTTGCCTTGATGCCTTGGCTTGACGCACAACCTACCTACGAGCATTGGAGCGAGGATCGGTATCCCATTCTTCACAGCAATGCATCTGGAGCCGAGCATGAAGCGACAAGCGGTGCTGCAGGCGATGGGTTTCACTCGCTCGCGGCTCCTAATCTTGCGATCATGCAGTGCCCAAGTAATCCTGTGTCGGATGGGGATTTTGCTCGCAACAGCTACATCGCTAACAACGGCTTGTGTCATTCAACTGGTCCTTCCAACTTCTTGAACGCGCCTTCGGGGAGCAACATTTTTGCCGAGTCACAGGATCGTGCCAACGGCGTATTCAATTGCAAATACAACGTGACCGGTTTGACCTCACGTGGAGCTGGCAACCATGAATTCGAAGGACCGAAGGTTCGCTTGGACGATTTCAAAGATGGTGCGGGCAACACACTCCTGTTCTCGGAAAGCGTTCAGGCATTACCGTGGAGCCGTGCCGGGTTGATCAATGCTAGCAACGTTACTTTGGCTGATCCCGCTCACACCGATGTTGTGTTCTCCGTCGAGACCGCTCGATACGTTCATGGAATGGTTTGGCATTACGCGGACCCAAAGTATTCTGAGGCTTCGCTGGCTTCGTTTTGGAATCAGAACGGGACCGGCGCGGCTGTCGTGCCGTTGGCTGTCGAAAGCTTCTACCGAATCAATGGTGGTGGAGCCACGGTGTCGGATGAGATCTTCAACCTTCAAATGAACGCAAGCAATGCGGCCGCCATCGCACGGCCATCTTCGGCGCACACCGATGGTGTGAATGCTGCCATGGCTGATGGCGGAACACGCTTCATTCCAGATAGCATTGATTATCGAGTCTATCAGGCTCTCCTGACTCCTCGCGGCAAATCCAGCAACGTGCCGTTCCCAGAGTATGTCCTGGATGCTGAAGCTTTCTAATCACTTGTTCGATTGACTTCGAAAACGAACGGCTCTACCCGCGTGGTCAGAGCCGTTTTTTTGTGTCGGCAGGGGAGGCGAAGCAGGCGGTCGGGCGTCAATCTAAGTCTACCTGAGTCGAAGGACCCGACGAATTCGGGTTGCTACTTGGGGGTCGGTTTCGACTTCGAGGCGTTCTTGGAGTCGCTTTTGCGTCGTTTTCGTTGGTGAAGAAGCGAGAATGGAAACGACGTGGAGCCGGACTTGACGGTCGGCGTCGTCCAAGGACATCGACAGCCATGGCCAAGCATTCAAGCCGCCTGATCTCCGCATGGAATCAATCAGTTCGATGCGATCTGCCGGCTTCGCGCTGGCCAGTGCGGATCCGAATTCAAGCTGGGCGTTACTGAATCCTCGTTGCGTCAACTCCACGCGGGCTTGGTTTGCGAGCATCGCATCGGGGTTGCCGAGGTGACGAATCACAGTCTCGTCATTCATTGCTCGGAATGGCGAAGGGCTCAGTTCCGCGTTGACTCGAACAACTCGATGGGGGCCAGTTTCAGCGATCTGCGGTAATCCTGGCACTCGATGGACGGAGGGCGTGCTGGGCGGGACCTGGCTGAGAGGCACCGTGACGCCTTGGGGAACCGTTTCTAATTGGTTGGCCGTTTCTAGCTGAGAGACCGGGCTCCCGTCTTCTTTGTCCGCTTCCAAACGCGTGGCCGTCTCACGAACCTGGATGGCTTCGTGTTGTTGGCGCGTTCCTGATCGCACGATTTCCACCGGACGCGATGGGGGCCAATCGGTCCACATCGACTCCGTTTGAGTGCTTTTTGACGGGGCAGCAGTTGCCGCGACTTTGGCCACCGCCGTCTTGGTGAGCGTTCGCGGTGCTGGGGCCAAATCGTTCAACAGGTCACGGGAACGTTTGGACACACTCGCGATTAGCGTCTGCGTTTCTTCGCCGAGCTCGCTCACGCCAAACGACTTCGTGTCGGCAAACTCCAACATGGATTGGCGGATCAGGGCACGGCTGCGTGCGATTTGGCGATCGGTCCATTGCTCCAGAGGCGTTGAAGCAACGTTGTCTTGCATCGCCTCCAAGAAAAACGCGTGCGATTCGGCTGAGCTAACTGGAGCGTAAGTGGTCCAGTCATTTTGCAGTTGTGTGAGCAGTCCAAACGCGACTTCTGAGACCGCGTCGTCTTCGTCGAGAAGGCATTCGGTGAGGTGGGGAATGGCTGAGCTGCCGAAGCCCGCGATCTGTAACAGGCGTTCGTTCTTTTGCGTTGTGTCGAGAGCGTCAAACCCATCGGTCAAACGCGACAACAAATACTGCTTCCCGTAAACAGTTGCTGCCATCCAGATCGCTGTGATCAACGCCGCGATCGCGAGAAATTGCAAAGCATGCAGGAACCGTTGCTTGGTTCCTGTTTTTGCAGGCAAAGCAATTGCAAACGGATTGGGCACGTCAGCGGGCGAGGACGGATTGGAAGCGAGCATCGACATGTGGGGGATTGTGCCGATCTCCGCGTCGCCGCAGCAAGATCAGTTCCTTTTGGGACTGCGCGATGCAATGACGCCGCGAAAGGGATCGGTTTGCGACTGAAAAGCAATAACCGTTAGTGGCAAAATGGACAGATTAGGAGGTTTGTTTGCTTCAAACCGAAAGATTCGGTGGATCAGTTTTTGAAGGATTTACGGTTTCCTCCTGGAATCTGGCTAAGCCTTTTCGATCGAGCGAACCGATACTACCGGCACAACCCAATGCGGTTTGCTCAAAAAGTGGGGCGGCGGCGGGACTTAACAGTGATCAGCAGTGACGTTGTTTGAGCCAAACTCAATCGAACGTGACGGCAACTCCTAGCATGACGGTGGAACAACGATGTCGGTACGGAAGCTGACTGCAAAACTATTGGCAGCCCTGGCGGTTTTTGCTGGTGGCGCTTCGGTGTCCGCCCAGGAGCATGCATTGGCGGATCCTTTCGCGTTTGACCCAGACTTTCAATGGTTCGAACCGATCTACGATGCGGACATCCTGGACGCCAAGCCCAAGAAACGAGCTCACACAGGTTGGTTCGGAACCTACGACAAGTTGCACTTGTGGGGCAAACGTCCCGAGTCGGAACCAACCACGATCGGTGCCGATAGCTCGGAATACCAGCTCGATTTCGGTGATGGTCACCGTTACGAGTTTGGCTACATGAAGCCGGGTGACGACACGGGTTGGTTGTTCGGCTGGTCGGACCTGGACGTGAATGCGGGTGAATACACCCGAATGGAACGAATCAACAGGCTCAACGATGAGCAATTTGATGATGGCGGACCGGAATTCCCAGCACCACCGTTCGGTCAGAACGCCCTGACGGAGGACGACAACAACTTCGGCTATTCAACTCGTTTCTATGATGTCGGTCGAAGCACCAACAACGTCGAATACGACAGCTACGAAATCAACAAGACTTGGCGTATGGAGCCGTATCACTACGGAGGCATCCTGGAGCCGATGATTGGTGTCCGTTTCGTGACGCTCGATGACATGGCAATCACCAGACGCTATGCACGCACTCGTGAAGATGGCGAGAACGTTGTGCCACCTCAGGTGCTCTCGCAGAATCCATACTTCACCGATCTTGGGATCAACGACGATTCGTTCGAACAACTGACGCAAGACTTTGCTGAAGTTGAGAACGAGGCCTACACGCTTCAGCTTGGATTCCGCTACTTCAAGTTCGTCAACCGCTTCCGATACTCAGCCGAGTTCCGTGCCTTCAGCGGTCTCAACTTGCAGCACGCAATGCGATACACACGGGTCGACTCGACGTTCTACGACGGCTTTGACGTCGGAGCCGATGTGACGTCCTTCTACCGCACCGAGAACAAAATCGAGCATTATCGCACGGACGAGTTCTTCATCGGCTACGACGTTCGGGCTGAACTGGGCTACCAATTGACCAACATGATTCATGTGCGAGGTGGGTTCCAGATTTTCGACTTGGCCAAGGGCCTTGGGCGAGCCGGCCACGAGGCGGATGGAGATCCGATCTTGGGTTCGAACGACCAAAACTTCTTGGCCGTGGGTGGAACCTTCGGGATCGAGCTGAATCGCTGATCCAAACCGACCGTCACTGTTAGCAGATCCATTAACGAAAGCCGGCGAGGTAAATGCACCTCGCCGGCTTTTGTCGTTTGTGGTCTGTCTCATCGCAGGTTGGACGGCAAACTCCATCCGTTGGCTGTGAAGAAACCAACGATGAACCCGATCGTCGTGAAAAGCAAAATGCTGAACACAAAAACAATCGTTGAGATGCTTGTCGCGTCCTCGTCAGCGTGCGTTGACATGGCCGCTAGTTCACTCGCGTGTGAGTCAACCGCCGGAGGGGGTGGGGGAGGCGGAGTGATCGACGAAGGCGATTCTTCGGAAACATTGACCGCTTCATCACCCGCCGAGCTGATTTGGTCCCAGCTCATGTCGTCCAACATGGATTCGGCGTTAGAGTCTTCCAAGCGTGGAATGCCTGCTGCTGGAATCGCGATGGGACGCATGCCTTCGCCGACCGGTACCGCACTGCCGTCCGTGATTTCGGAGTCCATCGTGGCCCAGGGGCTGAGCCGCATCACGACTTCCGCCGCGGTGGTGATGCGCCGCGAAACTTCTTTTTCCATCATGTCAGCGATGGTGTCGACAAATGCTTCGCTGAGCTCAGGTGCATGTTGAGTTGGTTTCAGCGGCATCTCGTTCAAATGTCGACGGCACTTGGATTTGGAATCACCGCCGGGGAACGGAACGGATCCCGTACACGCGTAATAAAGTGTGCAGCCAAGCGAGTAGATGTCGGTGGGCGGACCGACGTGATCGGGCGTTCGAATTTGCTCGGGTGAAAGATAGTCTGCAGTCCCAACCACCATTCCTGCGCGAGGATCGTCGTCGGGGCCGAATGATAGAGCGGCCAAACCGACATCTGAAACCTTCGCATGACCATCGGGTGTCACCATGATATTGGCGGGTTTGACGTCTCGGTGGACGATGCCGGAATCATGGGCGTAAGCCAATCCGGCGGCAGCCTGCGCAATGATCGACGCCGCTTGCTGCATCGACAGACGCCCGTGTTCGCGAATCAGACGTCGCAAATCGGTTCCTGGCACATACTCCGTCACCAGGTAATGCACCTTGCCATCCTTTCCGGCGTCGAAGGCACGCACGAGGTAAGGACTGTCCAAGTTGGATTGCAGCCGGATCTCGCGAGCGAAGCTTTCCAAGCTGAGCGGATCCGACTTTTGCAAAGGCAAGACTTTGATCGCGCATCGGCGTCCCATGATTTTGTGGACACCGCCGAACACTTGGCCCATACCGCCTTGGCCCAGGAACTCCGTGATCACGTAGTTGCCAAGCGACAGTTTCGTGCGACCGGCACGAATTTGTTGGGCTTGGTAAGGCGTCAGGATGTTGTCGCGAACCAGGACATTGGACATCTCCTCGCAAACCAACTGAGGATTCAGGCGTTCTTTTTTCGCCAGGCTTTGTTTGACCTCTTTGGCCGCGCGTTCCCACTGTTCCGCTTGGACCAAATCGGAACGCAAAGCGGCTTCGCGAAAAAGTGCGACGGGAGACAATGATTCGGACATCGGCTCCCTTATTGATTGTCAAAGACAACGCAGAGATGGGTCACTCCATGACCGGAGGAACCAAACTCGATTCGGTCGTCGTCGCATTTGACTTCACCATCGATCGCTGCCGAATCAATGCTTTGAATGGACGGCTTCTGATCGTCATTCGTGCCGGGCGAATCGGATTGGCTGAGAGGTCTAGTCAAAGGGGAAATTGGATGAGCCAGCGCCACCTTTTGGCAGAAACGCAAAACCCCGCGAACAGATTTGCTGGTTGTCTGGATGGCTCGCAAATGCATTGCCAATCGGCCGTCGTCTAACTTGCAAGTGTCGACCACTTGCACGCGAAGCGATGAGGGTGACGAATGCATCAACCAGGAACCAAACGGAACGCCTTTTCGCAAGTTTTGCCCTGCTGAAAAATGCATCGCATGCGTCTCTCGCCACGCTTCCATCGCGGAATCGATTGGATGAGGCACATCGAAACCAAACGAGAGCTCATACCACGGGGTGAAGCCTTCGGTCGTGGCGGAGGCCGCGGCCAGAGGCAAAAGCGTCTCGCAGAAACGATCTTCGCTGCGACGATGCAAGGCGTTTCCATGAGTCGCGATTAAGGTGCGGCAATCGTCTTCTTCGTGCACGAAACCGAGCGGAGCGATGAAGCGGCGAGCACTCGTGCGATGGAGTTTCTCTCGCACGATCGTCCGGATGACTGGAGCTGTGCCGGGGAAAGCCATCTTCAACACGGGATGGTTGATCCAGTCCAGTTCAGAGGGTGTCGCGTCATCGCTGGCCACTTCGAAACGAATTCGGTAGCGAACCAACCGGCTTCCGCGAGACAGTTCGACCTCTGATTGCCACGCGAGCGTTTGGCCCGAGTCAGGTCGCTCGACCGTGCCTCGCATCGCAATCACGCCTCGCAGGGTGCCGTTTTCCAACGTGCGAATGCTGTCACACTTGCAGACGAGAGGCGTGTGATCCTTCTTTTTCGATGAAAATTCGACTCGTGTCGACAATCGGTTGCCACGAACTTTGCCGCTGTAGACTCCTTGGATGCCGCCGTGATCCGGCGACAGATTCAGCTCCATGAATTCGTTGACCAACCGGTGTCCGTCAACGATGGGACTGGGGCCACGACCCATCGAGTGACCAAGTTGTTTTGCCCAACGGACCAAACGTGGATCATCTCCTTCGTTGTTGTCGGAATGGGTCGAGGGTTCGTTTGGCTTGGCGAGAGTGCTGACCCATCGATAGCCCCAGGCCGGAACGTCCACGATCGCGTGGGTGTTGCCTTTGGAAAGCTGGGCGTGAAAAATCGACTTGTCACGCGATGACAGTTTGCCCTTCACGACAACCGAATCACGCGACGCGACCGGGTGGGCGTTGATGATCAATGCCTGCTCCGTCGGTTTTGACTTCGTCGCGTCGTCGGAATTTGCATTCGGTGACGTGGCGGGCTTGCCATCGGCGAGTCCCAACGATGCGGCAAAATTGGCTGACGATGGATCACTCGATGCTTTCGGGTTCGCAAGCAACGAAAGCCCATGCAGGTCTCGTGTTGATTGCGTCTTCACGGATTGACGAAGTTTGGCAGTGGCTTCCCGCATGGCGATTGCCCCCGCCCGCAATCTTTCCGTCGGCGAGGGTTTGGAAACGCTGGACGATCCGTGGTGATAGGGATGCTCGCCGTCCACGAAGTAGTCGTCGATCTTCCAAAACTTTCCAAGTGCCAGCGTCCAGGTCGCGGCCCGTTTCAAATCGTCGAAACTGTCACAACGGCCGCCGGGCCAATGGACCAGTAAAGCTGTCGCGATCTCACCCGAATCGATGGCTTCGCCGAGTCGCGTGCCAAGCGTCAGAAACGATGCTTCGTCGGTTGTATCGATCGGCTTGGCGGTCAATGCTTCGATCTCGTGCCCGCTTTCGCCCAAGATCACTTTGGCTTCGTCGCCGAACCCGGTGCCGTTGAGGAAGTCGATGGGGATCAAGCCTCGGCATTGGCTGGTGGATTGGCCATCGTGTTTGTGGCAAGCCAGAGCCGCGACCACTTCACCGGGAGTGCTGCCGCCCAGACGCGCGTGCACGATCATCGGTTGCCCCGTGGCTTCTTCGGCCGCAGCGATCGAATGCCGCAACGCTTCTTCAAGCTGATCACAGCTCAATTCGTCATAACATAGGTTTGCCGCAGGACCGCCACCGCACCAGGCTAGGTCATCGCCCGCCAGTGCCGTTTGAAATGCTTCGCGTGTTGGGGCATCGTCACCAAGAAGCGATTGGGCAAGCGTTTCGTCCACCAACACATTTCGCGGGGTGGCCAAGATGGATTCTTCGGCGTCTGAGCCCGATGGATCGCGGTCTTGGTTGTCAGCCAAAAATTTTGGCAATGTCGACGGCGTCAGCAGCGTCAGGTCCACCAACGATGGGTCCGACGCGAAGTAGTGGTCGCGTTCCTCCGCCAAGGCATCGAAGCAATCGTGCAGAGCGTCCGCGGCCGAGTCGGCATCGCCGCCGCACCATGCGATCGCGGCGTCGACGACTCGGGTTTCGACATAGATCTGATCGAGGTTGCTGGTGTACCGCAGGCGTCTGGTCAAGACTTGCACCTGCCACCAGGTGTAGGCGAGCGCAAAGAAGTCATCCGCCGAGATCTCTCGGCCCTTGGACGTGGTCAGCCGTGTGTCTTGAAGTAGCGAACCGGGTTGGAAGTGGCCGAACCAACTCGGATCGAGCGACGAATCAATGAGAGCCATCGCATCGTCTCGGCTTTGGCTGCGAACGAAGATCTCCTTGTGGGAAGCCTCCTCGTGACTGGCCCAGCGTTGATCGGCTTCGGCGGACGGCAAACGTTCGCGAAGAGAGCTTGGCAATTTCGCCAGGCTGGCTTCGGGGACCAGTGTCCAACGCAGAGGCAGACTCGGCGAAGTTGCGTGATCGCTCGGCGAATTTTCGTCACTCGTGGTTTGCGACGATCCTGCGGATGAAGCCGGTGACGCGGATGAACCTAGGCCTCCGATGGGGGTGGGGGCAGCCGGAGCATCGTCGGCTCGGTACCAGGCTGGAATCTTGCCGGTCAGTGCCAGCAATTGCGGGTGCCAGACCGCGGTCAGGGTGCCAAGCAGACTTTTCGCGGCGTCATGATCCAACCGAGAGGGGAAATCTTCGATCGTGCTGCAGGGAATTAGGACGCAACATTCGGCAAAGGACGGCATGAGCGACTAAAATTTGACGGGAAGGGGCGAAAAGGGGATACTAGCGGTTTGGCGAGACCACTGGCACCTCCCGGTCTCGCCCCCGGTGTCAACTTTAGCTGATGCCTCTCATCGATATGAAAAATCTTGTCTCTTCGTGTTGAAAGTAAACCATGGCCGGATCTGGCGGCGTTTGGGGAATCGAAATTGGTCAGAGCGCGCTGAAGGCGTTGCACTGTGTCAAACAAGGTGACGAAATCGTCGCGGATGCGTTTGAACTGATCGAGTATCCCAAGATCTTGGGGCAGGCCGACGCCGACCCAGACCAATTGATCGCCGATGCTCTGGATCAGTTGCTTCAACGCAACGATGCGATTCGTGATCGGGTGTGCATCAGCGTTCCTGGACAAAGCGGTCTGGCAAAGTTCTTCAAACCGCCACCGGTGGAACTGAAGAAGATTCACGACATCGTTCGCTACGAAGCAAAGACGCAGATTCCATTTGAACTGTCCGACGTGGTTTGGGATTACCAAACCATGCCCGGGGCAACGGTCCAAGAAGGCTACGCGTTGGAAAGCGAAGTCGGTTTGTTCGCGATGAAACGCGAGCAGGCCTATCGCCAGTTGCAGCCGTTCACGGACGCCGACATCGAAGTCGACATGGTGCAACTGACACCGATCGCTCTTTACAACATGGTCGCGTTTGATCGCTTCCACGAGCGAATTGAGAACGAGTCGTTTGATCCCGACGAACCGCCGACGTCGAGCGTGTTGTTGTCGATTGGTACCGACAGCAGTGACCTGATTGTCACCAACGGTTTCCGAATCTGGCAACGCAGCATGCCGATCGGTGGTAACCACTTCACGCGTCAGTTGACCAAAGACTTGAAGCTGACGTTCGCGAAAGCCGAGCATCTCAAACGGAACGCTCGAGAAGCGGTGGATCCGAAGTTGGTTTTCCAAACCATGCGTCCGGTCTTCAATGACTTGGTGACCGAGGTTCAACGTTCGATCGGCTTCTTCCGCAGTATCGACAAGAAAGCCGAGATCACGGAATTGCTGGTGACCGGGAACACGGTCAAGATGCCGGGGCTGGCGGCTTACCTCGGCAAAAATTTGGGATACGAAGTCCACACGTTGGATCGATTCAATCGACTCGGTGGAGACGACGTTCTCAGCATCCCAACCTTCCGCGACAACGCACCGACGTTTGCGGTCTGTTACGGGCTCTGCTTGCAGGGCTTGGGGCTGAGTCAGATTCACACGTCGCTGATCCCAGCCGAGATCAAGACGGAGCGAATGATTCGGGCCAAGAAGCCCTGGGCTTTGGCCGGCATGGCTGCTTTGCTGCTTGGGGCGACCACCCAGTACGCGTTGACTCAGCGTTCCTGGCAAACAACACACGAGGATTTGTGGAAGAGTGCCGAATCGGCCGTCTCGCAGATGTCTTCGTACAGCTCGAATCAGAAGACAGAGGATTCGACCTTGGTCAGCAAGTTGACGTTCCTGAACCGGCTGGGCGAAGAAGTGTCCGGTAACGCGGAACGTCGTTTGATGTGGATGGAAGTCATCAACGCGGTCAACTCGATGATTCCGCGAGCGGATTATCCGGATGGCAAAATCCCTTCCATCAAAGAGTTGCCGCTCGAAGATCGAATCGATTTTCACATCTCCGAAATCGACACCAAGTTCTATGAAGACTTGGCGGAGGATTGGTTCAGCGAGCGGTTGGCGGTTCGTTACGAAGAAGAAATGACGAACTGGTACGACCTGATGAAGGATTCGCCGCTGCCGGAAGATTTCGCCGATGACACCGGCCCCGAAGAGGAAGGTTGGGTCATTCAGCTCAAGGGTTATCACTACTACAACAGCCCGAAACACCAGGGCGAAGAAGGCAGCCAGCACGTCCGGAAATATTTGACCACCAACTTCCTGGAAAAGCCGATCACGCTGACTGACAGCCAGGGCAATCCAATCACTTTCACACCCAAAGAGTTCGGATTTGCGTATCCACTTTTGTTGAACGAAGAAGATCCAAAATTGGTGCAGATTCCAAATCCTGACTACGACCCCGTCTCTGCCATGGCGGCGATGCAACTGCGAGCGGAAGGCGACGACGATGTCGAGGTGGAAACTCAGACGTTGGAAGTTCTGCGGCTCGATTTTGTGTTCCAGGTGGTTTGGAAAGAAAGCATCTTGAGCGAACGCATCGAAGCGAAGATCCAGGCGGAACTGGAAGCAGCCGAAGCCGCTGAGGCGGACGGATTCAACACGGATCCAGATGCGACGGACCCCGACGCGGATAGCATGGCAATGGCCAACTAACACGAAAGCGGATGGTCGTCCATTGACCGTCCCAATCCATGATTTTGACGACTTCATTCGTCACCCACACAACCTTTTCTCTTCTCCACCGACTCGGTCGTTCCGATGGATCAACTCAAGCAATCATTCGCTGTCGCGGCCAAGCATGGCTTTTGGATCGGCACTGGCACCATCACCTTGGGTGCGTTGGTGATTTGGTTTTTGGTAACCAGCAGTCTGCGGGAAGAAAACGAAAGCCGAACTCAAAAGATCAAAGGCGACGTCAGTGCTGTTTCGTCCTTGCGATCGGAGTTGACCACGCACCCCAACCCGACTTCGCAAGAAGCCATGGAGGGACTGATCGATGGCCGCCAGGATGAGGTCCTGCAGGCTTGGCAAGAAGTGTATGACGCACAGCGAGGAATCTTGGTTTGGCCCGAAGAAGAGCTGAGTTCAGATCTGATCGATTGGTTCCGAGACAAGATGCCGATTGAGAAATTCATTGACTTCCCACCAGAGCCAGATCAGGAAGTCCCAACATCGTTCCGGAACCAGTACGCCTTTTACATCAAGAACGTGCTGCCCAGTATTGCGGAAATCGCGAAGGCGGAATGGCAGGCGGAATTCAAGTCCGCGGGTGCTGGTATGGAGATGGGAATGGGAATGGATTCGATGATGAGCGGGATGGATATGGGGATGGGCATGGGAATGGGCCGCGGACCGGTGAATTTCGCCGGCGTGGAGGATGTTCCCTTGGTCGATTGGCCCGTGTCTTCGCAGTCCGCGATCATCTCGGAACTGTTCCCTTGGCAAGGGCGTCGTCCATCGACGCTGGAAGTTTACTATAGCCAAGAAAATCTCTGGATTTTGCGTCAGCTATTGGCCATCGTCGCGGACGTCAACGGTGATGCTCAGCAACCTTTCGAAGCCAAGATCCACGTCATCAATCACCTCTCTCTCGGAAAGAAGGTGAAGTTCACCGCGGGTGCCATTCAAAAACCGGGAATGGGGGCGGCCGCCGGTGGCATGGGAATGGGGATGGATATGGGCATGGACATGGGAATGGATATGGGCATGGGAATGGGGGACGACCTGTACGGCGACATGGGGATGGGTGGCATGGGAATGGGAATGGGAGGAACGATGGAAGCTCTCGACCCAGGCGACAACCGCTACGTTGACACAACCTACGAACCGATTGATGGTGCCACTCTCCGTAGCGCTTTTGACAGCACCTCACCTGAGGATGCACCGTTGAAGGTGGCCAAGCGTGTTCCTGTGATGATGTCCCTTCAGATCGACCAACGTTACATCCCCGAATTGCTGGCCGCGTGCGGTAGCGCTCCGCTGATGGTCGAAGTCAAGCAGGTCCGAATTTTGCCAAAATCGGCCGGTTCAAACGCGGTCGGTTCAATGGGAGGCGGTGGCATGGGCATGGGCGGCGGCATGGACGACATGATGAGCGGAATGGACATGGGCATGGAAAGCGGCATGGGGATGGGTATGGACATGGGGATGGGAATGGGTGGAGGCATGATGGGCGGTGCTTCTCAAGGTCCCAAGGAAAAATTCCCCTTGGACGTGACGGCTGAGGTGTATGGCCTGATTCACGTCTACAACCCACCGCACAAAGAAGATTTGGGGGTCGAACAGGTCACCGAGGACACCATGTTGGATGGTGAGACAATGGCACAAAGTGCCGAAGAGGATCTCAACGAAGGCACGGATGGGGAGGCAACGAACGGCGCCGCCGCTACACCTGCCGCACCAGCAGCATCGCCTGATTCGGCACTGCCTGCACCGGCTGATCCCTCGGCAGACGGTGGTGACGCTGCGGCCGATGACGGTTCTTCCGAGCCGACGCCAGCACCCGCTGGTGAAGCTTCCGCCGCAACACCGGCCACCGCCGCAACGGGGTGATCCCAAAACGGCAATGCAATTCGATGAGGTGACCATCGATCACATTGCGACTTTTCACAACTGTCGCCGAACCAACACTTTTCCTTTTCGTTTGCACGAGTAAACAAATCATGGATGCCGACAAAATCAAACAGTTCTTCATCCTTCATGGTGAAAAATTTGTCGTCGGAGTTGTCGTTTTGGCGGCGGGCTGGATGGTCTATTCCGGGCTGCAAATGCCAAACATGCTCGATGAGGTCCAACCTGAGAAGTTGACGGCGGATGCAAATACGGTGCGAAACAGCATCGACGAAGACCACAACGAGGCGATCTTCCAAGAACGCGAACCGGTGGTGGCTCCCAAGTTTGACATTCTCGCCGAAACTGCCCGCAAGCGAACTCCAGTGGATGCGTCGCCATACAAGACAGCGAACCTCCTGGAACGAAAGTCCATTGATACGTCCATCCGGCGCAAAGACCCCGAGATCTTCGCACCACGGGCCCTGCAAGTGGACAGTCACATCGCTTCCATTGCGAAACTTTCGCGAACCGGTGAGTATCCGCTGAAAGACCTCGAGGGTGCAGAAGCGTTGGAAGTCGTCGAGCAAGAAAAACCTCGCCCGCGTTCCCGTTCGCGTCGTCGCGGCGGCATGGACGAGATGATGGGGATGGATGAGATGATGGGCATGGAAATGGGCATGGGCGGCGGCATGGACATGTACGGCGAAGACATGGGGATGGGCATGGGAATGGGGATGGATATGGGCATGGGAGCTACCATGTCGGCCTCCGCATCCGGGCGGCGCTTCGACTCAGCCAACAATTTTGGATTCACGGCGGTTCCAAAGAACAGCATGAAACCAGTTCCCGATTACGCCTGGTTCATCTCCGGTACCGCAGTCATTCCTCATAAAGAGATGGCGGAAGCGTTCAAAGCAGCTTTCCAAGATGCGGATGGTTACCTGCCTTCGCGGGATCAACCGCTGTACTTCAACTACGAAGTCCAACGAGCGGATGTCACAACGAAGTCCGTCGATGAGCTGAATGAAAATGATTGGGTGCTGAGATACACACGAGAGCAGAACCTGAAAGAAGCTCACAGAAGTTGGGGTGGGTACGCACAAGAAGTGGTCCCCGAGGATTACCGTGACTTGAACGTGACGGCCTACATCCCACCGATTTTGCTGGCGGACTACACCGATTTCGTCACGCACCCGCTGATTCCCATGGTTTCTCGTCGCGAAAAAGAGATGAAAGAACGCGAAGAGTTGTTGAAGGAAGAAGAGGTCGATGTCAACGATCTCGAATTGGCCGGCCCCGGCGCCTCGGGCATGGCGGGAATGGGCGGTGACATGGGAATGGATATGGGCATGGACATGGGGATGGGCATGGACATGGGAATGGAAATGGGCATGAGCGGCATGGGAGCTTACGGTGGTATGGCGATGGTGGAGGAAGATCCCGTCGACTACAAAATCATGCGGTTCTTCGATTTCGCCTCCAGCAACGACAAAAACACACCACGTCCAGGTCGCAAGTACGTGTATCGCATCCGTGTTGCCGTGGTGGATCCGAACTTCCCCGCCAATGCCTTGCAGCAACCGAAGGTTTCGACGTTGTCAGGCGATGTCTATCAGCGTGTGTCAAAGTTGATGCAACAAGCCGAGGAAGAAGAAAGCCGTCGAGGGTTGTTCGAACGCTGGTCAGAATGGAGCGAGCCGAGCGAAGCGATCTCGCTGCCTGATTTCAATCAGTACTTTGCGGGACCCGTCGAGCTCCCAAGGGTGAAAACATTGCAACTTGGAGACAAGACCGTCGAGTACACCGCGGACCCGCCAACCGCGAAAGCAGTCAACTACAGCTACAACATCCAATACCGGACAACGATGCCGATTTGGATGCAAAATGTAACGCCAGGATCGAATTTCTCTTACGAAGGCCCTGCGGAGCTGATTGATCCGATTGATCTCGTGGTCAAAAAGCTGGAAGATGCCAAGGTGACTTCGCAAACGACGGTCGTCGATTTGGGTGGTGGAAAGGTGTTGCCAATGACGGGGGACGCTGAACTGACAGAGCCTGGAATGATGTTGCTGTTCGACGAGAACGGTCAATTACGAGTGACTGGCGAAGTCGAAGACCAAGAGAATTACCGTATCTACTCCTTCGCAAAAGAACGCGGCCTCTAATTCGCGTTCGTGATCACGAATGCCAAGATTCAACGCCTTTGAATACCTTGCCGCTCCCGAGTCCACTCAAGCTGGCAAGGTGGTTGGCGTGGTTTATGGAGTGGACAGCACCCTGCGAAAGTGGTGCATCGATGCCATCGTTGGTGACAGCGAATGGACCCAGATGGATGGCGAGGTTTGCAAGTGGTCGGATTTGAGAGACGACCTGGCGACCGCCTCCCTGTTCGATTTTGACGCGGGCGACAAACGTACGATTGTGGTCCGATCAGCGGATAAGTTCCTGTCCAATCACCGTCCCGAAATCGAAAAGTATTTGGCGAAGCCGGGCGACGCGACGCGTTTGGTACTTGAACTCGAATCGCTGGCCAGCAACACCCGCGTCTACAAGGCGGTGGACAAAGAACATCTCTTGGTGGCTTGTACCAGTGCCACGGACGCGAAGCTGGGAATCACCGCGGCTTCGCGTCGGAAGTTTCTGACCTCGTTCGTTGCGGGACGCCATCAATGCCAACTTGCCGCCGCCGCAGCGGATGCGCTGGTCGAAATGCTTGGCGAAGAGATTGGAATGTTGGACACAGAGATTGCCAAGCTGGCTCTCTACGTCGATGTCGGTGGCAAGATCGAGGAGCCTTTGGTTCGGGATGTGGTCGCGGGCTGGCAAGGCAAAACTGTTTGGCAGATTACCGATGCCATTGCCGCTGGGGATGCCGCAGAAGCTTTGCGGCAATTGGACAAGCTGTTCAGCGGCGGCCAACGTGCGATCGCCTTGTTGCCGCAGATCGCATGGTCGCTGCGAAGGTTAGGAATGACAACCGCCGCGATTGAACATCGTGAACGAAGCGGCCGGCCTTGGCAGTTTGAAGACGCGTTGGCAGCGGGCGGCATCCGACGCGGCTTTGAAATCCAATCGGCAAAAAAACAGTTGCAGTCAATCGGTCGCGAACGAGCGAAGAACTTGTTGCCTTGGTTGTTGGACGCTGACCTGCGATTGAAAGGGACGCACAGCACCGAAGGCAGGGACCGATTTTTGCTGGAGCAAATGATTCTCAAGCTCGCTCGCGAAGCTTAGTTGAACGAGCTCGATCGGATCCGAACTCGCCGGATCAACTCAGCTCGCTTTGGCGTGTGATTTGGCTTCCATTGGCCAGGTGAAATGTATCGTTGCGCCGTTGCTCTCGTTGGCGTCTGCCCAAGCGTCGCCGCCCTGGACCTGCACCAATCGTTTGACGAGGTGCAACCCCATGCCTGTGCCGCGACGATTGCTGCCGCTTTCGAGCGTTTGAAACATCCCAAAGATTCGTTCGTGGGTTCCATCGGGGATGCCTGGTCCGTCATCTTGAATGGAAAACTGATACACACCTTCGACCACCTTTGCCGTGACGCGAACTCGGCTTCCGCCCGTTGCGTGTTTGATTGCATTGCCGAACAGATTGCGAAAAATCTGCTCCAATGGCCCACGCGCCGTCGTGAAGTTGGGAAGCGACTGTGGAAGCTCGAGACTCATCGACGGCGGGGGCGACATGAACTGAAACAGTTGCGGTAGCAATTGATTCAAATCCACCCATTCCACGCCATCGTTTTGTCGAGTCACACGCGCGTAGGCCAGCAAATCGTTCAGCAACGTGTCCATCCGTTTGGCTTGAGACTGAAGTTTCTCAAGATGTTCGCGGACGTCTTGGCCAACGTTCGGTGGCATGTCCTCTTCGATCCATTCGACGAGATGCATGATCCCGCGAAGCGGTGCCTTCAAATCGTGCGAGGCAATGTACGCAAACCGATCCAGGTCTTCGTTGCTGCGTTCGAGTTCGGCCTGCTTGGTCTGCAAGTCCAGTGAAACTTGGTGTCGTTCAGTGATATCGCTGAACGTTGCCAACGTCATCCACGTACCGTCGATTTCGATGGCCGCGGCGACCAAGCTGACCCGCATTCGCGTTCCATCGCCACGCGTGGTTTCAAACTCAATCTGCGTGTTCGCGATTGGTTTCAGTTGGAGGGAATCGGTGGGTGGTGTGATTTGTCCCAGCAAGTATTCAGGAATCAGTTCGTTGATTCGAATCGGATTGTTTGGCGACGGAGTGATTCGGTAAATTTTCATGAGCTGCGAATTCAGCAGACGAATCTTCCGATTGGAATCGATCAACAGGCTACCAAGCGGACTGCCTTCGAACAGGTTGCGAAACTGAGCCTCTTGTTTCGCGAGAGCTTCTTGTGCTTCTTCGATTTCGGTGACGTCGGTTCCCACCACCAAGATGCGTTCGTCTTCTTCGTTGTGGGCGGGAATGATGTATTTGTCGATCAGCATTTTCAGCTCATCGCCGTCGCGGTTTTCAAGGACTTCATAAACCCGTTTGACCGGTTGTTCCCCTTGCAACAGCGTCAGATCGCTGGCCTGATAACGCGCACCTTGGCTGGGGTAGACATCTTTGGTCAGCTTGCCTTCGATCTCTTCGGCGGTGAGCCCACTCGACTCGGCGGCGGCTCGGTTCACTCGCAGAATGCGATGATCGCGGTCCTTGAACCAAACGAGCGTTGGGATGGTATCTAGGATGGTTTGCATTTCTCGGTGGCGTGTCTCATTTTCCTGTTCCGCTAACCGACGATCATGGATGTCGTGCAGAACCGCCAATCGAAATGATTCGTCGCGTTCCTCATTCCGAATGATTCGGCACTTTTCTTCCGTATACCGGTACTGGCCATCGCTCGTTCGCAAGCGATAAACACGAGGGGTGGAAGATCCGTCGGCATCCGAGCATTTGAGCGAATGACGACGAAATTCCTCGCGATCATCCGGGTGAATCAATTCGATCCACGCGTTGAGCGTGTCCTCGGAATCAGGCGCGGTGTGGCCAAGCGATGTGAAGCAAAGTTGGCTGAACAGCGGCGGATGAGATGCTTGTTCGCCGGATGTCGCGATGGGACGCAGATAGAACCCGGTGGTCGCGAGTTCAAGGACATCGAAAAACATCTCGCCGTTTGACTGTAGGTAATCTCGAAGAGCCTGCATCCGGTTGCCGACAAAAGCGGGAGTGATAAGTGACAAACAAACTTATCATCGGCATCTTGCGATCTGTCCCAACCGCTCATTTTGCAGCGTTTTCGAAGGCTGCTGCTTGCTCGGCCGATTGAGGGGGCATCGTCAGCAGAATCATGCGAGCGGAAGCACTGGCCTCTTTTGTTTTGCCAGAACGTTTGAGCGCATCCAGCCAACCCAACGTCGATGCATACCACTCATGACTTCCTCGTGTTTGGTTGTCGGCCAACCGCTTCCACCACTTCGCCGCTCGGGCCTGGTCGGCTTTGGATGGTGAGATCGAATAAGCTTGAGCGGACTTTCGGAAAAGTTCGTTGGCCGCATCGGCGTTTCGCTCAATTGCTTCCTTGACGATCGTTTCCGCCGCCGATCGTTCGCCCGCCCAAATGTGCCATCCGACTCGATGCACTGTTGCCCGCCATGCGGATGAACCTCCGGGCTCGATTTCGGAAGCAAACAGCGAGTGTTTCCGGTCGAGATCAATTAAACACCGGCCGATTGCCACACGTCGCTCTGGTTGCTGCCGGGCATCCATCTCGAGCCTCTGAATCAACGCCGTTGTGACGGCGTGAGGAGGTTGCGACGTGATGGAGACTGACTGGCCCAAACGAAATTTGGCCAGTTCGCGAAAGAAGCCTTCGGTTGCCTGGGACGCTCGCGAAATTGGATCATCGAGCAAGACCGTCAGGTCCGTGTGGGTGCGGGCAGGAAGACTGGCCGGGGCCGCATCAGCGAAGGATTGGTGTAGCTGATCAACGGTCTTTGCATCAGGTTCGTGCATCCAAGCATCGGACCAGCAAAGTAGGCAGAGTGAACGAACAGACTGTGAAGCGTGCGTTTCAGTGCCGGAGGGTGCGGTTGACGAGTTTTCCCGCCAATGTCTCACCGCAATCTTGGTGGTTTGGATGGCGGCGGCAAGCCAGTTGGCTTCGTTGCGATTCCACGCGATTAGCCAGCGATTCGCGGCGAGGGCTGCTTCGGTGTTTGGCCAACGATCCGCCACATGCTGGAGCATGGTGCGTATCTCTTCCGCAGTGAATTCGCTGGCGTGATCGTGAGCGATGGTGGCAGCTTGCAGCAACGCACCCGCAGCATCACTGGATTGTGTATGTGAGTCACTGATTCGTTGCAACAATTCCACCGAGGCTTTTGAGTTTCCGGATTGAACCAAGATCGCGGCAGCTTTCAACGCGGACTGGATACTTCTTCTGGCATCCTGGTCGGAGATCGCCGCTCTCGCGAAGTGCAGTGCGGCTTGTTGTGACTCTTCTTTTCTCAGGTAGTACATCGCGTCGGCGATCCAAAGTCTTGGGTCGCGTTCGGGATTGGCGGAGGAAGCAGAAGACACGCCCTCGCCATCGGTAAGTCGGGTTTGCGAAACAATGGTGGAGGCTCGGTCTCCGGCATCTTCCCCATGCGTCTGCGAAATAGAATCGAGCCAGTTCGCAACTTGTGTCTCGCTGCCGAACCTAAGCAGGTATCGTAATCGCACCAAATCCATGTTGAGCCGACGCGAGGTGTGCTGGGAGTAGTAGTCCTCCAGCAGATTCTTGGCGGTGGTCTGATTGCCTGCCGCAATCGCGATGCGGACTTGCATGGCAATGTCATGGCTTTCTTGATTCGATCCGTCTGGACCGGCAGTCTTTGCAGCGGAGGCATTCATGTCCTCCAACACGACCTCCGCCGATTGAAGATCGCCGCGACGGAGGTGGGCTTCGGCGAGAAGACGTAGCACTTCCGACCGTGCCGAGCCGCTTGCGGGCAAAGCGAGCAGGGATGCTTCAGCGATTCGTGCTGCCTCGTTCGCCGCGGCAATTCCATCGGGACTCTTCTCAGGGAAAAGTTCTGATCGCAACGTCGCAAGCTCGACTCGCTGCAACCAGCGAAGGCTTTGTTGTCGCGAAGTCTTGTAGGTCGGAGCCTTTTGCAGTTCGTTCCGGAGGACCGAGTCGGCGCGGGACAGATCGTTCAAAAGAATGGAAAGTTTGCTATCCGGAAGCGGTCGAATGATCGCCTCCAGTAAATTTTCGCGGGTGGCGGTGACGAGACTGTCGCTCGTGGAGCCATCCGTCAACATTCGCTGTGGAATAGGCGGGGGATCTGCGGTCGCGGCCCGCGGGCATAGGCAGCAACACACACACAGTGCAGCGACCGTGCGGGCGGCGATTTCGTTTCGATCCTTGAGCAGTTTCAATTCGTTGCCTTAATCGCGTCACTGCCTGTCTAAGATTCGCGTCGGATGCGACTTCACAGGTCACATCGAGGGTGTTGGTGCGGATGGCTCAACGGCCAGGAAGGAGTCTGTGAATCCGTTGGTGCGCAGCAGGTCCAGCACTTCGATAGTTTGTGCCATCGTGACTGTATCATCAGGATCGACGATGATCGTGGGGGCAAGGTCCAGTTCTGCGATTGCAAACAGCCGGTTCTGAAGTTCGTTCAAGGTTGCAAGCGAAGTCGTCCCAAGCATGTATTGTATGTTCGACGAGCTCGTCGTTTGGATCCGTAGCAAGAGCTCTGAGACGGGGGACTCAATCGATTGAGTGACTTGATCGGGTGATTCTGAAGTGCTGACCGAGGCATCCGTCGCAATCGCAATGTTGCCGGGAAGGTCTTTCTCAGGAGCATCGAAGCTGCTGGTCCAAACAAAGAACACCAGCAGCAAGAACACGACATCGATCATCGAAGTCATGCCAATGTTGCGGTTCGATCTGACTGAAGTGGGAGGACGCTTCATCGATTTCCATTTGATGCCGGTGATGGATGCCAGCGCCGCGATGGGGCTCTTTCGACAATGGCGGTTGAATGCGAACGATTTCGTTTAGGTATTGGGTTGCTGAGGCAAAGTCGCGATCGAAACGTTTCGTATTCCAAGATCGTGCAGCGATTGCAGAACCGTTTCTACGACTGCGTAGCCGACCTGGCGATCGACTCTCAACCGAATGGCGGGCGAAGACGGGTTGTGAAGACCATTCAGGTAGTTTTTGAGATCTGGAATGTCGATTTGCTGTCCTCGGATCCAGACTTTGTTTTGATGGTCGATTGCGATTGCGATGGATTCGCCGATGCTGGTTTGAAGTGCGGAGTTTGATTTCGAAAGCGTGACTGCGTGTCGATGTTCCTGGCGAGCAAGATGGCTGGAGACGAGGAAGAAAATGATGAGTAGGAACACCACATCGATCATCGGCGTCATGTTGAATTCGTCCGAAGTTTGACGATCGGTCGAGTTATCGTTCGGAGGACGCATGTCGTGGCGTGGTACGTGATGGTCAAAGTAGAGAGCTATCACTATCGTACTGCAAACTTCTGTTCGTATTGGAAGCAACGTTTGCATGTCAGCGGAATCGAATCACACCACCGCGCCGCACGACCACACACCTGGTTCTTCGGGGGGAGCTTGGACTTTTCTGAGAAACTTCGCCCGTAGTCCGACGCAGGTGGGAGCGATCTGGCCCAGCAGTCCCGGATTGGTCCGGCGGATGGTCGAATGGTTCGACTGGGAGTCGGCTCGGGGGGTTGTCGAGTTTGGTCCTGGGACGGGCGTCTTCACCGAGGCAATTTTGGCTTCCCTGCATCAGGACGCCAAATTTTTCGCGATCGAACGTTCCGCTGAGTTGGCATCGATCACGCGTCGGCGTTGTCCTTCGGCGACGGTGCTGGAGGAATCCGCGGAGCGTGTGGCGGATTTGTGCCGGGACCAGCAAATCGAACAGGTTGACGCGGTGATCTGTGGTTTGCCATGGGCGTCGTTTCCTGACAGTCTGCAAGATGGCATTCTGAACGCCACGCTGGACGTGTTGGCTCCCGGCGGCCAATTCGCAACGTTTGCTTACTGGCAGGGAGTCGTGTTGCCTGCTGGCCAGCGGTTTTCAAAGAAGTTGCATCAAGCGTTTCCGTCCGTCCATCGCAGCCCAACGGTCTGGAAGAACATGCCTCCCGCATTTATCTACCGCTGCACCAAGTCGTAGCTCTATGCTGCTACACAGACGTCTACTCTCTTCAAATGGTGCCACCCACCATCTGTTTTTTGGACCGCCGACGATTTTCCCCAAATCGACATCAAAGTTCGACTTTGACTGCGCGAAAAGTGCTGGTGAAATTGTTAGGGAGTGCGAAGATTGCACAAGTTGCAGCTTCCGGTGCCGCACACAACAAACGCTCTTCGTAGTGACTGCTGGATCGGCGTGCAGAAGTCCTAGCGGCTTGCACAACTCACTCGAGAATCGAAGAAGCCCTGAAGAAGCAGAAGTGCTTTCCGGCTATGTAAAGCACGTGGCGGCAGCGGACTGACCGCGATGGTGATGGCGACCGGACCGCTCGGCGTCGTTACGAAGTGAATCTGGCCGCCCGATGCGTCCCGTTTTGCCAAAGTATCTTTGCCAGTTCCATACGAGTTCTCTCCACATACTGGGCTCCAAACCAATTCGAGTGAGAACGCGAGAAAGCGGCTTCGGTACATCATAGGATGTTGAACCACCCTTTTGATTTGCCGTCCATTCGAGCAAACGCCGGTATTCGGACCACGCAAGATTCAGGAAGCCTCGGTCACTGCTTCGGATTCCTTCCGAATTAGCAAGTGGGCTGTTGGACAGTTGGTCTTCGGCAAGCGTCAGAGGACTCAGCCAACCATCACGTGGAATGCGTCTTCCTGTCGGATTGCGTTTCTTGCGTCTTTGTTTCGCGGCGAGTTGATCCACTGAAGTTTCGCGGATTTCTCTGCCGGCTTCTTCTGCAGAGTTGGGTTGAAGTTCGAACGCTGCTGATTCAATTCGATGGCCCTTTCTCGCTTCCATGCGGTCGTAGGCACTTGTATGGATGCAGTCGCTAGGAGTCGATGCCATCGCGGCACGGACCGGATTCAGGTCCACGTACATGCTGCACGCCAGCAACCCTGCTTCATCGACAATCCGTTGAGCTTTAAATCGACCTTCCCAGAAACGACCTGTGCATTTGTCTTGCTTGTTGGCCATGCGAGCGATGGGTTCTGCCAAGGCTCGCATGAACCACGAAATATCCGATAGGCGACCACGGATTTCCGCCAATCGTTCCTGGTTGTTGACCAGCATTTTCACGTCGTTGTCCGTCGGTTCGGCTAGGTGGTCATCCATCCGGCGTCCCGGGAAAACTTTCAGCCAGCGGATAGCGACTTCCTCATCCGACCACGTTCGACAAATATCAGGACGGTTGCGGAGAATTTGGTGCATGTGATTGCTCATCACCGCGTAGGACAGCACATCGATTGCAAAAACCGACGCCAATGCCTCCATACGGCGACGAATCCATTCTTTGCGGAACGAATAGTCCGCGCCTGTTTCGGAATCGACTCCGGCAAGGAAAGCCCGACGGACGCAGCGTTGGACGACGTGCACGATGCAAACTTCGGCCGAGTCAAATTGTTCGGATCGTTGAGGTCGTGGCATGGATGCATCACCGCGAGAGAAAAAGAAGCAGTGAGATGGTAACGAGAGCGTTGGACGTGTCAATGAATGGTGGGTGGCACCAAATGGAAAGAGGGTGGTGGGGATTTGTTCTAAGGCGGTGCTTTTTTGATCGGTTGTTGGATGGGGCGGATGATTGATTGAGGGCAGGGGAGTGGTGACAATTGAAGTTGGCGTGCCTTGGATCATTGGTCTGGTTTTCGCACGCCTCTTTCGAAGCAGATTTCGCGATTTCTCTGATGAACCACCGCGATCTGCTCTTCGAATCAAGTTGCTTCCATCGCAAGCTCTTCCATTCCCAATTCAATAGGAACCCGAGATGCCTCTCGAACGCATCGTTCTCACAACCGCTCGATCGCTCCGTCCCGCTGGTCTTGGTGTTTTGCTCGCGGCAACCACTTGTCTGGCTGGCCTCACGCCAACGAGCGTCTGGGCGGAAGACGCGTCGTCCTCGGTTGCTTCCGCTTCGATGGATCAACGAATCGATCGAATGGTGGATCGCGGGATCGAATTTTTGCGGACTCGCGGCCAAAGCGACGAAGGTGCCTTCAGCGGCGAAACCGGTGCGGCGGTGACAGGGCTCTGCGTTCGAGCAATCTTGGAACATCGTCCCGAGGCCGCTAAGGCAGATCCGGTGATCGCGAAAGCGTTGAAGTATTTGGAAAGCAAGGTCCAACCCGATGGCGGCATCTATGCGACGGGTTCCAAACATCGCAATTACGAAACTACCACGGCAGCGATGGCGTTGAACCGAGCCAACGAAGACGGACGCTACGATAGCCAACTGGATCGTGCCAAAGCGTTCCTCAAAGACATCCAGTGGGACGAAGAAGAAGGTGCCAAACCGAGCGACACGGCCTATGGCGGCGCCGGCTACGGCAGCCATTCCCGACCCGATCTTTCCAACACGGCTTTCCTGATCGAAGCTCTCCGCGATCTCGGAACGGACGCACAAGATGAGTCGATTCAAAAGGCGTTGATGTTCGTCAGCCGGACGCAAAACCTGCCGCAAGAAGGCAACGACACGGATCATGCGGACAAGATCGGCGACGGCGGCTTTTACTACACGCCGGCGGCTGGCGGCCAAAGCAAGGCGGGCGAATCGGCCAATGGTGGACTGCGAAGCTACGGTTCGATGACTTACGCCGGATTGAAAAGCATGATCTATGCGGGACTGACTCAGGATGATCCGCGGGTCAACGCGGCGCTGGATTTCATTCGCAAGCACTACACGCTGGACAACAACCCCGGCATGGGAGCACAAGGTCAGTACTACTATTACCACACCTTTGCGAAAGCACTGGATGTGGCGGAATTGGAAGTTGTTGAAACCACCGATTCGGGCTCGCGTGATTGGCGAGCCGACTTGGTCGACAAGCTGGAGTCGGTTCAGCAAGAAGACGGATCGTGGGTCAACCGGGACGCAGAACGTTGGATGGAGGGCGATCGCCAACTGGTCACCGCGTATTGCTTGTTGGCACTGAAGCACGTTCGCAAGTGAACCACGTCCTTCCGGCCTCCATCAATGCTTCGACGGAAGAAGCAAAGAACAGCCGGCCTTCGAACGCCCTATCCGCGACCCGAGCACGCTTGGTTAAGCGGACATGATCAAGCACTCGTGGTCAAACGGACGGTTTGCAGGTTAAAATCACGAGGCGTGCATTCTCAATCATGGTTTGCACGCTCGTGTTTTCGGCAGCGATGTCGAACGGTTTTCCCGAACCTCGACGTTCAACGGTCCCATCGATACTTCCCCCGCGTCCACCAACGATCCTGTTGACTGCGAACCATCTGTGGATGCTAGTTCGCCGAAAGAGACCGCATCTGGTCAACGACGCGTTCCTTCGGACGGGTATGTTTGCCGTTACGGTTCCATGCGTCTGCTGGGCGTGATGTCGGCTTGCGAGCCGTTTCGTTACGGCGATGAAGTCGTGGTTCGCACGGACCGAGGGACTGAAATCGCGACGGTTCTCTGCGAAGCGACCGACGAAGCGGTTAATCAGGTCCCGCGGAAAGGCAAGTCGGAACCGGTTCAGGGAAAGATCATTCGCCGGTTGGATGCCACGGACCGAGGTGATTGGTCCCAGATGTCGGACATGACGCGGAAGGACCTGAACACTGCCAACGAGTGCGTCAAGAAGCTGAAGCTCCCCATGCAATTGGTGGATGTCGAGCGGCTTCTGGGCGGCGAACGAGTCGTCGTTTATTTCGTTGCCGACGGTCGGATCGACTTTCGCGAATTGGTGAAATTGATCGGCCGAGAATTCCAAACTCGGATCGAAATGCGGCAAATCGGGATCCGAGACGAGGCAAAGTTGCTGGCGGATTACGGTGATTGTGGTCAGGAAGTTTGCTGCAGTCGTTTTCTGAGCAAGATGCCGCCGGTTTCCATGAAAATGGCCAAGTTGCAACGAGCCTCGTTGGATCCGGCAAAAATCTCGGGCCGCTGCGGCCGGCTGAAGTGTTGCTTGCGTTACGAATTTGATACGTACGAGAGCATGGCTGAGGAATTGCCGCCCGTCGGAAGCGAGATTTTGACGCGAGACGGTGCGGCGAAGGTCTTGGCCCAAGACATCTTAGCCCAGCAATTAGTGGTCAAGACCGAAGACCATCGACGCGTTATGATTCCGGCGGCTGATGTGGTCAGCGTGACAAAACGCGGAAGCGGGGATCCCCCCAAACAACGCAAACGCTGACCCGTCGGAATCACACCCTTTCATTCATCGATTCTCCGCCATGCCTTCTCCCGTCAAAGCCATGCAGGACCTCCTGCGAGACGACACCCGATACAAGCTCGAGGCGTACCAGTTCATCCGCGAAGCTCTGCAATTCGCTCACGAGAATTTGGAGCAAATCGGGCCGTTAGGATTTGGCCCGACGGATGATCCCAACAGTGATACGCCGCGACACCTGACGGGCCAGCAGCTTTGCGAAGCCTGCCGGCTGTATGCAATCGACCAATTTGGATACTTGGCCAAGATGGTGCTGGAAAACTGGGGCCTGCGAAGCACCAGCGACTTTGGCGAATTGGTATACAACTTGATCCGCATTGAGCAGATGCGAAAAAGCGAAAGCGATCGGCGAGAAGACTTCGACGACGTCTATGACTTCGAAAACGCGTTTGAGCCAAAGTTCGAGTTGGCAATCAGCGAAGACGACTGACTCGAAAAGCGACGCTACGCCGCTCAATCATGCAGTCGTCCGCGAATCGTGGTTTGCCACGTTCAGCCACCGCAAATTGATTCTGTGTTGGATCACGAAATCGCGGTCGCGAAACGCTTCTCGGCTATGATGGAGTAAACAGGCCAGCCACTCTCTTCCGCGGCGACAAACTTTTTGATTGGAACAAACATGCGGACGCAAACTTCTTTTGCCGTTTGGACGGCGATTCTTATTGCGGTCTTGGCGTTGCAGTTTTCGTTTGCCCCGGGCGCGGCGATTGGGCAGGAAACCGCGGTCACGGATTCCGAATCGGCCGAGGTTTCTGGTGAAGAGCGATCAAATCCGGCCAAGGCCAACGACGGCGATCGACCGCGTCCGGTGGAGAAGGCTCGTCGAACTTACATGGGCCGAATCGTGGCCCAGCCGATGTCTCACCTCGGGGCGGGGTGGCTGGTGCGACCCGAACGCAACGATGAGGAAAACGCGGAAGAATCGTTCGAGCGTTTGGGTTTGAAACCCGGCATGACCATCGTGGATTTGGGCTGCGGAAATGGTTACTGGACCATTCCGATGGCTCGCGCGGTGGCGGTGAAGCCCGCGAGCGAGGACGCATCGGAAGAGGACGAATCCGAAGAAGCAGCTTCAACTGATCCGGCCAGTGATGAATCGCTCGACGGAACCGTCTTGGCGGTGGACATTCAGCGAGAGATGTTGCAAAAGCTCCGGCAAAACATGATTCGCAACAAGGTTGAGAATATTCAGCCGATTCTCGGATCCGTGGACGATCCGAATTTGCCTGCCGACCAAGTCGACTTGGTTTTGTTGGTGGATGTGTACCACGAGTTTTCGCATCCTGAGTCGATGCTATGGAACATCCGGCGATCGCTAAAATCGGATGGCGTCATCGCGTTGTTGGAATACCGCGCGGAAGACCCCCAAGTGCCGATCAAGCCTTTGCACAAAATGTCGAAGGCTCAAATCATGAAAGAGTACGAAGCGTCAGGTTTGAAGTTGGTGCGTGAGTACAACGAGTTGCCTTGGCAGCACCTGATGTTCTTCGCTCGGGATGACAGTCCCTTGGAAACGATCGAGCCGAAGCCTTTCCAAACGAATTGAACTTCGATCCGCGAAGCTTCTTACGCAGCGTTGATTGTTCAATCTTCAAACAGCGGCGTGGCTTCTTTGCTTTCGCGATCGATGCGGAAGACCTGCTTGGATTTCGGATCGGAAACGATCACGGCGTCCGCGGTTGCACTCATTCCGACGGGGCCTTTCAGCAGATCGCCTTCGAACCACTTTTCCGTTTTGCCGTCGGCCGTGAAGGTCCAAACGCATTTGCCGTAAACGTCCGAGACAAAGCCCGTCCCGTCGTGCCAAGCGATGCCGCCGGGAAATCCGTAAGGCCGCTCGGTGACCACGGCTTCGCTGGATTTGTTTTCGACATCGATTTTGACCACCGCCTCCGCATCGGGGGTGACCGCCCACAAGCCTCCGTCTTCATCAAAGACTAAACCGCGAGCGTTCACTCGCACGACCAATTCAGGCTGGCCGCCGTCGATGGGAAGTGAAAACACGGCGCGACGTTCGGCATCGCCCACGTAAATCGTTTTTCCTTCCGGTGAAACGGTAAGAGCCATTGGGATGCCGAGAAAGCCATTGTTCAGAGGCTTTGCGTTTTGACCTGCCGGACCATCTTCATCCGGTGTCACATGATAAATTTCGCGAGTCGCCGCGTCACCGACCAAGACACCCGACTCGGGATGAGGCGTGGCGCAGAACGGGCGATTCATGGTTTTCCGAAGATATCGCGAACCGGTGACCTGCAAAACGGGTTTGCTGGCCTCGGTTGCTGGCCACTCGACTTTCCATACGCCGGGAGCATCCGAATCCACGACGAACAATGAGTCCGCGGACATTACCGCGCCGCGTGGGTAGACAGGCGATTCGACCTCCGTCCAGAAATCGTCTGGCAGTTCGTTTGAGGTCGCCGCTTCAGTTTCCTGAGCCCGCACCGACGGTGAAAAGCCAGCCAAAGCAACCGCCAATGCGACGTAGGTGATCGATTGGAAGGCCGTGAAACTTCTTCGGGCAGGACGCTGTGGGTATAGGTAAGAAATGGCGATGGTTCCGGTTGCGCAAGATTTATTCATGAGGAGGGTTGTGACGTCCGATAAGAAGAAGGTTCCATGTTCCTATTCCGGCAGTGACGTCTCATGATAACCATTCCCCGTCGATTGTTGTGCCTGATTGCTGGCCATCTGCCATTGGCGATTCTGGCTGCAGCGACCGTTTCACAGACCGTGACACAATCGCCACTGGCGGCCGCCGACAAAATTTACCTGAGTCGTCCTGCTCCCACATCGCACGCGCAAAATTCGCGTGCCACCAATGCGTGGCAACCGGATTCTCGCACGGCCAAACAGCCTGTCGCCAAAAGGCAAATCGCGAAACAGAGGCCTGTGAAACAGCCTGTTGCGAAACCGATGAACGGTTCGGTTCAGCCGGTCAGCTTCGTCGACGGCGGATGTGATTGTGCGGCATGTGCTTCGGGCGGCGTCCTTGGCGGTCCTGGGTGCGGAATGGAAGCCAGCTGCGGATTTGAGGTTGGTTGTGGTTTGGAAGAATATGGTGTTTGCAGTTGCGATGCTTGCAGTGGCCAGTTGATGTCCGGTTGTGACAGCGGTTTCTGCGACAGTGGCTTTTGTGATGGCGGTTGCGATGGAATGTGCGGCGGTGCCGAGATCGATTGCTTTCCATTGTTCTTGCCGATCTTGCGAGTCGACTGGAGTCGTTTTTCTTTCTTCGCGGGTTCGCAAGCGTTCAAATCGCCGATGAACTACCCCGCTTTGGACGCCAACGGACAGCCTCGGCGCGGCAGTGGCAGTTTTGGTTTTTATCAAGGATTCAACGAAGGTCGTGATCTTCGCAATTGGTTGGGGCTGGACCTGTCGGCTCAACTTGGTGTTCGCGCAACCCAGACCAATTTAGAAGGAGAAGAATTCACCAGCGGCCGGATGCACCAAGTCTTCGTCACCGGCGGTTTGTTCCGTCGAGTCGACTACGGATTGCAGTACGGTTTGGTGGTCGATTACATGAACCAAGATTGGTACTACCAAAGTGATTTGGTTCAACTGCGAGGAGAGCTGAGCTGGAAAGCCTCGGCTTGTCACGAGTTTGGATTCCAGTTCATGGCTGGCGTAACGGATCAAACCGTCACGACGGAAGCCGGCGGTTTCACCAGCACCGAAGTCATCGAACCAGTCGATCAATACCGAGCGTTTTATCGCCGCACCATGGGAACGACTGGTCACATGACCGCGTTCTTAGGTGGCACCAGCGAAGAACATTTCATCTGGGGCAGCGAGATGGAGATCCCGCTACAGACCAATTGGTCGTTGTTGCTCGGTTCGGCGTATTTCTCTCCGGGAGACGACACGCCACTGGATGCCAACGAGTCCGAAGGGTGGAACATCTCGCTGGGATTCGCTTTCCGTCCCGGCGTGACGCGACCGAAGCAACGTTATCGCAACCCATTGTTCCAAGTCGCAGACAACGGATCGTTCTTCCTTTTCCGGCGTTGAGTCGGACCAGGCATGAACTGAGCTGATTGGGCGAATTGAATCGACCGCAGTGAACTCGCTCAGTGAACTGTTTGCACGAAATCGCGTGCAACGAGCGAGACGTGAATCAGCAGTCCGAGTTTGTGATTCACGACGTGTGAACACGCGATTCGCAAAGGGCGAGGGCAGGCGTGCTTTCATTTGCTCGCCGGGTGCTTCACAATGGCGGTTTCCCACCCCATCTCCTTCCGCCCTCTCTGTGGAGAACACTTGATGTCCGACGCCCACCTTCCGACATCGCTTTCGTTTGTTCGTTGGACCTTGCTGACCAGTTGTTTTGGAATTGCTGCGTTTGCATCCAATGCAATCCAAGCCGCTGAATCGGTTGCGTCCGATAAAAACGCCCAGGTCGTGTGGCCGCAGTGGCGAGGCGGAACGCAACAGGGGGTTGCTCCCAGTGGCGACTATCCCGTGAAGTGGTCCGAAGCGGACACCACGAAATGCACGATCCCCGGCAGCGGCGCGAGCACGCCGATCGTCGTTGGCAACCGGGCTTTCTTGACCAGCGGTGTGGACGGCAAGAACCATCTGCTCGGAATCGATCTCGATTCGTTGGAAATCACCTTTCAAACGTCGCTCGGCGAAGACCGCGGCAACAAGCATCGCAAAGGTAGCGGCAGCAACCCATCACCGGTGACTGATGGATCGCACGTGGTGTCTTATTTCCGAAGTGGTGATTTGGCGTGTTGTGATTTGAACGGAAAGGTTGTTTGGAAAACCAACCTGCAGGAACGATTTGGCGAAGACACCTTGTGGTGGGACTTGGGATCGTCCCCCATGATCGTCGATGGTTTGGTCGTGGTGGCCGTGATGCAAACCGGGCCGAGCTACATCGTTGCCTTTGACATTGAATCAGGCGAGATGGCGTGGAAGGACGACCGCATGGTGCCGGCTCCGGAGGAGGCCGCTCAGAGCTATTCAACACCTTTGGCGACGGAAATTGACGGTAAAAAAGTCGTCGCCGTGATGGGAGCGGACCACCTCACGCTGACCGATGCGAAAACCGGTCAGCGTCTGGGAACGCTGGGCGGTTTCAATCCGAATCAGGAAAAGTATTACCGCTCGATCGCTTCACCGGTCATCACGGGCAATGTGATTGCCTGTCCCTATTCGCGAGGCGGAACGTTGACGGGCGTCGACATGGAAGCGTTGATCGCGGCAGGCGAAGATGCTGCGGCGGCCAAGGCGGCGATTCTTTGGGAACGCGATGACGTGGGATCGGACGTTCCGACACCGGCAGCGAAAGACGGTGTGGTTTATGTCATGTCAGACGGCAAACAGGACCGAGGCACGCTCTACGCTTTGTCGGCGGAAACTGGCGAAACGTTGTGGCAAACTAAGTTGGAGCGAACCCGAGCCAGCTATAGCAGTTCGCCTTTGATTGTCGGCGACCGCTTGTACATCACGGACGAGGCGGGGGTCACCTCGGTGGTTGAAAACATCGCCGGCGATGCGGAGCCCAAGTTGTTGCAAACGAACGAAGTCGAAGACGACGAACAGTTCACAGTTGCCAGTCCGGTACCGTTCGAAGACGGGCTGTTGCTGCGAACGAAGAATCACCTGTACAAGGTCGAAGGTTGATTTCACCTTCGCGGCGTTGTCCACGCTGGTTTGATGGGCTTTGTTGAGGGCGAAAACGGGCAGCGTCTGGCCGTCGATGGCAGATCTTGCAGCTAGCAGACTGCCATTTCGACGGGGCGGGTCCGGTGAACCGCCGGACCGGATATTCGGTATCAAAGGACTGACTCAACCGTGTCACGAAGCTTCCCGCCGGGAAACGGGAAACGGTTGCGGACACGTGGCTGCGGCGGGGGAATCGTTTGGAAGCGAATTTTGGGTTGGATGCGATGACTCGCCGACCTCGGATCATCCGATCAGTGCCTGAGCGTTTTCCCAACCAAAATTCGCGTTTCGGTCCGGTTAGTCAACTTTCCGCCCTCGCGGTACACTCCTTGCACAGGCGGGCGATTGCGAGCATTCGCCAGTGCCAACGAAAAGCGAAATTTGAGGATAAAACGGTATGAAAAAGGATTCCGAATCGAACTCTTCGGATAAGTCCAAGAACGAAGAGGTCTCGACGGGACGCCGCGGGGGCAATCCGCTGATCATCGCGTTGGTGATCACGGTGTTGGCCGCGATGCTGTTTTTCAATCAACCGGAGCCATCCTCGACGATCTCCGCGAGCTTCTTCCGAAGCGAACTCGAGAAGAACAACATCGAGTCGGTGCGGATCGGCGAAATCGAAGTCTACGGGACGTTCAAAACGCGACCCGATGCACCCACAAGCGAAACAGCGGACGGGGACGCCAAAGCAGAGAAATTGCTGAAGCGGTTCAAGTTCACTCGCCCGGCCGGTTCGGATTACGCCGTTCAATTGGCGGCTGATCTTGAGAAGCGAAACATCGAAGATTGGGAGTTTGCTCCGCCGGACAACACGGCGGCACTGCTGAACTTGCTGGTGTTGGTTGGTTTGCCGCTGGCGATCTTCTTTTTCATCTTCATGATGATCCGCCGAACGCGGAACGACATGATGGGCGGCGGATTCCTATCGGGATTCAGCAAGAGCCCCGCGAAAAAGTTTGAGGCCACGGACAAAATCATCACGTTCAACGACGTGGCGGGTTTGGAAGGCGTCAAAGCGGACTTGCAGGAGATCGTGGACTTCCTGAAGACGCCCGAGAAATTTCAGAAGCTCGGTGGTCAGGTTCCCAAGGGCGTGTTGCTCAATGGACCTCCGGGAACTGGGAAAACGTTGCTGGCTCGCGCCGTCGCGGGTGAGGCTGAGGTGCCATTCTTCAGCGTCAACGGCAGTGAATTCATTCAGATGTTCGTTGGTGTCGGTGCCAGCCGAGTTCGCGACTTGTTCAAGACCGCCAAGGACCAATCACCATCGATCATCTTCATCGATGAGATCGATGCGGTGGGGCGTCAACGTGGTGCTGGGTTGGGTGGCGGACACGATGAACGCGAACAGACGCTGAACCAAATTCTCGGTGAGATGGATGGTTTCGGCGGCGCTCACGCGGTGATCGTGATTGCGGCGACCAACCGGCCGGACGTTTTGGATCCAGCGTTGCTTCGTCCCGGACGCTTTGATCGTCACGTGACCGTTGGACGGCCGACGATGAAAGGTCGCGAAGAGATCTTCAAGGTTCACGTTCGCGATGTGCCACTGGGCGACGACGTTGACCTGCATCGATTGGCAGCGGGAACGGTTGGATTGACCGGAGCCGACATTCGCAACATGGTCAACGAGGCGGCTC
The DNA here is from genome assembly GCF_020966775.1 of Rhodopirellula halodulae. Classification (NCBI taxonomy): domain Bacteria; kingdom Pseudomonadati; phylum Planctomycetota; class Planctomycetia; order Pirellulales; family Pirellulaceae; genus Rhodopirellula; species Rhodopirellula halodulae. The sequence goes on along the minus strand of NZ_JAJKFV010000012.1, from coordinate 87,142 downwards.
TTTGGGCGGCTCGCAATGACAAGAAGATCGTCGAGATGAGCGATTTTGATTACGCTCGCGACAAGATTCTGATGGGCGCCAAACGTGAAGAGGTCTTGCTCGATAGCGAGAAAGAAAAGACCGCGTATCACGAAGCCGGCCACACGTTGACCGCGTGGCATTTGGAAGGTTCGCACATCGTTCACAAGGTCACGATCATTCCGCGAGGCCGCGCGTTGGGGGTGACTCAGTACGTGCCGAACGAAGATCGGTTGAGCATGAGCAAGAAGGAACTCGAGCACCAGTTGATTGTTCTGCTGGGTGGTCGTGCAGCGGAGAAAATCATCTACACCGAGACCTGTGTCGGTGCGGAAAACGATCTGGAGCGTGCCACCAGCATCGCTCGTCGGATGGTGACCCACTGGGGTATGAGTCCGAAGATTGGCCCGGTGAGTTACAAGACCACGGACGAGGATCCGTTCTTGGGTCGCGAAATTCATCAGCAACGTCAGTTCAGTGAACACACGCAAGAACTGATTGATGAGGAGGTCGCTCGGATTTTGTTGGAAGCCGACCAAAAAGCCGAGCAGTTGCTGCGCGAACATCGTGGGCAGTTGGAAACGATCACTCGCGCGTTGTTGGATCGGGAAGAACTCAGCGAGATGGAATTGACCGAGCTGATCGGACCTTCGATTCACAAGCGATTGGGAGACGAAGAAGGCAAGGTCGAACAGATCATGGCTCCTGAGGGTGCCGCCGAACGCGCCGCCAACACCTCCGCTCGACGCGAAGAGTGACCCTTGGCGAAAAAGCGAAGCGGTAAATTTCGAGCGAACTTTCGCAAGAAGCACCAAGGACGCGTCCGTCGCGGGGATTTCACCCGCGACTTTCGCGAAGATGCTTCGCAGGTGGATGACGCCGTTCAATCCGAACGGCTCAGCGGCAAAGGCGAACTGACCCGCAAACGCACCATTCACGGTGCCGACGCATCACCGGATTCCGCGGCGGGCATGCATGTTCACTTGGATGTGGATGAAGAAAAGCTGCTGCATGGTCGCGTGCTGAGTGTGCACGGATTGCAAAGCAAAGTGTTGGGCGACGACGGCGTGCTGTATGCCTGCGCCGTGCGACAGGTTTTGAAATCGTTGAGCACCAGCCAACGCAACGTGATCGTTGCGGGCGATCGGGTATGGTTTCGAGCCGAATCTCGCGACGGCGTGTCGCTGAAGTCCGAAGCGGATGGGATGATCGAACGGGTCGAACCACGGACGGGGATGATCAGCCGTACCAGTCGCGGCCGGCAACATGTTCTGGTTGCAAACATCGATGCGATGCTGATCATCGCCAGCGCCGAGCAACCTGGGATCAAACCGACGTTGATCGACCGAATGATTTTGACAGCCCACCAGTGTCAGATCGAACCGATTGTTGTGATCAACAAAATTGACTTGGTCGATTTGGCTGATTTGCAACCACTGATTGGCGTTTATTCGTCAATGGGCTACCGCGTTTTGCCGACTTCAGCCGAAACGGGGCAAAACATCGAGTACCTCCGAGCCTTGCTGCAAAACCGCCAAACGGCTCTGGCGGGCCAAAGCGGCGTGGGCAAAAGCAGTTTGCTCAATGCGGTTCAGCCAGGGCTCGGATTGGCGATCGGTGCGGTCAGCACGGACAACAACAAAGGTAGACACACGACCACGGCGTCTCAGTTGATCCCCCTGCAGAGCGGCGGGGCGGTTTTTGACACGCCTGGGATACGGCAATTCCAGCTTTGGGATATTTCGGCCAGCGAAGTGGCGGGATTGATGCCGGATTTGCGGCCTTACGTGAGCGGTTGTCGTTATCCGGACTGTTTGCACCTGGCCGAAGACGACTGTGCCGTAAAAAACGCAGTTGCGGACGCTCGGATTGATGCCCGACGCTACGACGCGTACTGTCATTTGCTAGAAGAAGAACTCATGTAATTGCGGCGCAAAATTCGCTTGGTTTTGGGCTCCAGGTATCAGATCAGGCATGACACTGGCCTGAAATCTGCGAAACTGCAGAGAACCAGACGGAAGTTGGGTCAACACGCTGCTGTTGGCTGCCGAAACCGGTTCTTTGGTGATTCAAAGTTCATTTTCGGTTGCGTTGACCGTTTCTCGATCAGGAATGTTCGGGGTCAGGCAGGCAGTCGACTAGCTGAGGACGAAGTTGAAATGTTGAAGTTGGATCCCGAGTCACATCGAAATGAAACGCCGAATGCGAATTCCCAGATCGGGGAGGACGTGATTCACGCCGGTTCGGTCGGTGAGGCTTCTGCGGAGCAGTCTTCGGCAGACAAGGGCGGGCGGAAACGAGGTGAGCCAGTGAGCGACGTTGCGGCGAATAAGAAACGCGGAAAAGAGCCCAAGCCTCACGAGAGCAAGCTCTATGACAATCTCGTTCCGGCCTACCAAGCGTTGTGGCCAGCAGTCGCACGTCGCCGCATTCTTCGTAATGTCGCTGCTCTGAACATTCCGGCTCAGGCCAAAGTTTTGGAAGTGGGCGTCGGTACCGGTTTGTCGTTGGATTCCTACCCGCATCACGCGAATGTGACGGGGGTGGATTTGAGCGAATCGATGCTGGCCGAAGCGGAGGATCTGATCGAGCAGCGCGAGTGGAACCACATTTCGGTTCAGCCGATGAACGCGGAAGAATTGACATTCGAAGATGCGAGCTTTGATTTCGTGACGTCGTTTCACACGATCAGTGTTGTCTCTCGGCCCGACCGAATGATGCGTGAGCTTGTGCGGGTGTGTCGTCCAGGTGGTAAAATCCTGGTCATCAATCATTTCCGCAGCCCCAATCCGTTGATCGCTCGAGTCGTCGATTCCGCCGGAAGCCTGACTCGGCACTTGGGTTGGCGAACGGATCTGAACATGGACGACTTGCTCAACGAATTGCCCATCCAGGTCACTCGATGCCACAAATCCAATCCGCTGTCTCTGTTCCGAGTGTTGCTGGCCGAACGCAAGGCCTGAGTTCATCCGCGTCGCGACGCGAATGGCTGAAATTCGCTGCTGGTGCATCGGCGGTAAGTCTGGGAGCAGCGAGTTTGCCCGCGTTGGGTCGTCCACCCATTCCACGGTCTGGACCGCCTCGCTTCCGGATCGGCATCGCAGGTTATTCGCTGCGTCCTTTCTATCGCTACATGAAGGGAAAGCAGCAAAAGCATCGCAGCGTCCCGGATGGCGTCAGTTTCCGACGCGACGTCAGCGAGGGTCTGACGCAGATCGACTTTTTGGATTACTGCGTCGCAATGGGCGTTGAGGCTGCTGAGCTGACGGCGTACTTCATGACGCCCGAGGCAGACGGATTTCCCTCCGAAGCGTCGATGTTGGAGCTTCGTCGCCAAGCGTTCCTGCGAGGCATCGAAATCAGCGGCACCGCCATCGGTAACAACTTCACGGTTGGCAAAGGGGAACATTACGACCAAGAAATCGCCGACGCGATGCGATGGATCGATTTGGCATCCACGTTAGGGGCTCCGCACATTCGGTTCTTTGCCGGCACGGCGGCTCAATTGGCCAAGTCACCAGCGCGAATGGATGAAGCGATCGAGGCTGTTCAGCGGTGTGCTGATCACGCGGCCAAACGTGGCGTCTTTTTGGGGGTGGAAAACCACGGTCGCCTGACTGCGGATCAGATGTTGGAAATCATGGATCGGATCAATTCCCCGTGGGTGGGAATCAATTTGGACACCGGCAACTTTGAGTCCGATCATCCGTACGAGGATTTGCAGGCTTGCGTTCCTTATGCGGTGAACGTGCAAGTCAAGCCGTTCACGAAATCGCCCAGTGGCGAGCGTTCGCCAGCGGATTACGGTCGTGTGGGGAAGATCCTTCGCGACGCGGGTTACCAAGGTTACGTCGTGCTGGAGTACGAAGACGATGACGCCTTCGAAGCGGTGCCCGAACATTTGGCAAAGCTACGAGCTGGTTTGGGCGTTGCCTGATCGGTTCGCGTCAACGCGACGGCATTCTACGAATTGACCTACGAAAAACGGGCCGCGTTTGCGACCCGTTTTTTTGTTGCCCGTTCTGACGTTGGTGAGAAGCGGTCTTTTGCCAACCGCGTGGCTGATCAGCCTTGCGCTGGATCTTTACCGTCGATCCAAGGCCCGCCGTATTCCATGTAGTCAGGATCGCGTTGTTTGCTTCCGTAATCGCCCGCGTTCCAACCTGGAATGTGAGCTACCGGTCCGCCTTCGGCAGAACGCTTTTCCCATTTCGCGGCCCAGCCTGGGTCTTGATCCGAGATGTTGTGATCCTCATCGACAAAGAACACTTTGCCTTTGCGGTAGCTTTGAGCACCGAGGTTCACCACGGACATCGCGGCCGCACCGAGGTCGGGTTGGTTGTTGCACAACGATGGGTCGCCGGCTTCGCAGGCATCCAACCAGTTGGCAAAGTGAGCCATGGTCGTGTTGTCGACGGGATTGGTTTTGATCCGTTCGGCGTCTTGGCGAACGTGAGTCACGGGACCACGTTCAGGGATGAAGTCGAAGCCGTCGAAGGATTCGCCATTGCCGAAGGTGAAGGTTCCATAGTGACCACGAATCAGCTGATTGACGCGAGATTCCTGGTTACACATGGTGGCGGTGATCAGGCCCTGCACGCCTTCGTTGAAGTCGGCGACAACGGTGGCCACGTCGGGCACATCACGACCGTCGTATTCCAAGTACACGCCGCCGGCACCGGTGACTCGGCCGGGAACTCGCAATCCGGTTGCCTTCAACATGGAAGTGGTGCGGTGGACGAACAAGTCCGTGAACATGCCGCTGCCGAAGGGCCAGAAGCGACGCCATTGCTTGTAGACTTCGCGGTCAAATGGCATGTCCTCGGCCAAGTCGTGCTCGGTTCCCAACCAACGTTTCCAATCGATGGTTTTGGGAGTCATGTCAGGCGTGAGTTTGTAGTAACGCCATTGGCCGACATCGGAGTTCCGGAAGTATTCGGTTTGGAACCCGAGGACCTTGCCGAGTTTGCCTTCCCGCAGCAACGCGTTGACTTCATCCCATACGGGCAAGCTGGTTGACTGAACGCCGACCTGCATGACTTTACCGCTCGCCCGCCATTTGTCTTCCACATCGAAAGCCTCTTGGACCGTCTTGGTCATGGGCTTTTCGCAGTAGACATTCAGACCGGCTTCGAGAGCGTCGATGGTTTGGCGATGGTGCCAGTGGTCAGGGGTTCCGATGCAGACCGCGTCGAGGTTTTCTTTCTCGATCATTTCGCGGTAGTCGACGTACTTGGCCGGTTTGGTACCGGTCGCTTTTTCGATGTGGTCCGCGACTTTGTCTCGTTGCGATTCGAAGACTTCCGCGACGCCTACCAAGTCAATCTTGCGGCCTTGTTCGTGATGTTTGCAGAGCGATTTGACGTGGGCGCCAAAACCGCGACCGCCGGGGCCGATGAAGCCGATCCGCATGCGTTCGTTGCTACCCGCGGGCGCTGCCGATGCGGGTTGGCTGGAGAGAGCGGTGGTTGCCAGCGTGGCGGCAACGGTGGACGATTTTAGGAAGTCACGACGGTCGTTCATGGCGTGCTTTAAGGCGAGATTGTGGGCGGGTGAAACGCCATAGCCTATACATTCGCACTGTCTGTCGCAAACTTATGGTGGTGAAAATTCACGGGTTGGTTAGAGAATCGCCGCGTGAGTCTTCGGGTGGGTCGGTGTGTTGGCGGGAATCGAGTGGCGAGGGAACGGAATGCGGCAGGGTGGGAACGCGATCGCCTTTCGTTCCGCAAAAGCGGTGTCCGCTAGGCGTTCGCTGCGATGAGCTTTTGTTCGACGCCGAGAATTTCGCCGAGCGTTTCGTCGTCGCGGAAGATGGCGTCTCGTGCCGGCCCAAAAGCGGACTCGGACTGCGGCGCAAGCACGTCGGACGAGGCGGATACCAATTGAGTGGTGGATTGGAATGAGCCACCTTCGTCGCCGCCACCGATGCTGTCACCGTTGTCGGCAACCCATTCGCCGGCTGGTTCGGAGTTGCCATCCAGTTCGTTCAGCTTGTTGATGACTCGCAAAGCATCCAAGGCCGAGATGACGCCATCGTTGGACACGTCAATTTTCGGGCCTGAGGTCTCATTGAAAGTGAGCGAACGGTCGCCGTTCAAATTCAGATCGTTGATGACTTGCAGTGCGTCCAGTGCGGTGATCGAACCGTCGCCGTTGACGTCTTCGCCCAGGTCCGTGTTGTAGCGTGGGCTGTCGACCCGCGTCGCAGCGATCTCAGCCAAGCCGCCATTCAGGTTCACTCCCGAAACGATTTCGCCACCCGAAACGGTGATGGTCGTGTTCGTGATGGAGTGGATCACCTGAGTCGGTTGCCACTGAAGTTGGTACTGCCCGTCCGCCAAATTCGTTTGTGTGAATGCACCCGAGGCATCGGTCACGATTTCTGCTTCCATGCCGTGTCGCACACCGAGCACCGCGATCGACGTTGATGCGTGTCCGGCGATCTCGATGCGGTGAATGCGAGCTTCGGGATCCTCCAAGACCAACGTGGAAGTTTCGCCCTCGGCGAGCGAACCGCTAGGTGTGTTTCGAATGTCCGTGGTGACTCGCGTCAGCAAATTGCCTTGGCTGTCGAACGCTTGGACGCGGCCGTAGCTGTCGTCGTGCAAACCGATGATGTCGACTTCCAAGTGCCCGACGGGCTCATCAAATTCGACTTCCAAACCCAAACGGGAATCGAGCCCCGGCCACCAGCGATTCAGGTTGCGATCCAGCACGTGGATCATCGGTTCGCCATTCAATCCGTTTTCGTCGCGAATTTGGACGTTCGTGTTGACGTTGCTGCCCATCGCCCGGAACGTCATGCCGTCGACCGGCGGGACATCCGTGTTGAGTGCGACGTCGTCGATGTCAAAGGTTCCGCTGGGTAGTGCGCCGCCATCGGACGCGAGCACTTCGAATTGGACTCCTTCAAGCAGCGTTTCGAATTCACTGCGAGAGGAGTCGCCGTTGTCGTCCAGGAAGACATAGCCGGCCACGGGCGCGTCGGCGATTAAAGGGCGAGAACGCGTGGCGGTCAACGTTTCGCTGGTCACGCCGGTTGTATTGTCAATGACGCGAAGCGAGACGCTGGTCATCGATGGCGTGACATCAAACTGCAGATCGAACTCGGCGGTCGCGGTGTCTGGTGATTCCAACGTGGTCCATTCGCCACCGTTGATCGACACCTGCAATTCCGAAACCCGGTTCAGCGTGATGTCGCTTTGCGGCCCGGATGGATTCTGGTTGATCAGTGTGGCGGAGGATGCCGAGCCTTCGAAATGGAACCGGTTGGCTTGCGAATCGAAGTGGCCTGAACCGCTGAAATTCAGTGGCACGTCCAGCACGTCGAAGATCCCGTCGCCGTCGGTGTCTTGCCAGCCGAGCATCGCCAACGTGGTCGCAGGTGATTCGTAATTCTGATATCCGTTCACCAGGTTGTTGCCGCCGGCCATGATGCTGGGTTGCTGAACGAATCCCGGTGCGGGGTTGTCTTCCGCGTTGTCGTTGGGAGTGTTGTAGTAGCCGCGGCTCTGCGAGTACGTTCCGCCTCCCGCGTATTCGTCCAATCCCCAAAACATGTGTGAGACTTCGTGGGCGAAGGTTCGGGCTGGACGAGTCGACGGAGCGATGATGTACAAACCGCCGGGGAAGGCAAAAGCGCCTCGGAACGATCCGCCGCTGGCAAAGAAACCATCTTGGTCATCGGAGGAATCGCTGATGAACAGCGAGAACGCCCAATCGGTGCCGAACGCTTCTCGCTGGGACGAGTTGAAGGCGAACATGCCTTCGTCCAACGTCATGTTGGAAGGGATGCCGGCGTCGTCCAAAAATTGCCCGACGTAACTGCTGTAGTGATTGCTGGTGCGATCAATCGGCTCGGTGGGAATCTGCAGTGGATTCTGCGCGTAGGTGTCGTCGATCACGAATTCCAACGTGTGGACCGTGTTCATTTGGTCCAACATGTCCACCCACCAGTTCAATCCGGTGGTGATCTCGGACATCACCGCATCGATCTCGCCCTCGGTCCAATTTTGCGTCTTGGGATCCGTTTGGCCGGTCGAATCGAGGAAGATCGGCGTGACGGTGATGCTTCCAAGGAAGAACTCCGCCGTGTCCGAAGTCGTTGCTCCCACAGGAATTCCGGCGGCCATCACGCGGCGGGTTTCCAACAATTGCAGCGTCAGCGGGCGTCGCGAATTGGCTCGGCGGGAGCGTGCTTCGCGGCGTTTCGAAGAGGATTGAGAAGCCCGTTTGCGCATGTCGGCCGACTGCATGAGTTGCGTAAAAACTAGTATCCGCCGCCTATTTCACAGTGTTTTGAGCCGACGAACGTCCATTTGGTTCCCAACTCGCTTCAGAAACATGCAAAACGAGCGTGACACGGAATTCCATTGAAAGGGGACCTTCCAATCGAACTCTACGTCACGCTCGCGAAAATTGGTTTCAGACCGAAGCTTTTCTCTGCGACGATTAGTTCATCGACGCGAAGAATGAGTCCAGTGCCGAAATTTCCGATTCCTCGGATGGGTCGGCCTGATCCTGATCATTTGCCAGGGTTTCCACCACATCGTCTAGGCTGATCACGGCAGCCGAATCAAAGACGCTGGTCGAATCGCCAACCACTTTGGACTCGGTTTCGACGATCGGCTCTCCTGCCGCCACCGATCCGGAGCTGGTTTCGGTGACCGTTGGATCGAACGCGATGGTCGCTCCCGAGGCCAACACACCGTCGGAGACTTGGCTGTAGCTGGTCGACGAGGCAACCAGTGGTTCGCCGCTGGCACCCGTTGGATCGTCACCAGGACCCGCGATTTCGTTCAGGCGGTTGATGACATTCAAAGCGTCCAAAGCGGAGACCACACCGTTGCCGTTGACATCCGGGTACTGAGGCAGAGTGATGCCCGCCGGAATGTTGTCCAGGTCGATGTCGCCGTTGGCAGCGTTCAGAGCATTGATGATCAACAAGGCATCCAGAGGCGTCGTCGCACCGCTGGCGTTGACGTCGTAGATCAACGATGGGTTCTGGAACGGGTTGTTGTTGATGACGAAGGTGTAATCCTCGACTTCACCCGATTGAGCCAACCCGGTCGCTCCCAGGTTTGCCTCATTGGACAAACGGAAGCGAGTTTGGATGGAGCCCGTCGTCGCATCCGATGGAACGTTGATGTTGACCGTCGATCCGCCCGTGCCGATGACACGCGAGGCTCCGGATCCGATGCTTCCAAAGCGTTCGACTTCGCCGTCTTGGAAGACACCATCGCCGTTCCAGTCGAACCAAGCGTCCAGGTAGAACGCTGGGGTCACGCCGCCAACCGTTGGCGATTGGATGTCGATGACAAATTGAGTCGAGAAACCAGGACGCATGGCACCCAGGATTGCGACACCGTCGTCACCATCGGCGTTGGTGTCCGTCGTTGTCGAACCATTGTCGACACCATCGGCGTCGGCGGTGATTTGCGAACCGAGTTGGAAGCCTTCGGTGATGACGTGGCGTGGGCCATTGTCCTCCACCGTGACTGGAGTCCGTGGATCAGCCGCATCGCCGAAGTCGAGAAGGTCACCGACGAAGATGATGGCTTCGCCTGCGAGCAATGGGTTGCCGACTTCATCGGTGATGCGTTCGCTGACGACCGATTGGCCGCGAACGATGCTGGCACCTTCGATCAAGATGCGAGTGTCAGGCTGCTGGACGACCAGCGTTCCCGCGGCGATCTCGGCAGCGAATGCGTCGGAGATGGCTTCGCCGTACAGGTGAGCGATTCGACGCACACCCGTTTCGGACAGCGACAGGATGTCGACGATCGGTTGAATCGCAGCCAACTTGGTTGGGTTGGTGGCCTGCAGATCTTCGACCAAGTCTTCCAGGCTGCTGCGACGCACATCGTCCAGTGGCACGATGACCGGGATCGATGCGGGCTGACCGGCGAATCCGGATTGCGACAACGCGGTTCCAGCCAAGTTCAAGCTGAATTGGTCGTCGCCACCCAGCGAGATTCGTCCGCCGCCGAGGTTGACCGGAGTCAACCCCACGACGTTGGCGGAAATCGCGGTGACCAGTGCATCGGCCACTTGATCCGCGGTCGAGCCGCCGAATCCTCCGCCAGGAATATTCACCGCGATGGCGCCCGGCGTGTTGACGAATCCGTCGAAGTCCAGCTCGAACGTGACCGATTGAGCCGTGCCACGCGAGATCGTGAAGGTTTGGCCGTCGGTGATCAAAGGCGACACGACGCCTTCTTCGGTTGGCACAATGATGCCGAAGCCGAACGAGGTTCCGATTTCGCTGTTGCCTTCGACTTGAACGCCACCGGTCAGCGAGGTGACCGAGATCGGGCCGTTGGTACCGGAGATTCGGAAGTTACCCGAGGCACCGGATGCTTCGACGTTCAACCCAGCGGTCGTGATTGCGGCCAGCAGTTCCGCCACGATTTGGCGAGGCGTGCTGTCGTCGCGAATGGCAACGACCACGTCGGCGTTGCCGGTCACGGCACCGTTGGAATCGAACTCGAACGTCAGTTCTTGTTGACCGTCGAAGATCGAAATTTGTTGACCGTCGAAGTCGTTGATACCGTCGGTGGTGGTGATCAGCAACGTCACGTCCAACACTTGGTTGGTGTGACGCAGGAAGCTGTCGGATTCGAACGAGACATAAGCGTTCTCGCTGGCGGCGGTTGCACCCAACAGTTGCAGTCGACCGGTTTCGATCGTTGCACCGTCTTCGATTTGCATGTGGACCGCGACCAGTTGCACACCAGACTCGTTGATCGCACGAGCGAAGATGTCGCTGATTTGCTCCGCGGTCGCAGCGGCTGGCAAACGAACAGGGATGTTTCCTTCGGCAACGTTCGCAATGGCTTCGGTATCGAACTCGAAGGTGTATTCGTTAACACCGTCGAAGATCGTGACCAGTTGGCCGTCGATGTTGGATTCGATCAAGTTGGTGAGCGGATTCACACGAGTCAACTCGCTCGGCAGGATCGACAATCCGATGCCGGTGTCGGCTTCGAAAATCTTGTCGCCGATTTGCGTGGTCGCTCCGTCGGCATACAGACGTCCGGGTTGTGCGTTCAACACGCCGGTGCCGTTGCCGGATTGCGTGCTGCCCAGAAGCTCGACGGTATAGGTCGCGTTGTCTGGCCACACGCCTCCGATCGGAGTCAGGCGAATTTTGTTGTCGCCAGGCTCGTAGCTGAAGCGATAGTCGACGCCTTCGGAGAGCAGTTCGACTTCGTCGCTGTCGGCAAAGAATCGGGTGACGCGAACCAGTTCCGATCGAACGGTCGAGTCATCAATGCCAACACCTGGAGCCGCATCGGCGGGAGCGATTCCGTCGACGAGTTGGATCTCGAATGCGTCGTGGATCGTGCCCACGCTAAACGCCTGACCGGCCAAGTCGAACAGGTCATCACCGCGAGGCGAGGTCACCACGAAGCGAGGTCCATCGCTGTCGCCACGCTCTTCGGCACCACGATCGACGAAGACGTTGAAGCCCAGGCCGTTTGGCGTGGCAACGTTCGGGTCGTCGACGCGGAGTTGTCCGTTGAGGTCGTAGACGGGAGCCACGATGGGACTTGGAGGAAGTCCAATCGCACCGCGAACGGTTTGCAGGGACGCTCGATCTTCCAGCGAGTTGATGCCGCTGTCGATCGTCGCCGTGCCGGCTTGAGGTGTGAACACCAAGTTGACCGGATCAACGAAGATCTGTTGGAACGGGCTGATGAACTGAGCGAACAATCCGGTTCCACCCGCGGTCGAGTTGTTCGCATTGCGGAAGAACGTGTTGCCACCGATGACCGTCAAGTCGCGAGAAACGTCGACGTCGCCAGCGACGTTGTTCTGCGGAGCCGAAACAGCGATACCGGTTTGGAAGTTGGCAACGATGTTGTTCAGGATCGTGGGTGCCGAGTTCTGCTGGACCACGATGCCTTGGCTGCCCGGCGTGTAGATTTCGCGAGCGATGGTCGAGATCGCTCCGATGCCGTCGATGTCCGCACCAGCCGCACCGAATTCGAACGTGCCAGCGGGCGACAGGTCGGTCAGTCGCACGAAACCGAATTGATCGTTGGGACCGAAGCCGAACGAATCCAAATCGATGGTGTTGTCTGCTCCGAAGACTTGTCCCACGGAGAAGAACGTCACGCCGTCACGGCTGATTTCAACCGCGATGCGTTCGGGCTCACCCGATTCGAAGATGACCAAATCCGGAGCCGAGGTTCCGTCACCGGTCAACAAGTTGTCTTGGAAGAGGAACGTTGCTTGTCCGCCCGATCCCAACGAGAACGTGAATTGTCCGCTGGTGGGTTCTGGTCCAACGCCGTGGCAATCAGGCGAGCCGAGTGCGGCTTCCGGATCGGTGAATTCCGAGCTGACGTCTGGGCCGAGCGACAGCGTGTCTTGAACCACCGCGTCGGCGAACGAGATGCCGCCTTGATCGAACAAGATCGACTCGAACACTTGTGGTCCCAGTTCAGCACCGCTTTCGATCGGGCCGCCAACCAACGTGTTGTTCACGATTCGGTCGAAGCCAACCGGGTCTTGCGTGGCCGAACCGTCACCATCCAAACCAGTGATGCGAATACCGGCATCAGCGTTGAACGCAATCACGTTGTTTTGAACCACAACACCAGGAATCAAATTCTCAGTGTTCAGTTCAATCAGGTTGCGGGCGTAAGTCAGGATCGATGGAGTGGCGTCCCGTAAATCGTCCGACGTGACACGTGCGGTTGCGTCGCGGTTGATGTCGACGCCGGCGTTGGAGCTGAACAAGAACCGGTTGTTCTCGATCATGATCACGCCCTGTGCCTCATCGACGCGATTCGTATCGCCTCGCAGATCAGCGATTTCAATATTCGCGAACGCGGGACGACCGGCTGTGTCAGGTCGAACGCTCAGGTCGCCATACAGGTTGATTCGCGTGTCGGCGTTGACCAATGCGTTGGGCGAGCTGGCGCTGGCCGGTGGCACGGTTCCATTGGCACGCGAGGCACTGCCGTCGATGACCGCTTGGACCTGCGTCGAATTGATCAAGCGAATGATCTCGTTGGCCACTTCCGCAGCGGATGCGGTGCGTGGCAACCGAACGGCGACGCGGTTGTCTTCCGGAACGATTCCGTCGAAGCTGCCAAGGTCGTTGCTGATGTCGAATTCGAACGTCAGGCGAGTGTTCGCATCGGCGAGGGTGAACGTGGCACCGTCTTCGATCTCGGCGGCTGGCAACGTTGTTAGCGTGATGCCGCTGCTCAGTCGTTCGTTGGTGTCGAACGTGCGGAAGCGAGCCTCGCCAACACCACGTAGTTGGATCGGCTCATTGGCCACATCCAAGGCGACCAACGATCCGTCATCAATGCTGACGCCGAATGGTCCGGTGAAGCCAGTCAAGTCGAGGTCGTTGCCATTGATGTCCAAGAATTGGCCGTTGGCGTTGGCGGTGACGCGAGTTCCGTCGGCTGCCACCGCGACGAGGACGGTCGTGCCGTTCTGGTTGCGTTGGACTTGAGGCGTGGTGACAGGAACCTCGCCACTGCTGACGTATTCCGATGCGTCGCGAATTTCGAGTTGGTAAGCACCCGAGACCGTTGGTTGGGTCGGTTGCGGTGGGTTGGTCAGGTTGACCGACTGATCCAACACGAATTCTTCGTTGACACCAATCGGGTTCGCCGCGGTGACCATTTCGCCACGCTCTGCAAAACCGATGATGATGTCGTCGATGAACGCACCGTTGGATGCGTTGTCCGCAGCAGCTCCCGCACCGTTGGCTCCGAATCGGTCGCCGTAACGTTGAGCCGTCGAGGCGAATGGGCCGGAGTCGTTGATCGTCAAGTTTGGCAAACGAACAGCGGACCCGACTTGAGGGATCAACGTGGTGTCGCCGTCGGTGAAGCGGTTCGCCAAGGCTTGACGCAGGGCGGCGGCAACTTCCACGGCGGTGGCCGACTGGCTGATGCGGATCGGAATGCCGGGAAGTGCGTTCTGTGAACCGACACGCAGACCGCTGCCGGTGGCAACCGATACCGTTCCGGCACCGTTGAACTCGACGACCGACGCGTTGGCTTGGACGTCCAACTGCGGGTTGATCGAAATCGTTAGGTCGTAACCACCAACCTGTGCGGCACTGGTGGTTCCGGAAACGCGAGGATCGTAGTCGCCGTTTTCTGGGCCGCTGATGCCGATGTAAATCACACCGTCCGAAGGTGCGGTGAGCGACACCGTGCCATTAGCATTGTTCTCGACTGCCAGCAAACCGCCGGTTGGGCTGCGAAGTTCGACACCGTTGGAATCGAAGAAACGAACGTTCAATAGCACGCCCGGGTTGTCCGAGGTGGCGTCGACAGTGATCGTCGTCCCCGCGGCGACTTCGACGCTGGACAAATCGACATCGCCCAGGTTGGTGACGCCGCCACCGGTGACGGTTCCCAAGGTTCCGCGACCGGTGACTTGCAGGTTGCCGTCAACATAAGGCAGCGGGGTCGCTTGGAAAATCAAATCGTTGCGACCGGTCGCACCCACTGGGTTTGGGTTGCCAAACGGATCGACTGGGTCGGATGCATCGCTGAAGTCGAAGTTATCGACGGTCGCGAATTGAGGCGATTGTACACCGGTGTTCTGTTCCACCACGGCTTGCAGTTCGCCGCCGATGTCCGATTGTGAAAGGTCGGCGATCAAAACGGAAACTTGACCGGCCGCGATCGAGCGGGTGCCGTCATTCAGCACGTATTCGACGCCGTCGATTTCAACCACGAAGCGTTCCGTGGGATCTTGGTACAGCGTTGCCAATTGAGTTCCGGTGGGAACCAATTGATCGTAGTCGACGGAACCGTCGGTCTCGCCAATCACAGCGGACAGAACACGTGCCACGTCTTCTTGGCTGAGGTCCACAATCGTTTCGACGTTTGGATCGGCATCGTCGAAGGTTTCGTAGATCGCCAACAAGTCCAACGGAATCAAATTCGTGTTGGCGAATTGTGGCTCGGCGTCGGTGGTGTCGCGGAATCCGTCATCCAGCAAGTACTCGTTGCCGTTGATGAAGATGGTTTTGAATTCGTCTGGATTGTTCTGATAGAACAACGCCAGTTCGGCTCCGGACGGAACCAATCGATCCACGCTGACGCTGGTGTCGAACACCGAGGCCACCGACGAAGCGACGTCGGCCGCGGTCAGCGATGACAGCAGCGATGGGTCGCCGTTGGTCACATCGATTGCGATTTGGTCCGCCGCAACGGCTCGTGTGCCGTCGGTCAAGATGTACTCTTGGCCGTCCACGACGAAGGTGGCTTCCGCCGTCGCACCGGTGCCAAACAGTTGAGCCAATTGAGCTCCGGACGGGAACGCGATGGTTGGCGACAGATCGATGGAGAACAGTTGCCCGCCGATGGTGAAGGTTTCGCCGTCGGCCAAGCCGCTGGCGGCCACCGTGCGAATCTCCGCGGTGTTCGTCGCGGTTGTCCCCGCGGTCGAGAATTCGATTCGCAGTGCCAAGTTGCTTTGGCCGGCGAACTCATTCAGCGGCACGCGAGCTTGACGCCAGTTGCCCGTGTTGTCGAACAGTTGTTGGACGTCGACATCGATGTCATCGTCATAGATGCCAACTTGAGCTGGATCATCGAACTCATCGTCGAAGTTCAGGTTGCCACGCGATTCGTTGTTGGTCGCGACCAAGTGTTCCACGCCGTTGTCGTCGATGACGTAAACACGCAAGGTGTCACGGTCTTCCGAGAACAAGTCGTCGTCGTTGTCGGTGGCGGTGTCGTCATCCACTCCATCGGTTTCGAGGAAGTAGTTGAAGTACATCGTTGGCAGGTCGGCGGAGGAGTAGCCTTCCAAGCTGAACGTGTTGGACTGAACGATCCCCTTGGCACCGCCGGGGAAGTTGTACGTGCTTTGGACGTCTTGTCCGTCCTGACGCACGTTTTCGTTGGCGGTGTTGAAGTTCTGGACCGGTGCTTCGCCGAAGTTGTAGTTTCCGTTGAATGCACCCGCGGTGTAGTTGAACTGCAACGAGTTGCCACCGGTGAAACCGAAGCGGGTGTCGCTGTCGTTCTGGTTGTAACCGTGACCCGGATCGTCGGCGCGAGCCCCGGCGACGTGCCACAGGTTGTAATCCAGCGTGCTGAAGTCCAAACCAAGAGCACCAAAGATGCCGGTTTCGATGAAGGTGCGTCCACCGGCAAAGATCGGCTGCAATTCACCTCGCGTGTTGAACGCGTAGATGCGGCCGTTGCTGGTCGTTCCGAACAGAATGTCGCTGTAAGCCCCGTCTTCCACGCTGTTGGGACCAGCACGCAAACCGGTGAAGTTCAATCCGATCAGGTCGGTCGCGGTGGAGACATAGTTGCCGACGAAGCGGTTGCCCGTGCCGTTGAGCTGTGCACTTGGCACGATGTACAAGCCACCATTGCTGCTGACGCCGTACAGGTTGTTGCCAACCAATTCGACACCCGTGATCAAACCACCGTTGGCGGAACCGCCGGCTCGGATCGCTCCGGTAACACTACTGACATTGGCGATGGCACCCGTGATCGCCAGCGAGTTGCCTTGCGCGGTCGCCGTGACCGTCGGCAGCGAACCTCCGGTGTTGGCGGCTTGAACCGCTTGCGAAATCCGGAAGGCGATGGTTTCGGCCGTGTCGGTTGGCAACAACGTGACGGAAGTGTTGCCCGCCGCGACGTTGTTGTCGCCAACCAGGGCGATGCCATCGGCCGCGGTGGCACCTGGACCGGTCAGTTGAACGTTGGTCGCCGTTGGCAATGCCAACTGAGTTCCCTTGGCGGAAACAGGAATGCCTTGTTGACGGATGATCGATTCCAACGTGTCGATGAAGACGACCGCATCGGACGAACGATCCAACGGAACACGAACGTTGTTCGGGTTGATCGCTGCCGTGGAATCAGTGATTTGGAAGGTCACTGGCGAGCTGCCGGGGACTTCGATCGTTAGCAACGTGTCGTTGACGATGCTGGCCGGATCCAAGGTCGTGCCGGCCGCGATCGGAATCGCCGCGTTTGGCAACGATGCACCGGTCAACGAATCCGCAGGCGATGCTGCCAGGATCGTGAAGCCTTGGTTCAATTCGAACGTGACGGTTTCGGTACCGTTGGTCAGGCTGAACGTGTCGCCGTCGAACAATCGTGCAACAGGAAGTCCCGTTGCATCGTTGGCGGTTGCATCTGCGATGCCGAGTTGAGTGTCTTGGTTGCCAGCGGGAACCGCGGTGTCGATGGCACCAATTTCACGTCGATCAGTACCCGCACCGGCGGCTGCCAATGCCAAGTCAAAGACTGGACCGGTTGCTTCACCTGTTTCCTCGTTGAAGGCATACAGGATGTTGTTGATGTACTCCAAACCGGCTTGGAACGTTGGGCGGTTGCCGACGAAGAAGCCGGTTTCAGCACCGAAGCGAGAACGGATCGTGATCGCTTCGACTTCGATTCCATCGTCGCTGGCTTCGTCCAAAATTTGTTGGGCTGGCGGAGCTTCCGCGTCCAGGTTGTGGAACGTTTCAATCCCGGCACCCACGCTGAGCGGAGCACTGAGCTGAGCCGTTGCGGTGTCGATGCGGTTGTACGTCCAAGTCGTATCACCGGCGGGACGATCGTCGTAGCCCGTGTAGGCAAACAGTTCCCCGTTGGCCGTGAAGGCAATGTCGCGAACTTCGTCGCCGAAGTTACCAATGACTCCGTAGGTTTCGCCGGTGAATGGGTTGACGACGAACAACGACGATTGCGTGTTGACGTACAGGACAACGTCATCCAGCGAGTAGTCCAGAATGGAGTTCTGGTCGAACAGAACAGGTTGAACCGGTGCACTGGCCGTTCCCGGGTAGAAGAACGACGAGCCGCTGAAGTTTTCTTCTGCGATGCGACGAATCGAATCGACCGGTTCCAAACGCAGCAACGGGTTGGCTGTGTCGCGGTTGGTAAATTGATCCAGCACAGCGGGCTGACGCGATTGATTCGAAATCGCAACGTAGTAGGTGCCTTCGGGAAGTTCGGCGGATCCGATGTACGGGTCAGCCGTGCCGAAGGAGCCTCGCGAAAGATCCGATGGGTCGTAACCGGCACCGGCCGACGTTTGATCGTCCGCGACGTTGCTGTCGCCACCGATCAAGACGAGTTCACCCAGCGAGTTGAAGACGTACAACGCGGTGTCGGCACGAGCCAATCCGTCGGAGTAATCGACGTCGAAAATGGTCGCCAGGTAGAGCGCCGCATCGTCGCGGGTCAGTTGGCGATAGTCGACATCGAACTCGTACCAGTCGACGTCGCCGCCGTCGGTCAAGAAGCCCGAGATGTTCTTCGACAACGAATCGCTGCTGAGAGGACCGGCTGGGTTTTCCAAGTCGATATCGACGCGGTCAATGCCACCCGAGTCACGGTTCAGCACGATGCTGCCATCGGCCAAGGTGGTGATGGTTCCGTCGGAGGTGAATTGATTGTCGTACAGTCCCAAACGCTGAGCGTTGCTGAGCGTGTTGTTGGCGGAGTCGGTTTCGAAATCGTCTCCGGCCAGCGGGCTGTGCATCGGTCCGCCGATGACTTGCACGCCGTTGGTCGCGAATCGAACGTCGCTGTAACGAACTTGCGTTCCGGCGAAGACGTCGTCTTCACCCAAACGGATTTGCAATTGGTAGCTACCGGTCGTGCGGCCTTTGCCCAGCGAATCAGCACTGGTGAGGAAGCCGCCGCCGTTTGGCAGCGTGGTGGCTTCGGCGGTGTCGGTCAAACCGCTACGCACGCGGATGTGATACAGCAAACGCTGACCAACGGTACCCGGCAGGACGATTCGCATGCCGGCGTCGCGAGCGTTGGTCGAGTAGTTGTCTTGGAACATCGAGTCCGCTGCGGTGGCGTCGACCAACGTCGTTCCAAGCCCCAAGACTTGATCCAAATCGAATCCGTTCAGTCCGCCACCGCTGCGGCGAGCGATCTCGGCCGTCAAAGCAGCTCGACGTGCCGCCGCGTTCGGGTCGGTTGGATCGATCGACAGCAGTTCTTCGATTTGACGAGCTTCTGCCAGTGAATCATCCGACAGGATCAGCGTGTTGCCGTTGGCGTCGATCAGTTCGACGATCGTGTCCAAGTTCGAATTGGTACGGTCGATGTCCAACCAAACTTGCGTGCCAGCTTCTGCAACGAAAGCGAACACGTCTTCGTCACCACGGCTGCTGATCTCGCCTTCGACAATCAAACCGATGCGACGTGATTCATCGCCGGCTTCGATCGAAGGTGCCAACTCACCAAGGTACTGCGAGGTGGCTGGCGTTGCGTTGGTGTCGCTGTTGCCAACGTTGCCAGGTTCGTTTTCGCTGGCGATCGAAACGTTCGAATCCGAAGCGGCTTCGCGAATCGTGATGCCGTCCCACGATCCTGCACCGTCGATGCTCTGTGGCAACGTGATGCTGGCGGGGTTGGCGGGGTCGAATGGAATCCATTCGACGAACGAGGTCACGCGAGCGGCATCGGAACCACCATCCAACTGCCAGATCAAAGCGGTCTCGATGTCCGCAGGTTGTCCGTTCTGGCTGATCGCGACGGTGCCATCGGAAACTCCATCGAAGTTGGCCGCACCGGCGACAGGACCGAACGCACCAGGGATATCACCATTGATATTCGCGGCGATGTCGAAGTTGAATCCGTTTTGCACGTTATTCAAGCGGTTGAGCAAATCACCCGCATCGTCGGTCAACCAGCCGGTGTACGACGCGTTGAATTGGTTCACCGAATCGTTCTCGTAAACACCACCGTGCGAGAAACCGACTCGTGCGGTTTGGTTCAACGTCATCAAGCGGAAATCGCTTTGGCCAGGCGTGCCGATTTGATAGAGCACGTCGTTGTCGTCAGCGGTGACGCCCTGATCCAAGTAGCTGAACACTCGGATGGTGTTGATGTTGCCGGCGGAGAAGTCGGCTCCATCAACGGTTTCGAAGTCCAACTTGGTGTAGGCCACCGCGCGGTTGTCGACGATGAACGATTCCGCCGTGAAACGAATTTCGCGACCGAAGACGGTGAAGACACCACTGCTGCGGACACGGTCGGGACCGACCAAGATCGGGTTCGGGTTGTCGTTGGGACCGAATGCGTTGATCAACGGGATGCGTTGACGCCCACCCGTGTCGCTGGTGACTTCGATGTACGTCGTGTACAGGAACGCGTAGTTCTGTTGAGCCAGCAATGCACCACCGGCGTTCTGGTCGATGCCCGTGACGACGACGTTCTGCAATTCACCACCGCCCAGCACCGTGGTGTTGAGGTAACCAGGTGCGTTTGGATCGATGTCGTTGTCGATGGTCGTTCCGTTGTCGACTTCCGCACGGTTGGTGCGATCGTACTCTTGCCCCAGTGGCAACAACGGCGGTGTGGCTTCGCTGTTACCGGAATCGCTGGTCAACACAGCAATCGGGTTGCCGTCTTCGTCGACGCGAACTCCGTTGTTGTCGGTGTCGATGTTGGCTTGGCCGTCTGGTGTGAAGCCGGCACCGACGGTGTCGTCCAGCAAGCTGGTCAAGACCACGGGGAAGTCCGGTTGGCCAACGACTTGCAAGCTGCCACCGATGCGGTTGGCAATGTCGAGCATCTCGTCTTCCGCGGTCAGCAACGTACCACCGGCGACGATGCCGGCTTGGCGACGCAGCAACACGTCTTCGACGTCCAGGTCTTGGTTCTGGAACTTAACGACCAACGAACCACGTGCGTCACTTTCCAGACGCAAGCCACCGTAGATGTGTTGGTTCGGGATTTCGATCATGCCACGAACGATGTGAACGATGTCGGTATCGTCCCAGACCACTTCGGTCGCCACGGTTCCGCCGCGAACTTCCAAACCGTTCAGTCCGGCGGTGACCACTCCGGCGGCAACGTCTTCGTCCGAGACGGTGGCCGAATCAATCGCGTTGCCGGCGATCAACGGGCCGCTGTTGCCAGAAATTTCGTAGCGATCCAGGCTGTCAGCCACATTGCCGGTCAAGCCGAAGTCACGCGACGCGGTGGAGCGGCCTGGGTCCGTGACTTCTTGCCACGAGAAACTGTTGACGTCGAACGACATTGCGGGGCCACTGCCATCGACAAATTCGTTGTCGACCATGACTGGTTGAGCACCACGCACGAACACGGTGCCGCTGGCGTTGTTCACTCGGCCCACACGTTCTTCGCGAGGGTCGTTCGGGTTGTTGGTGTTGTTGCCGCTGTCGTTCAAGAAGCCTCGGCCATCGGCGTTGTCTTCGAATCGCGAATTGGCGACTCGCAGATCGCTTTGATGAACTTCCAACACGTTGAAGCTGGCAAAACCACCTTCGATACGCGAGGACCCGCCACCACCGGCCAGGACCGCGT
Source organism: Rhodopirellula halodulae (assembly GCF_020966775.1). Lineage (NCBI taxonomy): Bacteria > Pseudomonadati > Planctomycetota > Planctomycetia > Pirellulales > Pirellulaceae > Rhodopirellula > Rhodopirellula halodulae. The sequence continues at coordinate 65,816 of NZ_JAJKFV010000012.1, read as the reverse complement.
GGTCGAACGAAGCGTCAGCACCGAAGGCCAGGTAGACACCCGACCAATCGCCGGGTTGCAGTTCGTTCTGTCCGTCGTTGGTGCCTTGCGAGATGTTGTTCGTGTTGAACGCACCGCCGGTTCCGTAGCGGTCGTCGTTCAGGCTGGTCAGGATGATCGGCTCTTTGGCCGTGCCTTCGGCGTACAGGTGAGCGTCGAAAGTCACGTCGATGCGAGCGCCGTCCAACTTGACGATCATGCCCGGATCGATGACCAAGCTCGGATCCAAACGACCCGCGCGAGCTTGCAACGGCGCGGTGACCGTCAGCAAATCCAATCGATCGGTGCCGATGGAAGCTCCGTCGGTGAACGAAGACTGCGAAGCGTTCAAAACGGCGACTTGACGATACTCGCCAACGGTGCCGTTGCTGGCGACTTCCGCACGGTAGACGATTCGCGAGGCGAAACCACTTCCCGCGGGAGCGGCTGGGATGCCGCTGACCAGGATGGAGCCTTCGTCGATCGTTTCGATGATTTGGGTTTCGCTGCTCGGTCCAACTTCCGTTCCATCAGCCGTCGCGAAAGTGAAGCGATAAACGTAACGACCGGGCTCGACCAATCCGGTGCCACCACCGGCTGGGTTCGGAATCGAGCTGGTTTGGATGGAGCCACTGGCACCGGCCAACAGCGTGCCCGCGATGATGCTCGGGTTCAGCAGGTTGCTGCCTTCGTTGGTGGCGTCGCGGTACGATGTGTCGGACGTATTCAAACGAGCGACCAAGCGGAACTCGCCCGGGTTGCCGTTGGCGTCCACCGTGGCTCGATACAGACGACGGCCGCTGAAGCCCGAGTTCGCTGTCACGGTCGGCAGGCCAGACAACTGAACCGCCGCACCAGCACCCACGGTGACCGACGAGGTTGCGTCGCTTGGAGTGGATTCAAAACCGTTCTCGTCGATGAACGTCATGCGGTAAACGTAAGCACCCGCGTCCAATCCGGTTTCACCCGCAGGAGCGGTGGTGCTGTTGGATCGAACCAACAGAACACTCGGGGCCGCGTTGGCCGCGTTCACGCCACCGGGGTTGCCTTCGATCAGCAAGTTTTCGGTCAACACGTGCACGATGTCGGTGTCATCGAAGCGAGCGTTGACGTCCAACGATTGCAGGTCGCCGCCGGTCGGAGTCGACAAACGGATTTGCAGCCCGTTGATCGAGTTGTTGGTCAGCGTGTTGCCGCGAATGTGCGGTCCGATGCGCGTCACATCGCTGGTGAAGTACGACGGAGCCGCCGCACCAGGAGCAACTTGGTTCTGGTATTGCGATTCGTCGAAGCGAGTTTCTTCAAACGTGTTCGGTGTGGCCGCGATGGCGGCTTGTGCCGAATTGCGAATCTGGTTGTTCAGAATGGTTGCACGGACGTCCGCCAACTCGATTGGCGAGATCGTCAGGGTTTGGCCGTCGACCGAAACTTGCCCACCGCCGTGTTGAATGTCGGCGTATTGGATGTGGTTCAAGAAGACCGCGTTGTCTTCCATGTTGGTCTTGCTGTCGTCGGCAAAGTCGATGTCGCCACGCAGATCGATGCCGCCCCAAGATCCGGTTTGGCCATTCAGACCAACGAACGAGACCATTTGATCGGGCGTTCCCAAGATCTGCAGCGAGGAATTGCTGCGATCGACCGATTCGGAAGTGCTGCCGACACCGATGCGGCTGCGTGACATGCGGAAGGTCGATCCGCCGTCGATGACCAGTGCGATGTCCTTGGGAACATTCAGCGTGGATCCGTCTTTCAGTTCGCTGCCGAAGCTCGAACGACCGATTTCGTAGGTGCCGCCACCAATCACACGAATTTTGGTGACGGGCGTTCCACCGTTTGCCGAACGGAACTCGGCCAAGCGAATCGCATCGTCAATTTCAGCGACTGGTTTGGTGGGTGTTCCCATCGTGACGAACAGGTCGAAGTTGGTCACGTCTGCCGCGGTGAAATTGCGGTCGGGCAGGTTGGTTCCGGTCAGGCTGTCGACATAAACGACCGCATCGGGATCCGTTGGGTTGAACCAGAAATTGAATTCGCCGCCCGGTTTGCCATCCGCGTCGCCATCCAGCGGTTGAGCCGCGGTGCCGTTGACGGGATTGTCCATGATGCTGCTGGCGGCAGCGGTCTCGTACGAGACAACCAATTCGTAGGTGCCTTCGGTGACACCGCCGATGCCGGTTCCGGCGATCACGGGGTTGTAAGACGTGTTGCCAGACGCGCTGACGCCGATCACGTAGTCGCCAGCTTCCAAGATGTCGATTTCGATCAACGAGTCATCGCTGAAGTAATCGTCGTTTTGTGCGATCTCGATGTACTCATCCGTGCCGACTTGTTTGTACAAGCGAAGCGCGGTGTCGAGCGTGCTGGACAGGCTCAAGCGTTGAGCGACGGTGGAGATCGAAAGCTTGCCTGGTTCGCTCAATTCAAAACGATACAGGTCAATATCGTTTGCTTCAGGACGGAACAAGTATTGACCGTTGACGATATCCGATGGACTCGGGAACAACGCTTCGTTGTCATCGCCCAATTGCGATGCCAAATCGACCACATCGGGAGATTCCGGATTCAGTCCTTCCAAGACCGAACCGGTGGACTGCGTCACAGGTTGTGGCAAGTGATCGGCGTAGCCATAACCGAGCAATTGACCAATCCCGAGGAATGCACCGCGGAAGAACTCGCCGCCGGTCTGGTCATCGACGCTGGAATCAAAATCCTGTGAATCCATCACCAGCAGTTGGCGATCGCCAATCGAGTCCGCGTTGGGGTCGGTTCCAAGGAATGTCAAACCGTTGATGTCCAGCGGTCGCGTGTCCAAGGTGACTCCGCCGACCGCACTGTTGACGGTCAGGTTGTCATCAACGCTGCCGTATAGCTCACCCAACGTGATGCTGAGCAAAGGTGCGCCGGATGGAATGCTGGTGACGGCACCCGATGCGGTGTCACCGACTTCGATGAACTGAACGCCCAAGTACTCGCTGAACAGCGACATGACTTCGCGGACGCGTTGCTTTTGTTCCTCGGTGATCTGGTTGATGTAGGTTTTGTCCAGATCCAATCCGCTGCTGCTGGGTTCATCGCCCAACCAGCTCGTCGGGAAGTTGTAGTACGCCGTGGTGATGCCATCGACGGTGTCCGCGCCGCGACGCCACACGTCCAATGGAACGGTGCGTTCCAAACGGCTGGGGTCGTCCGGACGAATGTTGCGAACGCCCTGATAGTCCGTTCCACCTGGGAAATCCAAGGTGTAGAGCGGGTCATTTGGATTCGGGTTGTCGATCTCGCCGCCGGTCAATCGAACGCTGGCGGTTTGGCCGGCTCCGATGCCGTTGAGGTTGTTGATGATGGTGGCGGTGTCAAAGCTGTCACCGGCGTCACCCGCGACGGAAACGTTGCCGGGCGTCATCGGCAGAGCACTGTCGTTGCCAATTTTCAACCGAATCGCACCTGGGATCTTCGGCAATTGATCGATCGGTGTCGGAGGATTGGTTTGTTGGGTCAGGTCAGGAACTTCGGAGAAACTGAAGTTACTGTTTCCGTCGTTCAAAAAGTCGTCGAAGGTCAGACGAACCGCGTTGGGTTTGCCCGGGATCGCGTCGATGTCGTTGGGGGTGAAGACCGTGTCGTCTTCGCCGGTGACGGTGTCACGGGTGTAGATCAGTTGGAACAGATCCAACTGTGCCGACAGGTTGGCTACGTTCACGTCTTCCGTGAAATACACATCGACCATGTTGAGCCGCGGTGTGCGCTGGCCTTGGTTGTCGACGTCAATTGGCTCCGGAACAACCGCCAACACCTGAGGTGGCTTGTTCAGGATGAATGGGACGGCGAAGTCGACACCGTCGTTGAAAGCTTCGCCGGCCAAGTTGCGTAGAGCTCGATCGCCCGATCCGAAGATTTCGATCTGATACGCGTCGTCGGGAAGCGGTTCGGCGAATCGGAAAACGACCTCGTTCGGGTTGCTGCCGATGCCGATGAAGCCCGCGTTCACGGGAGTGTCCGTGGCCCCGGTCAACGCCAGCGATGCGCCGAAGTTGCCGATGCTCTGTGACAGGCTGCCTCGTTCCTGGGTCGCGGTGACCAGGTCCGCAGCGGTCGGAGTGTTGTTGATCGCGTCGATGAATTCGCCCACGGTCGTGGGGCTGGACGCGTTGCGGTTGATTTGAACCGTGATGGTTTTGCCAGAGACCGATACCAACGGTGGTGTGGGACCACCGAAGTCTCGAGGCTGGACGATGATTGAGATCCCTTGTCCACCAACACCCGACTGTTTGGCAACGATCTTGGTGCTGAACGCGTTGCCCAATCCGAGGTCGGTTGAGGTCTGCGCGGCATTGGCACCGGACAGCGTCAATGTGATGGCTTGACCGGCGACGGCTTGGCCGATGGGGGTCGAGGAAGGGCCACTGACTTGGAAAGCGTCAGCGACGGTGTCACGACCGAGATTTCGCTGGGTCGCGTTGTAGTTCTGCAAAGCCAACGTCAAATCGCGAACGGTTGCCTGACGGCTTGGGTTCGCGTTCAGATCGATGTTGAGTTGGTTGTTTTCCGGATCCTGCGTGATGATCACCGGCGCGGTGGTCAGCGAGCGAACCGTGCCCGTCAGCGAGACCGTCGTCCCGTTGCCGCCCACGCCCGCTGCGGATGCTTGGAACTCGACCAACACGTTGCCGCTGGTGTTGAAATCCGTCACAGCCGTCGCTGCTTCGAACCCGCCATCGGCACCGGCTCGGGTGACACTGATCGCCAATGGATTCGCGGCGGTACCCAACGTGGTTGGGTCGATCGACGAATCGTCGTCAAATCGGAAGGTCAGCTCGTTTGGCGAAACATTGAGCAGTTCGACGCCATTGACGTTACGAATGGTGCTGCTGTTGTCGATCAGCTCCGACGCGTTGGGCTGGATCGCAACCAGCTCCGGACCCGCCAGCAACTGACGTGACTCGAGAGCTTGCGATTGAAGGCGACGCTCCAACTTCGCACGTTGCGTTTTCCCTCGTCGGGATTGGCCTCCCAGCAGAGAGGATCCGCTTCGGCGGCGACGATCGTCACGCCGTTTTCCGGCTGAATCGTTGACGTTGTGCATGTTGGAAGAGTTGCCCGGGTTACCGATCGTCATCAGTGTTGGCCTCGTCGTGCCGCTCGTTGCGAACCAAAAGGACTCGGTTGGCGGCGGAGCAGGATGCGGGGGAAGTTGCGAAAATGGATGCCAAAGTCAGAGCAAAAATGCTGTTTTTGGCTGTTTGGATAAGGTGCAGCGGCTGCGCAAAGTGGGCGTGGCCGCGGGGCTCGAGTGTAGTTGGGGTGCCTCGCAAAGCAACGAAAAACGCTGTTGTGGCAGGGTTTAAGTCGCTGCGTGACGGTCATGACGGTCATCCGGATTTGATGCCGTTCACCCCGCGTTGGATGCAAAATGAGGGTGAAAAGTTCCCGACGGGTTTTGACGCTTGTAGCGGCTGCCGCATCGGGACATTGCTGAGGCCGACAAATGCGTGCGGCGAGCCGCCTCGGCGGAGTAGGAATCGGAAGGCGGCTACGATTCTTTGACAATTTTGCGGGGCATGAGATGCCTCAGTGGAGTGGTGGCGGTAGAATCGACGCCGTCATGAACCTCCCCTCTCGTATTCATTTGGAGATACTCAAATGAAACCCCTGTTTTCGTTGGCGTTGGTTGTCTGTTTCGCTTGCCCCGTTTTGGCCGATGACGAGGCTGCGACCAAAAAGAAGCGAGCCGGCAACCGTCAGGCGGGTGGCTGGATGGCCCGCAATGTGGAGAAGTCGCTGGAAGCGGTTGAGTTGACCGACGAGCAAAAGGAGAAGCTGGCGGACGCGAAGAAGCAATTCACTTCGGAGCTGAAGGAGTTGCGGGAAGCCGGGCTGACTCAAGAACTGATGAAGAAACGCATGGAAGCTCAGAAAGCCGCCCGCGAATCGGGACTGAAGCGCAAAGACCTGGCCGCCAAATTGAAAGAGGAATTCAGCGAGGACGAGCAAGCCCTGTTCGCCAAGCAACAGAAAGCCGTCGCTGCCATGCGGAAGTCCGTGGCGGGGATGCTCACCCCCGAGCAAATGGAAAAACTGCCCGAACAAGCTCGCAAACAGTTCACCGCCGCGAAGCAGCGTGGTGAGGGGAAAGGCAAGAAGAACGGAAAAGGCAAGAAGAAGAAACAGGAAGCCTGATCCGTCTCTCGCAACTTCGATTCGGTTTGACCGAACGTTGATCGATGACACGTGTTTGGATTGGGTGCCAATCCAACACGTGTCATGATTCTGCGAGCAGCCTAGCGGCATGGCGCAAGCCAACCGGTATTTCTCCAAAGGGCATCCTGCTGCCTCAAAGAACGCCCGGCAACCGAATCGTCCTCACCTTTTGATTTCGCTCGGAACTTCGCAGAACCCGCCGCCCCAGGCTTCCCATCTCGTTCCAGCAAGAAAAGCTTCTTGAACCTATTCTCACCCTCAAAACGGGGGTGAACACCCAAGGCACTTGTTCTCACCCACCCACCGGGTGGCAATCCCGTCCCGCCGACTGTTCCCACCCGAAGAGTCAGGTGAAAAACAAGTTACCCACCAAAGGATTGACTCACATTGACCAAGCCGTCTGAAGACCATGCGAAATACGTCCAGCAACTTGAGGACTACCAGACTGCGTTGATTGCCTATTCACAGGGCCATGACTCGCTTACAGACGGAACATCAATTCGGACGTACATCAACCGCAACACTCCCGCCGTTCGCAAACTCGTTTGGCGAGCCGGATGTGGAAAGACAATGACGGTCAGCCCGCCCGCCGCAGTCGGCGGATTGATTATGCGCAACGTTGATCCTTTTAGCTGTGTCTTTGAGGGTCCGTACGGAATGAGCATGACGTCCGTGATCTCCGACATGATCGACGAGACTGTTGGCGTAATCCAAGCAGGTGAACTGCGTCCCGAGTCGAAACCAAAGCCGGAGAAGAAGGGTAAGGCAAAATCCAGCCGCAAGGTATTTGTTGTTCATGGACATGACAACGAAACCAAACAAACCGTCGCCCGGTTCCTCGAAAAACTCGGATTGGAGGCGGTCATTCTCCACGAGCGAAGCAACAAAGGTCTGACGCTGATCGAAAAATTCGAGCAGAATTCAGACGTCGCATACGCGGTCGTGTTGATGACGCCAGACGATGTTGGTGCCGCAAAGGCGGATGCCAAGACTCTCAACGCACGTGCACGACAGAACGTCGTTCTTGAGCTCGGATACTTTATGGGCAAACTTGGACGCAAGAATGTGGCGGCTATTCTTCGCGGCGACATTGAACGGCCATCGGACTACGATGGCGTGGTCTATATTGGCTATGACCTGAATGACGGTTGGAAGCTGCTGCTCGCCAAGGAACTGAAAGAGGCTGGGCTGGACGTTGACCTGAATGCCGTGATGTAGGTGGGTAACAAATCAATGCACCCGAGTCGCGAAGTCGGGCGTTTTGACAATGGAAGATTGCTCGTCGCGACCGGGTGATTGCGGACGTTATCCGACTGAAGTTCACGTATAGGATGAAACATAAAATTGGCTAGAAACTCCAAGTCAACTGAGCAGAACGGTGAGTCAACGCCCAAGGCACCACGCAAGTGTGGCATCGTTATGCCAATTTCTGCTTGCGACTCTTGCACGGAACAGCACTGGAGCGAAGTGAAGGCAATTATCTCTGATGCTGTTGAATCAGTGGGCTTCACCGCAAACCTTGTTAGCGATGCCGACGATGTAGGCATCATCCAGAAACGGATCATCCAAAACCTCTACGACAATCCGATCGTTGTTTGCGACGTAAGCGCAAAGAATCCAAATGTAATGTTTGAACTTGGAATGCGTCTAGCATTTGACAAACCTACGATCATCGTCAAGGACGATGAAACGACGTACTCCTTTGACACTTCGCCGATTGAGCATCTCGAGTACCCACGTGACCTCAGGTTCGCAAAAATCGTTGAATTCAAGAAAAATCTCGGTGCAAAGATTGCTGCAACCGTTAAGCAATCGGAAACAGACCCAAATTACATAACATTCCTCAAGCATTTTGGGAAATTTGCGGTCGCAAACCTAGAAACAACAGAAGTGTCAAAAGAAGATTTTATTATCGAAGAACTTCGCGAGCTTAGAAGGGCAATTGGCAGAAGAGACTCGATTGCGGAAAGAGAGTATCAGCGAATGATGGAGCGTGACATGCTAGAACGCAAGTCGTTAGCGGGTGCTAACTCATCACGCAAGCGGAAGCTCTCGGCATTGATCGAGAACCGCGTCATGGAAGCTCTTTCAGCCCATCATCCTAAGGACAATGCGGTTGCAATCGCAGAACTTGATGTCGAAGTGGTTCGGAAGATCATGAATGATCCCGAATTGCGTAGCTTAGTGGACAATCCCGCCGAGGTTGAAGAGATGGTTCACAAGACCATTCGCGCGTTCGTTGGCTAGTGCTACTTATCTCAGTATTGCAATCACGTCGACGGATAACCATCCGATGCAACCTAGCGGCGAAGCCGGGCGTTTTGAAGTGGAGAATTAACCGTCGCCGCCGGCTGATCGGTAACGTTATCCGATCTGAAATTGCATGGAGCCTTCACCGCAATCTTGGGAACCACTGATACCTCGATACGAACATGCGATTTTGCAACGCTACCACAACGGGCGATTCGCGTCGTTTGACGTCGATAAGCTGCTGCCCGTATTTGAGCCGTTTCATTCGGGGATCGTTGACGAGGACGGAACGGTTCCGTTGCGTTTCCCTGGGTACACCGACACCTATGAACTGCGACTCGGTGCCGACGCCGTAGAACGCCGAGTGCTGCTGACGCTTGATATCCGATTGCCGGTTCATGCTCCTGGATTCTGGTTCTGTGTTTACTGCCTTTTGGTCGATGACTTCGTTGCCCTACTCGCCCCTACCGCTCGCGGAATCTACTATTCACACCCTGACACACCGCAACACTCACCGAATTTCGACGCCGACGCAACACCGACATTTGCATCATGCATGACTCGCATCGAAACCCCGTCTGAGCTGGTGGCCGTCTTCACTGGCAACCAAGCAGGCGGATAACGATTGCATGCACCGGAGCAGGTGTGCCTCCGCTACGGCGGTTGCCTTCGGCATTTTACCACCTCCGCTCCGCCACCCCTGCCCGGTGATGCTGGGCGTTCTGCAGCAAAGATGCCTGATGAATGAATTTCAAATCGGAAACCGCTGCTTCGTCACAAAGGATTATGAGACGGCAGTCGTGCATTTTCTTCGCCACGCGAAATCTCGACCATCTGATGCCGCAGACGCTTACGCATCTGTTGCCGAATGTTACCGCCGCTGCAATTCACTTACCGAGCCCGAGGAACTGCTGAACGGTTTTACGCTTGTATCCAAGGGTGATTTGAAGTCCGCCGAGAGCTACTACCGTCTTGCGTTGAAGCATGATCCATCGAACATCAAATCGATCCGTGGGTTGGTCGACATACTACCCGAAAAGTCGGAAGAGCGACTTGCACTTCTCGAGTCGGCAGTAGAGCTTCAGCCTGGTACGCTTGTTTTGATCGATCTCGGTGATTTCTATCGCACGCACCGCAAAGACTACCAACGTGCTTACGAGTTATATTGCAAGGCTCAAAATCACGCGCCACGCGATGAGACCGCCTACCGACGTCTCAATGACATATGTCGAAGACTCGAACGACCCGAAGAGGCCAAGGATTGGAGCGAACGCTGGAAAGAAGCGAAGAAGAGTAAACGAAACGTCGGCCCGAATGCCGGCTGAAAAGCGCAGAACCATGCGATGCACGACGAGTCGCCGAGTCGTGGTTATTGAAGTAGATGATCGCTCGCGGCGACCGCGTGATCGCTACCGTTACCCGACAGACATGAATGCACTTCCTCCTGAATCCTACGACGCCTAGTTGGCGATGAACGATGAGGAACAGGAACGCATCAAAGCCGACTTGTGGGACGCGTACTCTCGCGACAGAATTGACGTTCCGTTTACTGCACTGGCGCGGTTACTCGCATCTACAGATCAAACCGTTATTGACGGTGCCGTCGGCACATGGCGCGGCGGTGAATACCTCCTCCACGTTTACGTGCCACTCGACGAGATCGGAGATTGCCCAAAACCACTGGAGCAGCGATTCGAAGGCTTTCGCGTCTACTAGATGTGCTACCCAGAACCCGAGAGTCACTACGCCGGCATCTTCAATGTGCACGATCTACAACTGAGCATCCAAGGGCAACGTGTAACGGTCAATGCAAAACTGGTCGACCTTCGTGTCTACGTCGATGCTTTCGATTCCTCCGGTCAACCGCTTCTTGTAACCCGCCCTCGCATCTAAGACGGCGGTTTTTCTTTCGATCTTCCCGACTTTCACCCAGACACCGACGATACACATATTTTGCTTCACGGCGACGACGGGCATTGGAATCACCAGTACACTGTCCGAAGATCAAAACCTTGCCCCAAAGGCGGGTAACCATCGCGTGCACCCGAGTACGCGAGCTGGCCGGTTTCGAAATGGAAAATCTTTCGCGCGTACCGGGTGACGCGTGCCGTTCGCCGACAAAGTGGCCTTAATCGTGTTTTGCCTGAAGTATTGCTTGTTGCTACAATGCAACGACAGGAGACGACATGGACATTTACACAGATTCAATACGCGACCTCGCCCCCGCAGAGAAGCTTCGTCTCGTTGAACAAATCTGGGACGATCTAGCTGCCGAAGACGCGCCCATTCCGCTGCCAGACTGGGCGGTAACGGAGGCCGCTCGCCGACGCGATGAGATGCTCGCTGATCCGGAGCTTGGCTCGACCCACGACGAGGTTTGGAAACGGATCAACGAATCACGGCATGGCTAGGTCGTTACGCTATCACCCGCTCTTTGATTCAGATGTACTCAACGCCGCTGAATGGTATGACAACCGACAGACAAAGCTGGGCACAGATTTTGTTTCCCGCGTCCGGATCGCAGTGGACAGTTTGATCGCAGATCCCGAGCGACGAACCTCGATTGACTACGGCGTTCGCTACTGGCCGGTAGAACGCTTTCCCTGCGTTGTGTTCTACGACCTTACGGATTCGGAGATACTTGTCCTTGGCGTCATGCATACGTCGCAAGAATCGCGAAAGTGGTTAGCAGGTCGAACGTGACGGGCGGCGAACCATCCGATGCAACCGAGCGGCGAAGTCGGGCGTTTTCCAATGGACAGTCTCTCGTCGCCGCCGGGTGATTGGTGACGTTATGCTTCAAGCAATCTCAATAAGGAAAAGCGATGCTAGGTAAACTGCTATTTGCCATCATGGTTTTTTGTACTCCCGCCATAGTTTCCGCTCAGCAGCAGTCTCCAGATCTCGGCTCGAAATCCGAAGCGATGAAGAAACTCAAGTTTCTCACGGGCGTTTGGGAAGGCGAAGGCTCAATCGAATTCGGTGGACGCAGATCAAAATTTCATGGGCGAGAAACCGTTGAATTGAAGATTGGCGGGTTGGCTCTGCTTATTGAAGGCGTTCATAAGATGAATCTTCCCAACGGGGAAGAACGCGTTATTCACAACGCTTTAGGCCTCATTACGTACAACCCTGAGTCAAAGGATTTCCAGTTCATTGCTCACCTATCAAATGGCCGGTCAGGTACCTACAAAGCAATGCTGACGGATGAGAATACCTTGCAATGGACGCTCTCCGATTCGCCCGTAGGGAAAATGCGTTACACAATCAACGTCAACGATGGGAAATGGCATGAGATTGGAGAGATCTCGGAAGACGGTAAGGGATGGGTGCCTTTTTTCGAAATGCAGCTGAGTAAAGTCGACCGAGAATAATAATTTCTGCCGACGAAGACCGCATAACCAACAAGGATTTGACTTCGCGTGGATGCGGCGGTTGAGTCACTTTCGCTTCCAGGTTGCTTCGTTCGTCGCGGTTCAGAACGCGTCGCCTAGCCGAAGCTCAAGTCCTCTGTTCAACCATCGGATGCACGAACAGCTGCGGAGTCGTGGTTGTTGAAGTGGTTGATCGTTCGCGGCGACCACGTGATCCGTAGCGTTCTGTCTGCAGGTTTCGTTTCATCACATCGCGATTACGCCCCCAAACAGATGCAAAGATTTTCACACTGTTTGCGTTTGCCAACCGCCCTCCTGTATTGCCTTATGACCACACCTGGTTGTGGCCGTACCGAAACGCCCGCTCTAGGCGACTCGTTCATCGCTACGACACTGAGTGCAGTTCCTCAACAGTCTCACGGCCAATTCTCATCTGCCGAAGAGGCTTCGCAGTTCTTCCTTAAACAGGTCGTCGCTCACAATGTCGACGAGGCAATGCTTCTATTGCCTATCGTTCAGACGTACGAGTCCGTCGATTTTGATGATTTCGTGGAAGACACCAATACCTGGACTCCATTGCATTCGCAGACTCCTGCTTCACCACATGCGAACCTAATGATGGCACTGAGGCCGGTCCACGATTTCGAGCGATTGTGTGCAGGTCTTCGATTGATGAATCACCGCGATAACTACACGATTGACAAGACAATCTACTTTCGGAGAGACGAAGATCGCGAAGGTGCGATCAAGGAGTTTAAGTCTGCTTTGTCGGGTTCAATACCGAACGAATTCGAGTTGGCTATCGAAGAAAACAACATTGTCGTCGACAAGAAGACTACGGAGGCTTTGTCCAGCGAATTATCGGCAAAGCTGGTCGCGTTAGAAGTGACGCAAATTCAGGCAATGCTTCTTTTGTCTCCTGAAGATCAGGCAGAGCTGCTTAGGTTGATCGCGATCGAAATAGATAGCAAGTGGTACATTTATCAATGGCAAGTGCTCAAGTAATCATTGCATCCGCGTAAGTTTCTACGATCTCGATCGCGCTATTGCAGCAACAAAGGGGGCAAGTCTCTTTGATGAGCGATTTGCGAAAAAGAGGCCTGACCGCTTAGATTTCGCCAAGACATCTTCACCGTCAGATATTGCTTATGGTTTTCACGCCAACAGTCCCCAAACTTGTCGCCGGTGACCAAATCGGGGGAGCAAGTGCGGAGCGCGTTCGAGTGATTTGTCCAGACGATTATTCGTCACCGGTCGACTTGTTTTCCAGTCGCTTGACCGTTTCGGCATCTGCTACATCTGCGTCGGCTACAGCAAACAAGACAAGTGGCTCACGACTGGGTAGTTGTTTCAGCTTTGCAATCTCAACAGCGTCAACGATCAGTGCCAAACTTTCACGCTGCAGATCGCTATCTAGCTTGGCCCGTTCCGCTTCCGCAGCCTTGACCGTCTTTTCCATCGCGACCGCGTATTCCTTCACGCCGGGGATTCGCTTGAGAAACTCCCCGCAGAAATTGCGGATGAACACGGCGAAGTCAATGGTGTTTGACATCGCCAGATAGGAACCTTCACGGTTGGCTTTCAGAGCGTCAAGCAATCGCTGAAGCGCCTTGATGACGGTCACGCTTTCAAGCTCGCCATGTTCAAGCATGTTTGACACGGCTTCCATCATCTTGTCAAAGAGGCTTGGCAATTGCCCTTCACTTCGCAGCCGTTCGTAAAGCGAGTCAAAATCGTAGACACCAGAAGAATCGACTACATTGATGGGGCCGACCTGATGATACCGTCTAACGACATCTTCTAGGTAGGATTTCGCTTGCACCCTATTTGGATTAGCGGCGAAGTTTTTCGATGCTTCTGTAATTGGTTTCAACCACTTTGGTCGATCGATCTCTGACAATATGTCAAGTAGGTCGTTCCCGGCTTTTTCAACTCTACTCGCTTTCTCAGCGCAAAGCTTGATCCGGTCTTTATCATCACCAGAAAACGCCGCTATCGCGGCATCGAGCCGATTTTTAAACGTGGAATAGCGATCAGTGACCGTCCGGTTAAATCTGTCGAAACTTGTCATCTTTTTCAATTATCAATCTCATGTACTGCTTCGAGGTTGCCCACCGCACGCAACAATAGCGGCTCCCGAAGCGTCGAAACAGTCGTCAGTGTCCAAACCATTGACGACCCATTGAGCCAGCCGGTGGAGATCCGGCCAAGGCCGCTTGCCGCGTTTATTAACTTTGCCGTTGCCTACGCAGCAGATCCCGTCGGCAAGCTTACCCACGTCGTCGGCATTCTCAGAGTCCAACAAAGGGGTTTGGTCTCTTTGATTTCGCTTGGTGATGATCGCTGAGTTCTTTCGCCAGCCGCCTTTAAAACTCGGTGTTCCGCATCGACTTCGGTCGCTGCGCTTTCTATGTCGGACACGGAACACCTAACAGAAAATGGCGGCACTCCATTTACAAAGCCGAAGCGGCAACTCGCCGGATGCTTTCACGTTTGCTTCAAGCGTACGTGCAACGCAACCTTTCAAGAACTTTTGAGTCGCTCGGTTACATCCCAGGTGTTTTCCCGCTGAGTCCTGTAGCGGAGGAAGTCGAGTGCCTTGGACCAGCCCCGTCGGCCGGTCATCGAACTTTCCCGCCATTTCACGGGAGAAGCCAGATGAAGATTTCAAAATTGGTTCGGATGTTCTTGGCTGCTGGGCTCGTGGTGGTCGCTTCTGGGGTTGCGACCACGCCAGCGAAAGCGTCGCCGACCGATCACGCGGACAACTATCACGAGTTTGCCGCCTACGCCCACACGTATTCCGCGTACGCACCGGTCACCACCCGGCTCAATTACATTTCAGATCGTGTGGATGAATTGAGCCTGGGGCTCTTCGACGCCGAGCCCGACGAAGCGATTGCCATGATCCGCGAGCTTGAGCGTTTGGAAACCGAACTGGTGTGGCTGGAATTATTGCAGTCGCAACTCAGCGGTGCTTTGGATGTCGCCGGCGATGCGTTGGAACTCGACGCCAACGGATTGTGGGATACGCTCGTCGAGCGATTGATCAACGCTCAGGCCACGGCTGAATTCCTATTGGAAATCTACGCCAGCCCTGAGTTTGATTTTCCGATCGATGCGTCCAATGGGATGTCCAGTGTGATTTGGAACATCGACATCGCGATGGAATCGGCCGCTTTTGCTTTCCTCACGAACGACTCCGGCGTGACGGGCAATTCCGTACCCAAAATCGAGAAGGCCGTTGTCGACAAATTCCCACCCCGCAAGCCAGTCAAAGGCGATGTGATTTGGGAGGAGTCCAAAGACGAAGCGTCAGACGATGAGAAAAGGAAGGATTCGGCAGCGAAAGGCGAAACTAGCACGGAAAAACGCGAATTTAAGAAGCTGTGATTGAACGGGCATCCGCTAGGTTCACAAGCCGAGCATCCTGTCGGAATGGCCGACAGGATGCATCGCTGCGCCGATCGACGTGGTGGTCGAGTTGTTTAGCAGACATCCAAAAGCGTCCTGAACAACAATGGGTGCAGGTCTCTGTGAAGAGCGATTTGCAAAACAGAGGCCTGCCCCTTTGTTTCGTCTGACCCCTTGGTTTCGTGCTCAACTTCAATTCGGTTTGACCGAACGTTGATCGATGACACGTGTTTGGATTGGTAGCCAATCCAGCACGTGTCATGACTCTGCGAGCAGCCTAGCGGCATGGCGCAAGCCAACCGGTGTCTCTCCAAAGGGCATCCTGCTGCCCCAAAAAAATGCCCGGCAACCGAATCGTCCTCACCGCTTCGGTTTGCTCATCAGCAATTTGTAGTGCCCGGTTCCGAGCAGGTCGTCCAAGCGTTCTCGGAGCTCCGGCGTGATGTCGACGCGGAATTTGTCGGCTTTGAAATGCACGGTCTCGCCTTCGCACATCTGTAGTGCCAGCAAGAAATCTTTCGTACCGGGATAGCCGCGAACAATTTCGCGGACGTTCGACACGGTCTTCTCATCGTGTTCGGCTTCGTCCAAACGGATGCGAATGCCGTGGGTGTAGCGGCTGTCGAGTTCGTCGATCGGCGTCAGCTCGTCGATGATCAAGTTGATTTCGTCGCCACCACCTCGACGGTCGACCTTGGCTTTCGCCAACACCACCGCGTCCGGTTGAATGCGTTCTCCGCAAACCGCGAAACCTTTGGGCCAGCAGATACAACGCACGTTGCCCGCCATGTCTTCCAAATCGAAGTTGGCGTACTTGCTGGGTGCACCGGGTTTAGGGTTTTTGGTGTGCGCGATTTTGATGCTGCTGATCATCCCACCCACGATGACTTCGTCGCGGTCTTTGCAGTCCGCCATGGTTTCGGTCGTGTGCGTGCGGAATGTCGCCAGCTTGGGTTCGAATTCGGCCAGCGGATGGCTGTCCAGATAAAAGCCCAGGACCTCTTTCTCAGCGAGCAGTTTCTCTCGATCGGGCCATTCTTCCATGTCGGGCAATGGCACCGCGGCGCTCGCTTGTTCCTCGCCTCCGTCACCTTCTTCATCGTCGAAGACATCAAAGAAGCTCGCTTGGCCGGTTTTCTTGTCTGCCTGAACCTTCGCACCGGCCTGCATGGCGCGTTCAATCACAGCCGCGAGCTGGCTGCGTTTGGCACCGAAGGAGTCAAATGCTCCGGCTTTGATCAGCGTTTCGATCGAGCTACGGTTACAGTCGTGGGGATCGACTCGCTCGCAGAAATCGAAGATGTCTTTGAACGGCCCATTTTTTTTGCGTTCCGCTTCAATGCTGGTCGCGGTCGAACCACCGCATGCTTTGATCGCCGATAAAGCAAATGGGATCTTGCCATCCAACACGCCGAAGTCAGCGTCCGAACGATTGACGTCGGGTGGCAACACCTCGATGCCCATCCGGTCGCAATCTTCCATGTGCTCGACCAAGGCGTCCTTGCGTTTGAAGTTTCGACCTGAGATGTCACTGGACAACAACGCGGCCATGAACTCGACGGGATAGTGAGCCTTCAAGTACGCGGTTTGATAAGCCACCAACGCGTAGGCGGTGGAGTGCGATTTGTTGAAGCCGTAACCGGCGAATTTGACGATCAGGTTCCAAATGTCTTCGGCGTCTTTTTCGGCCAGTCCGTTTTCAACACTTCCTTTGATGAAGACATCATGATTGGCGTCGATCAACGCCTGTTTCTTCTTCGAAATCGCTTTAATACAGGTGTACGCTTTGGCGAGCGGCACGTTCCCGAGGCGGTTTAGAATCCGCATCACCTGTTCTTGGTAGACCATGATCGAGTTGGTCTCTTCCAAGATTTCTTTGAGCACCGGGTGCTTGTACTCGGGTTCCTGACGACCGTGTTTGATATTCACGTAGTCGTCGACCATTCCGCCCTCCAGCGGACCCGGTCGGTACAACGCCGCGGTTGCAATGATGTCGCTGAAACAGTCAGGCTTCATGCGTTGCAACAAGTCACGAATCCCGCCGGATTCCAGTTGGAACACCCCCTTGGTTTCACCGCGTTGCAGTAGCGCGTAGCTTTCCTTGTCGTCCAAAGGAAACTTCAGCGGGTCGATCTGCTTGCCGGTGGTTTGTTCGACCAACTTCACCGTTCGCGAAAGGATTGTCAGGTTGCGAAGACCGAGGAAGTCCATCTTCAGCAAACCGGACGCTTCCACGTCGGCCATGGCCCACTGGGTGATCACGTCTTGTTTGCCAGGCACGCGGCCCAGCGGGACGTATTCCGTCAGCGGTTTGTCGGCGATCACCACCGCCGCGGCGTGCGTTCCAACGTTTCGCGCGAGGCCTTCGATCTTCATCGCCAGATCGAGCAACTCGCGAATTTCGGGATCGCCTTCGTAGATCATCTTCAGGTCGGCACTCTTATCGAGCGCCTTCGAAATCGTGATCTTCAGCTCGTCCGGCACCAGTTCGGTGATCTGGTTGACTCGTGAAAGCGGGATGCCGAGAGCCCGACCGGTGTCCTTGATCGCCGCTTTGGCAGCCAACGTTCCGAACGTACCGATTTGGCAAACCATCTCGCTGCCATAACGTTCTTTCACATAGTCGATGACTTCGAGGCGACGTTCCTTTTCGAAGTCGATATCGATATCAGGTGGCTCGGTCCGTGATTCGTCGAGGAATCGTTCGAACAGCAAGTCATAACGCAGCGGACAAACGTGCGACATATAAAGCGCGTAGCACACGATTGCACCGACCCCCGAACCCCGAGCGGTCGCGCTGATGCCGATGTCGCGGGCGTGATTGACAAAGTCCCAAACAATCAAGAAGTACGTCGGGTAGTTGAGTTTCTCGATGACCCCTAGTTCGCGATCCAAACGAGCCATGACTTCATCGGACAATTTTCCGTCCACGATGCGTTCGGGATCGCCCTCGTAGCGTTCCATCAAGCCTTGCTCGCACAGCTTCCGTAGATACTGCAGCGGCGTCAGTTCATCCGGGCAGGGGAAGCTTGGGAAGAAGTACTTGTTGAACTCGAGTTCAATGTCGACCGTGTTGGCAATTTCCTGGCTGCGCGCAACGGCGTCTTCCAAACCAGGGAACTTCTCGTACATCTGTTGCGGGCTGCGAAGGAAGAACTGATCGTTCTCCATCTTCATCCGCGTGTTGTCCGTGCGGAAACGCCCGGTGTTGATGCACAACATGATGTCTTGGGCTTCCGCGTCTTCTTGATTGACGTAGTGGCAATCACTGGTCGCGACCAACGGCAGTCCCATTCGTTTCGCGATTTCCACCGCACCTTCGAGCTGGATGCGTTGGATATCGACGTCGTTGTTCATGATCTCGATGAAGTATCGATCACCGAACACCTTGTGGAACCAACCCGCGACCTTCTTGGCTTCTTCTTCGTGCTCTTTGGTTTCGATGCCCTTCAAAATCGCTCGGCTGAATTCGCTGCTGACGCAGCCGGACAAGCACACGATGCCCTCGCTGTACTTCTCCAAAATCTCTTTGTCGATTCGCGGTTTGAAGTAGAAGCCTTCCAGTGACGCGGCCGAGGCGAGTTTGATCAGGTTTTTGAATCCCTGACGATTTTGGGCCAACAACGTCAGGTGATAGCTGGCGGCTTTGCTGCTGCTGGCTCCACCCTTGTCGAATCGACTGCCGGGCGCGATGTAGGCTTCGTACCCAATGATCGGGTTGATCCCCGCGTCTTTTGCTTTGCGATAGAACTCGAGCGCCC
This sequence comes from Rhodopirellula halodulae, assembly GCF_020966775.1. Lineage (NCBI taxonomy): Bacteria > Pseudomonadati > Planctomycetota > Planctomycetia > Pirellulales > Pirellulaceae > Rhodopirellula > Rhodopirellula halodulae. The sequence goes on along the minus strand of NZ_JAJKFV010000012.1, from coordinate 46,804 downwards.
CGTGCAAATTGCCGTGGTCGGTCAACGCGAGCGCATTCATGCCGTGGTCGACGGCGCGATTGACCAATTTGCCGACATCGCCGGCACCGTCCAGCAAGCTGTAGTGGCTGTGGCAGTGCAGGTGAACAAACGGTTTGACTTCCGGGACTTCCGTCGCGGCTTCGATGCTCATTTCCGGGGCGATGATCGTATCCGACATTCAGCAAAATCCTTTTCGAGGGGGCGCGTCAGCCCACGTTTGTAACCGCTTCGCCGCCCGAGAGAAACTCGCATTTTCCGCGGCCGGTTTCGGCCCGCGAATCACGAGGTTTGGTGTCAGGAAGTCGCGTTTCGGGGTGCGAAAGCAGGGGTGGGGGTGGGATGTCAGGTGGGACCGTGACCTACGGGGAGGTGAGTTGGGGTGAGCGTCAGGTGGGGTCGTGACGTACGGAGAGGTGGAGGGCGTCAGGTGAGACCGTGACCTACGGGGACGTGTGTTGGGGGTGGAACGTCGGGTGGGACCGTGACGTGCGGGAAGGTGAGTTGGGGTGAGCGTCAGGTGAGACCATGACCTACGGGGACGTGTGTTGGGGGTGGAACGTCGGGTGGGACCGTGACGTGCGGGAAAGTGAGGTGGAGGGCGTCAGGTGGGACCGCGACCTACGCGAACGTCGACGTCAGGTGGGACCGTGACCTACGGGTGGCGGTGTGCACGGGGCGGGGGCGAGGCGAAGTGTTAGACTGTGGGCTGGTCTTGTTGCATGAGATTCCTGTTTTGATGCCGGTCATGATGAAGTTGCATCTCGTTTGGAAACGTTTCGCTCGCGTTGGTTTGTCGCTGCTGTTCGGGTTGGGGGCGCTCGCGTGTTCCGCGGTTGCTCACTCGGAGGATTCGGCGACGCGGCGCGAGTTGAATTTGCCTGCGACGCCGTTCAACTACACCGACGTGGATTGGCCTCCGCATTTCGCTTCGGCAATGGAACGTTTCGACAACACGCCCGAGGACAATCCGCTGACGGATCACGGTGCGACATTGGGACGGGTGTTGTTCTACGACACGACGCTATCCGCCAACGGAACGACCTCGTGTGCCTCGTGTCACAAACAGTCGCTCGCGTTCACGGACGATGAACCGCTCAGCACCGGATTCGACGGCGAAAAGGTAGCTCGCAATTCCATGAGCCTGGTCAATGTCCGGTTCTATCAACGTGGTCGGTTCTTTTGGGATGAACGCGCACGGACGTTGGAGCAACAAGTCCTGATGCCGATTGAAAATCCGATCGAGATGGGGCACGAGCTGAACGCGTTGGTGAATCAGTTGCAAGCGGATCCAATCTATCCACCTTTGTTCGACAACGCATTTGGTTCTGGCGAAGTCACCCAGGACCGGATCGCGAAAGCGTTGGCTCAGTTCGTTCGCTCGATCGTGTCGTTTGGATCTCGCTACGACGAAGGATTGGCGGCGGCGGGATCGTATCGACGCGATTTCCCAAACTTCACCGAGCAAGAGAACCTTGGCAAAGACGTATTCCTTCGCCGCGCGAATTGTGCCTCGTGCCACATGAGCAACGCTTTGCCGTTCAATCCGCACCGACCCGATGAACCCTACGATTCGCGCCGGCGTCCCGCTCGACAAGTCGCTTTCTTCACCATGACGACTCCGGCCGTGAACGGCGTGGATGCGGATTCGGACGAAGTCGATTTGGGTGTGGGCGTGATCAGCGGATCGAAAGATGATCGCGGGCGATTCAAGTCGCCGTCGCTGCGGAACATTGAGCTGACCGGGCCGTTCATGCACGACGGACGGTTTCACACGTTGGACCAAGTCGTTGAGCATTACAACTGGAGCATCAAGCCGCATCCCAATTTGGACGGACGACTGCAAAACTTCGCAGCCAATGGCATGGGATTGCCCGAGGTCCCGAAAGTCGCTTTGGTGGCGTTTTTGAAAACGCTGACGGACCGTTCGATTCTGAGCGAGGAAAAGTGGAGTGATCCGTTCGTCCATCGTGAAGGTGTTTCTCGCGATGCGACAACGCGATGATCGTCACCACCGATCGAGTCCATGTGATCGATTCGGATCACCATCGTGCGTTGCAATAATTCCACACCGTGTTGCGTTCTTACAACGCGACGGCCGCGCGGTGATGGCGCTCGTTCAGGGGGGATGACTTGTAAGGCAAGTGAATCGTTGGACTTAGTGAGAAAACCATGCTTGGCAGCGGCCAGTGGCGCGGCGTCTGCTTTCTGGTTCCGGTTCGACCGCGGAGGTCTTCTGACTAGTAATCCAGATTTGCTGCATGCACGTCGTCCAACTTACCGAACTCGCGTCTGTCTTGGCCTACCACGGTCCAGCCATGATGATGCAACGTCATTCGATTTCGCCCGAGGCGATCGCTGAATATTGGCGAGCGTCCCGCAATCGATTGGATTTGTGGCATCAGGTCATGGCCCGGTTCAACCGAGTGAAAGCCACCGGCGACTACTACCGAATGCGGTGCTGGTGGACGGAACACATGGGTGTCTTGGAGGAGATTCTGGCCAGCGAAGTCCTGACGCGAGTCGTTGCCGCGATCGGCGATGGAATGGATCGTCGCAATTCAGCCGATGAGTGTTCGCCGATCACCCAAGCGATCCATCTGGCGCACTTGGAGGCTCGCAACCGAGTCCAATGGGCGATTCTGGATCGACGAGGATGCAGCGTCACGGACGCGGTTCGATTGAACCGGCTTCGGCGGGTGACGGAGCGTTGGATCGATGTGTTGGTGGGAAGCCTCGCCGCTCACGATTCAGAACTTGCTCGGTTCGGAATGGATCTGACGCGAACACGTTCCCATGCGGCCGCCGCGCGTGAATGCGTGAGCACGCCATCGCACGAGACGATCACATGGCTCACGCGAGCCGCGATGACCGAGGGATTCCAAAAACACATGGCGAAGAAGGCGTCTTTGCCGGCCGCGAATCAAGGCGTCTCGGACAGCGTGATCTTGATGATGCGAGCGGATTTGTTCGACAGCGTGGGCGTGCTGAAGTCGTTGTGGATGCACCGCATTGAAAACAAGGTCGAACAGACCGACCAGATGATCGAAGAGTTTCTTCGGCCAGATATCGAAGCGGCATCGTCCGTCAATGTGTATGAGCAAGTGCACGCGACGGCGCTCGCACAGTGGTTCCGATAAGTCCCGGCCGTTTTGCGGCGGAGTGCGTGTGACACCGGCGGGCTCGCGCCCGTTCCGCTATGAGATGCGGGGTTGGACGGGAACTTGGTGAGGGTTTGCGAGGAGGGATGCAATTGCCGGAGCTTCGCTTCGCTGCGGTCCGGCCTACCGGGAGGCTAAGTTAGCACGTGATGCTAGCCAGTGATGTACGCTGGGAGCTTTGGGGTTTTGTGATGCTGTGTGACACCGGCGGGCTCGCGCCCGTTCCGCTAAGAGAGGTGGGGTTGGACGGGAACGCGGCGAGGGTTTGCGAGGAGGGATGCAATTGCCGGAGCTTCGCTTCGCTGCGGTCCGGCCTACCGGGAGGCTAAGTTAGTACATGGGGCTAGCCAGTGATGTGCGCTGGGAGCTTTGGGGTTTTGTGGTGCTGTGTGACACCGGCGGGCTCGCGCCCGTTCCGCTAAGAGATGTGGGGTGGACGGGAACGTGGTGAGGGTTTGCGAGGAGGGAGGTGATTGCCGGAGCTTCGCTTCGCTGCGGTCCGGCCTACCGGCAGGCTAAGTTAGTACGTAGGCTAGCCAGTGATGTGCGCTGGGAGCTTTGGGGTTTTGTGGTGCTGTGTGACACCGGAGGGCTTGCGCCCGTTCCGCTAAGAGATGTGGGGTTGGAGCTTGGTGAGAGAGACGAGCTAAACCTGCGACTGCAGTCCGGTCCCTGACTTCCCGACAACACGACTGGTCGCTCCGAAGCCATTCCATCAGTCTCAGTCGGATCTTGTCCGAGATATGTCGTCACCCAGCGAGAGGTCTCTACGATACGACAGAGTCCAATGTAGTCTTTCTAACAGTGGTAGCAGTGCAGTACTGATCGCCACCAAGACCGCAAGCATCATGTACGGTTGCCAAACTCCATTTGAGAAGGATGGAACAACGCCAACAGGCAAGACCATGGCAGCAACGATCCAGACAGGAAGTGCAAGTCGCCATGCGCGATTCGGACGAAGCCGAAACGCGAGCAAGATGCCGAATAGAATCGCAACCAACTCCCATATGAGCATCATTGCATTCCGCTCAACGAGTCGGGGACCAACGCTGAACACCACGATGGCCAGCCAGCCGGCGTGCATTGTGGACAAACCGGCGATTAGGTGCCGCAATCGCGTGTGGTCCGGTTCGATCGCATCGAGATCTTTGTCAATCTCGGATGGTTCGTAGGGGTTCAGATTTGCGTTCATCACCTTCTTCAGTCGGATAGCATTGGGACGCAGGTGATTGCCGGAGCTTCGCTTCGCTGCGGTCCGGCCTACCGGGAGGCTAAGTTAGTACGTGGGGCTAGCCAGTGATGTGCGCTGGGAGCTTTTGGGGTTTGTGGTGCTGGGTGACACCGGAGGGCTTGCGCCCGTTCCGCTAAGAGATGTGGGGTGGACGGGAACGTGGTGAGGGTTTGCGAGGAGGGAGGTAATTGCCGGAGCTTCGCTTCGCTGCGGTCCGACCTACCGGGAGGCTAAGTTTGCACGTGGGGCTAGCCAGTGATGTGCGCTGGGAGCTTTGGGGTTTTGTGATGCTGTGTGACACCGGAGTGCTCGCGCCCGTTCCGCTAAGAGATGCGGGGTGGACGGGAACGCGGTGAGGGTTTGCGAGGAGGGATGCAATTGCCGGAGCTTCGCTTCGCTGCGGTCCGGCCTACCGGGAGGCTAAGTTAGCACGTGGGGCTAGCCGGCGACGTGCGCTGGGAGCTTTGGGGTTTTGTTGCCGTGTGGTATCGGAGGGCTTGCGCCCGTTCCGCTAGGAGAGGTCGGCTGGGCGTTGCGTCGACTAGAACTCACTGGCGTCGAAGACTTCTCGGTTGTCGCGGCTGCCGATTGCGTGACGGATTTTGTCGTCGAGAGAATCGGTGGTGAAGCGGACGGAACCGTCACACATCAGCAGATGCACGCCGCCCGGATGAAAGCTTCCCAGTGACATCTGCAGGTCGTCCTTGGAAACGTTCTGCAAGTTAAATCCTTGGCGAAGCGAGCACAGCGCTTCGGAGAAGTCTTGACCGTTCTGTGTGTCGAAGTCTTCGTGATACAACATGAAGTGATCGCAAACCCCGCATTCGTCGCCGTCGATGTATCGGGTTTCGCCGATCATCACCGTGTTGCTGAGGCCATCCAGGATGCCAGCGAACTTAATCGGTTTGCGATCCGGACGGTTGTCACACACGTCACCGCCTGACTGAATGTGGCAGAAGTTGGTCGCCAGAAAGACGCCGTTGCCTTCATCAAATCCCAGCAAGTCAAAATCCGGAATGGAATACTCGTTCCAGTTGATATTGCTGCCGGCGTTTCCAAGGTAGGAATTGCGAACACGACCCTGAATCCGATCGCTGGGCATGCTTTGGGCGATGGGACCGATCTGAGACGGGCATCGAAAGACCATCACCGGCGCCGTCGCGAGTTGTCTGAAGCGGACACTTTCGGGCAAATTGCCCGTGGGGCCTCCGCGTTCACCGTAAGGAACAATGTCCGCCAATTGGGTTTGTTCCAGAAAAGCCAAAATGTCGGTTGTCCAGCTTGGACCCCAGCCACCTTTGGCTCCCCACGGCATCGTGCGGTAAACCGATTCGTAATTGTGAATCGCTAGCCCGATGTTCTTTAAGTTGTTGCTGCACTGTACTTTGCGAGCGGCCTCGCGAGCGGCTTGAACCGCCGGTAGCAACAGCCCAACCAAGATTGCGATGATCGCAATCACCACGAGCAGCTCCACCAAGGTGAACCCTGACGACGATTTCAAACGTGGCAGGTGTGCACCGACAGACAACCGTCGGGGGACAGCGGGTGGGGTGGGGGCGGGGGAGAACATGCCGCCATTTTCGCTGATCCCCCCTGCTCGGGAAAGGATGAAATCATAAAAAAACGACGTCGAGGAAGAATCCTCGACGCCGTTTACGTTGATTTTATCGGTCAAGAGAACCGCCTGTGCGACTCAGACGCCGATTGGTCGCGGCTCGCCATCACCCCAGCGAGCCATGAAATCGGTGTTGAAGTCGCGCCGTTTCCTAACGCAGTGGCAAGGAGAACTCGTTGCCGCCGGGGCCGCTGCGGCGGCTGATCCGTTCGTTGCGAGCGTTCATGTAGTGCGTTGCTTCCTCGGCGACCAAGATCGTGTCACCGCTTCGCACTTCGGTGCGGAATCGGTGGTGACCACCCTCGGCGGCTTTGGCAACGATTTGCATCCGCACTTCGGCACCCGCATCGATCCGTGCGATGGGACTGATCAACACCTGGCCGGTGATGACTTCGCCTTCGTGGCCACGAATTTGTTGCGGCTCGATGCCGTGACTGAACTGAGCGATGGCTCGCACGTCGGTGGCTGGCTTGCTGCCTCGGTTGCGAATCACGATCTCATACGACACGTCTTGGCCGACAGGTGCCGGTGCCGAAGGGTCGTCGATGGACAACACCAAGTCAGCGATGGCTTCCACGTTGGTCGTCAAAGCCACACCGGTTTGACCCGCTGCGCTGCCTTTGCAATCGAACGTGAATTCATGCTGTCCGGTCGAATCCAGACGGCAACGGAATTGATAGTTGCGACGAGCACCAGGAGTCAACGAAGCGATCTTCCAACGCAGTTGGTTGTCGATCAACGAGGCTCCTTCCATCCCGCCGACGTAAGTCACGCCCATGGGCAACGTCAACGTGGCAACAACATCGTCCGATGCGGTGGTGCCGTGGTTGGTCAGCTCGAGCTGATAGAGTGCTTCGGTGTTTTGGTATTTGACTTCGGGACCGCTCAAGACGGCTTCCAAGTCAGCAGCCAAAACGCGAACGTTCTTGTCAGCTTCGGCTTTCAGTTCCAAGTCGCCAACGGCAAGACCGTGGATCTTCAAATCGCCCAAGTCTTGCGCGGTCAGCTCGACTTCGAATTGAGCTTCTTTGCCCGATGGAATGTCACCGATGCGTTGGCTCTGTGGCGTGCTGGATTCAGGTGACAAGGTGAACACCACGTTGGGTGCGATGCCGTCGCCTGGGTTCAGGACACGAATGGTGTAGGTCTTCGATTGGCCGTAGATCACTTCGTCTGGACCATCGATGGTCAATGCCAATTCGGGTTCTTGAACCTGAACCTGCATGCGTTCTTTTTGCGGTGCGATGGTCCAATCGACGTTCAGGTCGTGGGTTCCGCTACGAGCCGCTTTCAAACGAACCAGCATTCGCTCGGATTCGCCAGCAGCCAATTCCTCAATCCGCCAATTCAGTTGGCGAACGTTGTTTTCGGTCGATCCGGAAACGTCACCCCGAGTCGACTGTTGGCCGACCACATCCGCCCAGTCGGGGATGTAGGCTCGGACAACCAAGCCTTCGGCCGTCACGGAGCCACGGTTTTCAACGCGAATTTCGTAAGGATGCGTTTGGCGGATCATGACCTTCTTCGGTCCGGCCGTGGTCACGCGAATGCCTGGCAGTTCGCTGGCGGACGTGATCGCGGGAGTCGCACCGGTGAGGTTGGCTTCATTTTGGATGGTGGTTGTGCCACGCATCTGGTTGGGGAACGTGGTTTCCGATGCGGTGCCTTGCGGGTAGGCCGGACCCGACGGTCGGGTGGCGACTTGCGAACGAGTGTCATAGGTCGCACGAGGCTGGAATTGATCGTGGGAAACGCCACCGGACTGATGCCATGGTGACTGTGGTTCGCCCAGCGTCGATGCGGCGGCTTGGTCGCCGTTGACCACTGGAAGTCGATCGCTGATCGGGTGCAAGGCGATGCCGTTGGGTTCGCTGACTGCGAGTGATCCCGAAGAGCGAGAATCAGCACGGGTTCCGCCGAAGGTCTGCATCTTGGTCGGCGTTTCCGTTGGTGCCGTGGCGGCTTGGAACGGTGCCTGCTGAGGTGCAGCCAGTTGACGATTGGCGGTGCTGAACGAGTCGGCGGGTGCCGAAGGAGCTTGACGAGCTTCACCCAACGTCATCGTTGGCGAGGAAGCGGTCTTGGCCGGCGATGGTGCGAAAGCGGTCTCCGGTGCAACGGCTGGTTGCGAAGGAGCAGGCTTGGTCGCGACGCTGGTTGGTGGCACCAGTTGGCTGATGCGACGCTGAGTCGGTGCGGGTGCGGCAACGGTTGGTGCCGGTTGCGATGGCGCCACTGTTTTGGGCTGACCACTGGCCGCGATTTTTGGCTGTGGTTGTGCCGGTGCAGGTTGGGCAGGTGGCGTTTGCTGCACAGACGGGGCTGGTTTCGCCACCGGTTGAGGCTCGCTCTTGGCAACTGCCACGGGCTCAGGTTTCTTCACGGGTGCTGGTGCCGGAGCAGGTTCCGCCTTGGCGATCTCGGCCGAAGGTGTTTTCTTTGGAGCTGGCTTGGCAACGGGAGCCGGTTGAGTTTCCTTGGTTGGCTCCGTCTTGGCGACGGTGGTTGGCTTGCGACGACGCGAAGATTCGGTCTCGGAAAGAGGTTCCGTGGTCGGTGACGTTTCGACTTTCAAGATGCGACGCGAAACCTTGGGGACGATTTCCACAGGCTCGGTTTGCACGGGTGAGATCGCCACGGGAGTTCGCACGGTTCCACGGCGTACGATCGGTGCGGGAGCCGTTTTGCTTTCGACACGAATAGGAGTCGATGGGCGCGAGGCCGTGGATTCCAACTTCGGTGGTTGCGGTACAGAGCTGTTGGTCGTGGTACGCGGTTGCGATGCGACGCGACGTGCCTCGTTCGGATCACGCAGCGGCGTGGAACTGGCGGTGGAACGTCGGGTGGTCGTCGATTGAGTGCGGCTTCCGTGCGTTGGAATGCCACTCCAGTCCACTTCGCGGTTACTTGGAACAGCCGTCGCGGTTCGGCCGTCGTCATCCCGTTTGGAGGACGAGGACGAAGAGGAACCGAACAGATTGCCGAGCAAACCTCGTGACGATCGGCGTCCGCTCAGTTGTTTGCCAACAACCTGCTGGATTTCTTGGTTGGACGTTTCTTGTGCAGAAACCGTTGGGATCCCAAACAACGAATCGGTGGCTGGGCCAACCGAGACCGACGTCGCCAACATTGTCGCGGCCAAGAAGACCGACAAACGGCGGCTTGGCGACGCCAATTGGGTAATGAGTTGACAAAGACCGCGTGACATTTTTGTACTCGTCTCGTGACACGAAAGGGTGATTCGATCGTGGTATCGGCTGTCCGGGTATTCCGTGCTGAATCAAATTGGAGGACGATGACGGTTTGGACGAAAATTTGGTCTGTGCAAACAGTGACGACAGGCGGCGTTCACCCCCCAGCAATGGCCGGGTTCGAAACGATACCCGTCGAGTTTCACAGACTCTCGCAATTCCTTTTGCTTTTGAAATATGTCACGACGAGAAAAGATCGAAGCGATGTTGGTGGACGACCCAACGGACACATTTTTGCGTTATTCGCTGGCCATGGAATATCGCTCGGAGGGCGACCATGAAACGAGCTTGGTGAAACTGCGAGAGCTGTTCACGGATGATCCGCCGTACGTTCCCGCGTTCTTCATGGCGGCCCAGCAATTGGTGGACTTGGGACGGATCGATGAAGCACGTTCGATTCTTCGCGATGGAATCGACCAGGCGCGATCGCAAAACGACGCTCATGCGGCGGCGGAGATGAGCGAACTGCTTTCGTCGTTGGGTGCCTTCGGCGAAGAAGACGATTTGTAAGATCGCATCGGCTTGAGCAGCCCTGGTTCGGTCGGGGTATCATGCTGCGTTTCCTATCCGGCACCGGCAAACGAGGCACGATCGAACGAGATGGCAACAGCAACGAAAGTTAACCAAGCGGTGCTCATCGGTGCATCGAGTCACGTGCTCGGGTTCGTGTGCTTCGCGGCGATCGTCTGTGGCGCTGTGTTGCCTCGTGCGTGCGCGGAACGACCGAACATCGTCATGGTGCTCACGGACGATCAGGCACCCTGGGCTTTTGGCGAAGCGGTCCGCGCGGGGCAGTTTGACGGCGTGCCCGTTCCATCGACCCCCAACATGGACCGCTTGGCAAAAGAAGGTGCCGTCTTTCGCAATTTCTTTTGCACGACGCCGGTTTGCAGTCCCGCTCGCGCCGCTTTGATGACCGGGCGTTACGCCAGCCAATTGGGCATCACCGACTTCATTCCGCAACCGGGACACAAGCTGTTCGTTCCTGGCGAGGACGTTTTCTTGAACGGCGACGAAACCGTCACCATCGCGGAGATGTTGCAGCACCGTGGGTATCGAACGGGATTGATCGGCAAGTGGCACCTGGGTGATTGGACGGACAGCAACGACGCGAGTCGGCACCCAACCAGTCATGGCTTTGACTACTTCATGGGACTGACCGGCGGCGGGACGTCGCCGAAAGATCCTGAATTGGAAAAAGACGGCAAGGTCCAGCGAATGGACGGCCTGACGATCGATTTGTTGACCCACGAAGGCATCGAGTTCGTGAAGCGAAACTCGGACCGGCCGTTCTTTTTATGCCTGTCGACGCGAGCCCCGCATGGGCCGTGGTTGCCGGTGGCCCCGGAGGATTTGGAACCCTATCAATCGACGGACGTTGCCATTCCGAGCTATCCAGGTTTGGATGAGAAGTCCATACGAAAGAAGATTAAGGAATACCTGGCAAGCACGACAGGCGTGGACCGCAATCTAGGAAAACTGCTCGCGACGATCGATGAGTTGCAATTGCGTGAGAACACGGTCGTTGTCTTCACGTCCGATCACGGTTTCAACATGGGCCACAACGGGATCTGGCACAAAGGCAACGGGATATGGGCGACGAAGCAGAAGCCGCCGGGCGAGACCCATCATGGGACGCGAGTCATCTCGGACAAATACCGTCCCAACTTGTACGATTTGTCACTTCGCGTCCCCACGATCATTCGCTGGCCCGGCGTGATCGAACCTGAGACGGTGATCATCGACACCGCAACGCATCTGGATTGGTTCCCAACGTTTGCCGACATCGCCGGCGGTTCCAACGTGTTGTCATCGCTTCCCGGTCGCAGCCTCACTTCGGTGATGCGAGGTCAAACGCCAAGCGGATGGGAACAAGGCTTCTACAGTGAATACAAAATGGTTCACTATGCTCAAGCGACTTTGCGGGGCTATCGCACTCCGCAGTACAAGCTCATTCGAGACACGCTCAACGCGGGACGCGATGAGTTCTATGACCTGCGATCGGATCCGGGGGAGAGCAACAATTTGATTGCGAGCCAAGACCCCGCGATTCGAAAAGCCATTGACCAATTGGACGCGAAGCTCGCCGCTGGTCCGCATTGACGTTTGCCCGGCTGCCATTCGCTTATCTGTTCGGTTGCCAGTCGCCCACAGGCCGGTACCGAAACGCAATGCGATCAGGTCACCAACGGCCTGCGTGCAAACGCGGTATTGTCGGTGAAAGCAGACTTTTCGCCGACGGTCATTCGCTAGGCAAGGATGTCGTCAATCACTCGCGCCGGTTTAACTCCCGTGAGTTTTTGATTCAAACCTTGGAACGGATAGTAGAGGCTCTCGTGTTCGAATCCCAACAGGTGAAGCAGCGTGGCATGGAAGTCACGCAGGTGAACGGGATTCACCGCGGCGTTGTAGCCGACTTCGTCTGATTCGCCGTAGGAGAAACCGCCTTTGACTCCCGCACCCGCCATCCAGAGCGTGAACGCGGAAGGGTTGTGATCGCGACCGATATAGGTCATCTCCGTTCCGCCACGGTTTTCCCGCATCGGTGTCCGTCCAAACTCGCCACTCCAGATCACCAACGTGTCATCCAGCATGCCATTGGCTTTCAAATCTGCCAGCAATGCCGATGTGGGTTGGTCGACTTGTTTGCATTTGTCTTTGAAGCCTTCATTCAACGCTTCGTTCTTGCCGGCACCGTGCGAGTCCCAACCCCAGTCGTAAAGCTGGATGAAACGCACGCCTTGCTGTGCCAATCGACGAGCCAGCAAACAGTTGTTCGCAAAGGATTCCTTGCCAGGTTCCGCACCGTACATGTCCAGAACATGCTGAGGCTCTTTGCTAATGTCCATTGCATCCGGAACCGCCGTTTGCATTCGGAAAGCCATTTCGTACTGCGCGATGCGAGTGATCGTTTCCGGATCACCAAACGTTTCGTGCGAAGTTTGGTTGAGACGATTCAGCGAATCCAGCATGGCACGTCGAGCTTGACGGGTTGTGCCTTCGGGATCGGAAATGTTCAAAACCGGATCGCCTTTGGATCGGCACTGGACGCCTTGGTAAACCGAAGGCAAGAAGCCTGAACTCCAAAGTGCCTTGCCAACACGAGGCAGACGACCGCCTGACAACAAAACCATGTAGCCGGGAAGGTCTTCGTTCTCGCTACCCAATCCCCACGTCACCCAAGACCCAATCGATGGGTAGCCCATTCGCGATTGGCCGGTGTGCACCATCAACTGAGCCGGGCCGTGATTGAACTGATCGGTCTGCATGGATTTGATGAAGCAGATGTCATCGACTTGCTTCGCCAAGTGCGGCATGCGGTCGGACACCCAGGCCCCCGAATCACCGTGTTGCTGGAACGGGTATTGCGGGCCAAGCATCTTTGGCGTGCCTTGAATGAAGGCGAATCGTTTGCCTTCCAAGAACGATTGCGGGCAGTCCTTGCCGTCCAGTTCTTTCAACGTCGGCTTGTAGTCAAACAGTTCCAGCTGACTCGGTGCACCGATCATATGCAGGAAGATCACTCGTTTAACCTTCGCCGGCATCGGCGGTGCCAGCGGACTGAGTGGATTGTTGGCGGAATGCTCAGGCACAACGGCGTTTCTCGCGTTGGCCTGATTTTGCATGGCCATCCACAACGCACCCAAACCGACGGTGGAGTCACGAAGGAAGTGTCGGCGGGTATGGTGATTCAGCGTTTGGGCGGCCAATTCTTGACCGAGCGAACGACGGCGACCTTGAGCGGCGGTTGGTTGGATAGAGTTCAGATTCATTTGGTCAAAACCTCATCGAGATTCAAAAGCACGTTGGCAACCATCGCCAGCGGATCGCCGGTTTTCAGTTCTTCAATTTGTTGGTGGAGCTGGACCAGTTCTGTCAGCTCCTCTGCCGAAGGCTCACGACAGGTGGCTCGTTCAAAACCCGATCGGATCTGGTCGGAAACAGCCTCGGACTCGTCACGCATTCTTTCGGCAAACGCCGCAGCACATTCCGCGAACGTTTGATCGTTCAACGTCATCAACGCTTGGATGGGTGTGTTGGATCGCAAACGACGAGGCGTGCAGAACTCACGCGAAGGAGCATCGAACGCGGCAAACATCGGGAATGGAATGCTGCGTTTGGTGTAGGTGTAGATCGAACGGCGATAACGATTGCCATCGTCGGTCTTGGGCGTGTTCCATTTGTCCCATCCGGCAAACGGCGTCCACACGCCATCGGGAATCGGTGGGTGCACCGGCGGACCGTGCATGGTGTCGCTGAGCAACCCTGAAATCGCCAACGCCTGATCGCGAACGGTTTCCGCATCCAAGCGGTGGCGAGGACCACGGGCTAGCCAACGGTTGGCCGGATCCTCGGTCTTCAGTTCTTCGGTGACAACGCTGGATTGTCGGTAAGTCCGTGAAAGCAGAATTTCGCGAATCAACGGTTTGAACTTCCATTGATGAGTGTTCTGAAACCGAACCGCCAAGTGATCTAGCAATTGCGGGTGCGAAGGAGCCTCACCGGAGGAGCCGAAATCTTCTTCGGTGGCAACCAATCCAATTCCAAAGATCTGGGACCAAACGCGGTTCACCGCGACGCGAGCTGTGAGAGGATTCTCATCACTGACCAACCATCGCGCGAGTGCCATGCGGTCGGCGGAACCTTCCGTTTCCAGCTCCGGCATCGAAGCGGGCGTGCCGGGGGTCACCTCTTTGTCTTTGGTCAAAAACAACCCGCGAATGAAAACGTGGCTCGGGCGAGCCAAGTGAGCTTCTCGTTCAGCCAACACCGGAACGGTCGTCGTGTTGATCTTGCCACGTCGCGATTTCAGGTCCGCGAGTTGGTCACGTTGCTCTTTCAAGTCGGCATTGGCAAGAAGCTCTTGGAACGCTTCGCTGTCGGATACCGCCAAGTGACCACGCCGCGTGACCAGTGAGAACGCGGCCAACAAATAGACGCGGTGCTTGATCGTGAACTGCAACTTCGCACCGTCCGGAATCGGCATGGACTCCTTCAGCACAAATGCAGCGGAACGTGGGTAGTGGATTCGGGTGTAGGCGGAGAACCCTTGATTCGATTTTCCATCCAAACTCTTTCTCGGATCGTAGAACGGTGTCGGCTCGTCCGAGATCACATCGGCGAACTCGATGATCTTCGGCTCTTCCTCACCGGGCAGAACCAATTTGGCTTCCACGTGTGACAACACGAATCCCCATTCGGAGTCCGAAACGGCCTTTTCAGGATCCAGCGGCATGCCCGTGAAGCGGACCGCGGTCAGTTGATCCATTCCTTCCGGGAATTCCGATTCCAACGTGATGTCCGTGTTTCTGGCGACGGTGCCAACGGTGTGAAATTCGGCGTGGTCCGTTTTGTCTTCCACCGCGACTTGGGTGGCTTTGTTGGTGGACGCCGACAAGGTTTTGATCGGATTCCACAATTCCGCATTGGCGAGCGTCGCGTATTCCTGTTCCCAAATGGTTCGTTCCAATGGACGGATCTGAGCGTCCAACTCGGCGGCTTGGTCATAGTGAGCCGGATCGACTGGGACTCGCAGCACCGGCCAATCTTCGTTCAGATCACTGTCGGCCGTGTTGTTGAAGAACGCTGCGAACTCGTAGTACTCATCGTGTTCAAACGGGTCGTACGGATGGCTGTGACACTGAACGCACCCAAACGTCACGCCTTGCCAAACTTGCCAAGTCGTGTTGACCCGGTCCAAGATCGCTTCGACGCGAAACTCTTCGTCATCGGTGCCGCCTTCTTCGTTCGACTGAGTCAAACGATGGGCCGCCGTGGCGATGTAGTCTTCGATGCTCGGGTTCTTTTTCAAATCGCCCGCGATCTGCTGAATCGTGAACTCGTCATACGGCATGTCACGGTTGAACGCGTCGATGACATAGTCACGGTACTTCCACGTCGTTCGTGGACCGTCCAGCCCCAGTCCCTTGGAATCGGCGTAGCGGATTTGGTCCAACCAAACACTTGCCCAGCGTTCCCCAAACTCGGGACGTTGCAGCAGTCGGTCGACGGCTTCTTCATAGGCAATTTCGCCTTTGTCTTGGATGGTTTGCTCGAAATCGTTGACGTCTTCCGGCGTCGGTGGCAAACCGGTCAGGTCCAATGTGGCCCGCCGCAACCAACGCGATGGGATCTCGTCCTGCGACGGGGCATATCCCTTCTCGTCCAACTTGGCCAAGACGAATCGGTCAATGGATTGGCGGCACCAATCGACGTCGCTGACCACCGGCATCTCAGGAGCATTCGGCTTTTCGTAGGCCCAGTGCTCACCCCACTTGGCTCCTTGCTCGATCCATCGTCGGACCAAAGCGACTTCGTAATCGCTCAACGGTGGTCCATGCTCCGGCGGAGGCATGACTTCGTATTCGTCCTCCGACGTGATGCGTTCCATAATGATGGACGCTTCGGGATCGCCTGGTTCAATGACCCAGCCATCCGGAGGCAGCACCTTGTCGCGATAGACGAACGATACATCGCCGGCTTGTTTGACGCCGCCATGACAGGCCGTGCACTGCGCGTTGAAAATCGGTCGGATGTGATCGTTGAAACGAATCGTCTCCGGCAAGGTCTGCGACTGATCGTCCTCGGCCGTGGCGATCATCGACGTTGTTGCGATGACAAACGTCAGGCAAATCCGTTGAGACCAATGATGCATGGGTGAAAACTCAAGTGAAAATTGTGAAATCAAGAGATGTCGAAGTTGTTTGAGATGACCGATCGAAACGCTACGGAAATTCAATGTTGGGAGGCGTGCGTTTCGACGTTCGATCGTGATCGTTGTTTCGCGAAAAACTTGGGCAGTCGGTGAGGTTTCAAGACAGCAAATCGTGAACCACCTGCGAAGGTTCTACGCCGGTCAGTTTGAAATCCAGTCCTTGATAGCGGTGGGTGAATCGTTCGTGATCGATTCCAAGAACATGAAGGGCGGTTGCGTGCAGATCCCTCACGTGAACCGGGTTTTCGGCCACGTTGTAACTGAAGTCGTCCGTTTCGCCGTAGCTGAATCCAGGCTTGATTCCGGCACCCGCCATCCAAATTGTGAAGCATCGCGGATGATGATCGCGACCGGCTTCCGGCGAATCCCATTTGCCTTGGCCGGCAACGCCACGACCGAACTCACCACCCCAGATCACCAGCGTGTCGTCCAACAACCCCCGGCGTTTCAAATCCATCACCAACGCGGCACTGGGTTGGTCCGTGTCCACGCAACGCGACACGCACCAAGAACTCAAACGCGAATGGTGATCCCAATCCGGATGAAACAACTGAATGAACCGAACGTCTCGCTCGGCCAAGCGACGCGCCAAGATGCAGTTCGCGGCATAGCTTCCCGGACGTCGGGAATCGGGGCCGTACAATTCAAACGTTTCGTCTGATTCGTCGCTGAGGTCGGTCAATTCGGGGATGCTGGTTTGCATCCGAAACGCCATTTCGTACTGCGATATTCGCGTTTCAATTTCAGGGTCGAGTGTTTGTTCATGATGCGAACGGTTGAGGCTCGCCAAACCGTCCAGCATTTCACGCCGAAGTTCGCGAGGAAAACCGTCCGGATCGTTCAAATAGAGGACCGGATCCTTTGCACTACGCAGCTTGACGCCTTGATGTTTGGATGGAAGGAAACCACTGCCCCAATAATGATCGTAGAGCGGTTGATCGCTGCCTCGTTTCATTTTGGAGATCAGCACCACGTAATCGGGCAAGTTGCGATTCATGGTTCCCAAGCCGTAACTCGCCCAAGCACCGAAGCTGGGACGTCCGGGCAGTTGATGGCCGGTCAAAAACTTCGTCATCGCGGGTGCGTGATTGATCTCGTCGGTCACCATGGATTTGACGAAGCACAACTCGTCGGAGATTGAACCGATGTGCGGCAGCCATTCACCGATCAAGCGACCGCATTCACCGTGGCGGTGAAACTTGGTGATCGCCGGCAAGATCAACTGCTTCTGGTTCTTCGTCATCCCCGTCAGTCGTTGTCCTTGTCGGACGCTATCGGGCAATTCGGTCCCGGCAAGTTTCGGCAGCTCCGGTTTGTGATCGAACAATTCGATCTGTGACGGCCCGCCTGACTGAGTCAGGAAAATGACTCGCTTGGCTTTCGGAGCGAAGTGCGGCAGTTCCTTTTCAAGGCTTTTGGCTGCCAATTCGTCGCCGAGCATGACGCCAGCGGCCAACGCACCGAAATTCAATCCGGCTTGGCCGAGAAAACTTCGGCGGCCAAGTTGCATTGCGTTCGAAGGAAGCTTTGAGGGAAGCATTGATTCGGTTTCAAATGGATGATTGGATTGAAAGACAAAACGACGGACCGACTATTCGCGGGTCATGGCTTCGTCCAAGTTCAGCAACAGGCTGGCGGTGGTTTGCCAAGCCGCGGTCGGCGGTGCGTGCTCGAGCGTCGGCGGAGGACGCTGGCCCACGGTGCAGTAGCTCACTGCCGATTCGGGATGCTTGTCGTAGTAAGCCAAGGCTCGGTCCCAAACCGATTGCAGTGACATCAGTTCGTCCTGCGATAATTCACGCGAGAGGACTCGCATGGCAATCGTGTTGGCTTGATCCATCCAAGCGGTCTTGCTCGCATCCGAATTCGATATGGATTCGTTGGCCTCGGCAACCGCTTCGTCGGCCAATGCTCGCGATGCTTCCAACATGGTCGTGTCGTTCATCAGTGTCAGTGCATGCAGCGGAGTGTTGGTGCGCCGCACCCCGACTTCGCAAACCCGACGCTGTGCACTGTCGAACAAAAACGTGGGAGCACTGCTGCGACGCCAGAATGCGTACAAAGTGCGGCGGTATTGAGGCGGTCCGACACTGGGTTGATAGTCGAACCGTCCCATCGTGATTTCCGCCCAAACCCCGTCGGGTTGGTACGGCAACACGGGAGGGCCGCCGATGGTGGGCGTGAGCAAACCGGACACTCGCAATGCATTGTCACGAATCATCCAGGCCGGCAATCGGAATCGCGGGGCGCGGGCCAGCATTCGATTTTCTGGATCCCACTGCAGCATCTCCGGCGTTGCGACGCTGCTTTGCCGGTACGTTTGACTGGTCGCGATCAATCGAAGCACGTGATTCAAATCCCAGTCGTTGTCCAGCAACTCAACGGCCAACCAATCGAGCAATTTGGGATGGGTTGGCAACTCGCCTTGCAAGCCAAAGTCACCCGGCGTTCGCACCAACCCGTTGCCGAACATCAATTGCCAAAGATGATTGACAATGACCCGTGCGGTCAGCGGATTTTCACGATCAACGATCCAGTTGGCCAAATCCAAACGTGTCTGGGTTTCTTCGGCCGGTCGTGGCAACACGCTCGGCAGGACAGCTCGTTGAACAACGTCGCCTTTCGCATCCCAAACGCCGCGAACCAAGACGTGCGTGTCACGAGCTTTTTCACGCTCGCTCAAGACCATCACGCGACGTGGCTTTGATTGTCGTTGGAGGTCTTTCTGTTGCTTGCGAGCCCGCGACAAACGTTGGCTCGCCTGTTGATAGGCTTCGTCGGACACCAAATACTGGTCCAACAAACGTTTGCGTAGTTGGTCATCCAATTGAACAAGCGAATTTGGTTCCGCGTCCGAAGCATCCGAGTTGTCGGCTTCGCTTTGCACGTTCTGCCGCCGCAGAAATTCGACTAATTCTTTCAGCGGTGATCCGCCGTCAACTCGGTGGACTGTTTCGCCGTACTCCGAGGTCAGTGAAATTCGGAATCGGCCAATGTTCGCGTGCCCGTGAGTCGAACGGTGACGCAGAAGCACGATGAATTGGTCGCCGGGTTGGGTTTCCCAAGGCGAATCAAGCTCGTACACGCCGACGTGAGGTTCGATCTTTTTGACTCCTTCGGTGGTCCATCCGTCACGCGCGTCATCATTCAGCGTCTCTTTGATGTGGCTGTACCGTGTGTCCCACTTGGTTTCACGTTTTTTGTCGGCCTCCACGTCCGCGGTGGCTCGTACTAAGTCGATCTGGGTTTCCGACGGGCTGCCGTCACGGCGTCCCATGGTCAGAACATTGGTGAGTGTGAACTCACCGTTGCCATCCCGTGAGAAGCGACCGTCCACGTGCGATTCGTGCGGAAAGACTTCGAGGCGGATGCCCGTCACGCGAGGTAGGTCGTCTGGCAGCGACAGAACGATGCGATAATCATCATGCATCGTTTTGGGGCCTGTGGTCTGGACGATCTGATTGTCTTCGACTTGGAACTGCGTTCCTTCCACGCCGCTGACCGTTGGTTGCGGTGTGTGCCAGACAACATGTTCGTTTGGCAGATTCGTTTGAAAGTCGTTCAACCACGCGTCGAAGCGCTGGATCGCCCGCTCTTTTTCAGCAGACTCGAACTGTTCGCATTCTTTAACAAAAGCCGCGAATGCTTCGGATTGTTGTTTCGCTTTGGGGGATTCGTATTCGAGGTACGGTTTGGCATTCATCCCCGCCCGCCCGTCCTCATCAATGCTGTTGAAGAAGGCGGACAGCGAGTAGTAATCGTGATGCGTGATGGGATCGAACTTGTGCGTGTGACACTGCACGCAGCCAAGCGTCAGTCCCAGCCAGACCGTGCCGGTCGTGTTGACTCGATCAATCACGTAATCGATGCGAGATTCTTCGGGGTCGCGACCGCCTTCGCCGTTGGTCATGTGATTGCGATGAAAGCAGGTTGCCAACTTCTGCTCAGGAGTCGCGCCTGGCAGCAAATCGCCGGCAAATTGTTCGATCGTGAACTCGTCAAACGGTCGATTCTGAGCGAATTGTTCGATCACCCAGTCGCGCCATGGCCAGTTTTCTCGGGTTGCGTCTTGTTGGAACCCGTCGGAATCGGAGTATCGGGCCGCGTCCAACCACCACATCGCCATTCGTTCGGCGTGGTGGGGCGATTCCAGCATTTCTTCGATGGCCTGCGTCCAAGCGGTTGGGTCACCATCCCGCAATCGCGTTTGATAGCGTTTGATTTGCTCGGGAGTGGGTGACATTCCCGTCAGATCAAATGCCAATCGTCGAAGCTGCGTGATTGAATCGGCCGGAGGGCTCAGCGTTCGGTCTTCGTCCGCGAGTCGAGCAATGACAAACGAGTCGATCGGGTGAGTTGATTCGTCCGCAGTCACGGCCTCTGATGAACTCGATTTCGTTACGTTCAGCTCTGGGAGACTGGGACGTTGAATCGGTTCGAACGACCAATGCTTTCCCCAGGGAGCTCCCTGTTCAATCCATTGGCGGACTGCCTCGCGTTCGCGTTCCGTCAACGGTTTGCGATGCGAATCCGGAGGCGGCATGACTTCGTATTCGTCATCGGACGTGATGCGGTTCCAAATCTCGCTGGCTTCCAAATCATTGGGAGTGATCGCGGCATACCCGCCCAAGTCTTCCTTGGCCGCCGATTCGACGTCCAAACGCAAACCGGCTTCACGGTTTTCTTCGTCTGGACCATGACAATGAAAGCATCGGTCCGACAGCACCGGCAAGACATCGCGAGAAAACGAGACCTCCTCCGCATTGCCAACGCACGCCATCGAGAAGGCTATGCCGAACAAGGTCAGAGCGATCAACAATTGGCCCGCACGCGATGCTTCGCCGATGTGTTGGAACGAGTAAGCGGTTAAACGCGTGCTGATCACTGGCCGTCGAATTGGAAAGGCGTGATCAAGGGCACGGGATCGTGCGTTGAATTCGCGACGGCTCATACAATCAATGTGGCGGGAGTGGGGTGACGTTCCTCGAACGGACGTTCACCGAGGGCGGGGGGCGACGTTGGCATGGTTGTGCATCCGAAGGGCATCGGCTCAACCAAGCGTACGCGGCAATGGGGCCACCATGTCGCCAGCTAACAATTATGGTTCATGGTTCCGCATGCGTCTTGCCGAATCATTGCATCGATTTGTAAAATCCTCGCATGAATTCTCCTGTAACCCCTCTCGCGGACGCTGCTTTGAGCGAGTGGCGACAACAGGTCTTCGGAAGCATTGTGAATCCGATGGCATGTTTCGATTTGTTCGATTTTTTGCCGCAAATCTACATGTACGTGAAATCGGCCGACGGACGCTATCTGCGCGGCAATCGTGTCATGTGTCGCGTGATCGGCGTGGAGGATGAATCTTGCATCATCGGGCGGTCAGACTTCGACTTTTTCCCGCCCGCGATCGCCACTCAATATGTCGAAGAAGACCGCCGGGTCATCGCTTCGCGCGAAGCGTTGACAGATCAAATTTGGTTGGTTCCCGACAGTCGCGGCGTGCCGCAGATCTATTCATGCCACAAAGTTCCGTTGATGGATGCTCGCGGCGACGTGGTGGCATTGGCGGGTGTCAAACGACGCTATCAAGACGCGGATGCGCCCGAGAGTGGGCATTTGCGATTGGTGAAGGTCGTGCAGTTTGTCAGCAACTTCTACGGCGATCCAATCTCAGTGGCTGACTTGGCGGAACAAGCCAACCTGTCCGCCAGTCAGCTTCATCGTGAGTTCATGCGACGGTTTCAAATCACGCCAAACCAGTACATTCGCGAAGTGCGAGTCGGTGTGGCGCGGTATCTGTTGGAGACCACCGAGGAACCCATCGGAGCGATTGCCGCGAACACGGGGTTCTATGATCAGAGTCACCTGACGCGGCAATTCAAAATGTCGACCGGTGTGACACCCACCGAATACCGTCGCCAATACAGCCCGTTGCAGTGAGGCAGACTGAGACTTGTCGGCGAGGGCTTGTCTGGCGAGGACTTGTCTGGCGATTGTCATTGGCCAATTCATTTCGTCGAGTTATTGCCCTTTGCCGGCGCGACGCCTCGCTTCTGCGAAGCATCGGCCGGGGCGTCAGGTGAAACCTGACCTACTATGGACGCAGGTCAGTTCGCGGCGACTTGGGTGCCGGTGTCGCTGGTGGTTTCGAGGTCGAAACGGTCTAGATTCATGACTTTGGTCCAAGCGGCAACGAAGTCTTCCACAAACTTCTCCTTGGCGTCTTCGCTGGCGTACACCTCGGCGATCGAACGCAATTGTGAGTTCGAACCGAAAACCAAATCGACGCGGCTGGCGGTCCACTTCAGGTTGCCGGAATCACGGTCGCGACCTTCGAAGAAGTGTTCGCACATTGGCGACTTCTTCCAAATCGTGTTCATGTCCAACAAGTTCACAAAGAAATCGTTGGTCAGAGAGCCAGGACGCTTGGTGAATTTCCCCAAGTCCGCCAGTGGGCCAGCACCCGCGTTGGTGTCCAGCACTCGCATCCCACCAACCAACACCGCCATTTCCGGTGCGGTCAACGTCAGCAAGTTGGCTTTGTCGACCAACAGTTCTTCTGCGGGACGATCGGCGTTGTGAGCTTGGTAGTTTCGGAATCCATCGGCGATGGGCTCCATCACTTCAAAACTTTCCACATCGGTCATCTCCTGCGTCGCATCGGTGCGTCCAGGTGCGAACGGAACTTGGACCGGATGCCCGGCTTTCATCGCAGCCGCTTCGACCCCCGCGTTTCCAGCCAACACAATCATGTCCGCCATCGAAATCCGGACGTTGTCCTTGCGTGATGCGTTGAACTCCGAACGCACTGCTTCCAGTTTGCTGAGGACTTGTTGCAACTGAGCCGGTTCATTGACCGCCCAATCTTTTTGAGGTGCCAAACGAAGACGTGCTCCGTTGGCTCCCCCACGCATGTCGCTGCCACGGAACGTCGAGGCGGATGCCCATGCGGTCGAGACCAAATCGGACGAGTCCAAACCGGTGGCCAAGATCTTTTGCTTCAGTTGCTCGATCTCATTGGCACCCACAAAGTCGTGCGACACCTCCGGCACGGGGTCTTGCCACAGTTGAGGCTCGGGAACTTCCGAACCCAACAAACGCGAAACGGGCCCCATGTCACGGTGAGTCAGCTTGTACCAAGCCTTCGCAAAGGCTTCCTCGAACTGTTCTGGGTTTTCGTAGAAACGACGCGAAATCTTTCCGTAGGCTGGATCCATTCGCAGAGCCAAGTCCGTCGTGAACATCATCGGTGCATGCGATTTGGATTCATCGTGGGCGTCGGGCACGGTGCCCTTTGCATTTTCATCGACGGGAGTCCACTGGTACGCACCGGCGGGACTCTTGACCAGCTTCCATTCGTAGCCGAACAAGTTTTCAAAGTAGCCATGCGACCATTCGGCCGGTGTCGAGGTCCAAGCACCTTCCAGACCGCTGGTGATCGTGTCTGATCCGTTGCCCGTTCCGCGAGAGTTGATCCAACCCAAACCCTGAGCTTCCAACGCTTCTCCTTCCGGTTCCGGTCCCACGTTGCCTTCGGGCGTAGCCGCACCGTGAGCCTTTCCGAACGTGTGACCACCGGCGATCAACGCCACGGTTTCTTCATCGTTCATCGCCATGCGACCAAACGTTTCGCGAATGTCCTTCGCTGCGGCGATTGGGTCCGGTTTGCCGTTGGGGCCTTCCGGGTTCACGTAGATCAAACCCATTTGAACGGCCGCCAAAGGATTGTCCAACTCACGGTCGTCGGTGTATCGCTTGTCGCCCAGCCATTTGGTTTCCGGTCCCCAGTAGACGTCCTTCTGAGGTTCCCAAACGTCTTCGCGACCGCCCGCGAATCCGAGCGTCTTGAAACCCATGTCTTCCAAGGCGCAGTTGCCGGTCAACACCATCAAGTCCGCCCAAGAAATCTTGCGACCGTATTTCTGTTTGATGGGCCAAAGCAACCGTCGAGCTTTGTCCAAGTTCGCGTTGTCGGGCCAGCTATTCAAGGGAGCGAAACGCTGCGTGCCATCGGATGCACCACCTCGGCCGTCCGTCACGCGGTAGGTCCCGGCACTGTGCCAAGCCATTCGGATGAACAGCGGACCGTAGTGCCCGTAATCCGCGGGCCACCAATCCTGTGACGTCGTCATCAGTTCTTTGATGTCGTTTTTGACTGCGGCCAAGTCCAACGAATTGAACTCCGCGGCGTAGTCGAAGTCTTCGCCCATCGGATTGCTCTTCATCGAATTCTGATGAAGGATGTCCAAGTTCAATTGGTTGGGCCACCAATCACCATTGGACATCGCGCCCGAAACCGTGTGCCGGTTGGGGCCCACTGGGTTTCCCATCACCGGACACTTGCTGATCGCGTCGGCTTGGGATGCGGAAGAAGAACCGGTTGCGTCTTGCGCGAACAAACTCGCGGTGGTCGATGCCGCCAAGCAACCCAGAGTCAGTGCGAAGGGACGCAAAGTAACGCGTTGACGAAAAAATCGCTTCGCGAAACGACGGCAGACGTCCGCACGCGATGCGTGTGTTTCATTGCAAACTTGGTCGTCAGAAAACATCGATTGTGTGCCGGGAAATGGTGTGTGGGGATTCATCGTCCGCTTCCTCAAATAAGTTGCAAACTGGTGCCAATCGACCGAGACCGGAGACGGGCAGGGAAAACAGTCCTGGAAACTGTCTAGGTATTATCGGGCGCCGGGAACGAACGTCCAATGCATTCATCGCATCTTGCGGATGCGTTTTGTGCATGGGTGGTTTGGGCGAGCGTTCTGCTGCCGGTTGGCCTGTTGTGACCAGGCATTCGCTTGAATTCGCTCGCGATGCTCAGAATGCACTATCATGCGAGCCACAGTCGCATCCGCGATTCCCGCCTATTATCCCGCCTTGCCGCTCACAACCTCACCGCCGCACTGATGCCAACGCGTTCGCGTGGTGGATTTGTGATTGCACACCAGAAGAGGTTGGCGACTTCCTCATTTTCCGAGCCTGTCCATGCGTCGGTTTCAAAGAAGCGTTTTGCTGTTTTGTAGTTTGATAACTCTGGCTTCTTGGGGTCACGACGTCGCGGCACAGCGTCCTCCGGCGGGTGTTCCCAATGGAATCGAGAAAGTCCTGCGAATCCAGCCACGCGAACTGAACGGACGCAACAGCGAAGGTGACTTTGTTCAGCTCAATGATGGACGGTTGCTGCTGATCTACACCAAGTTCATTGGTACCGGTGACCATGCGCCGGCGGCTCTGGTTTCGCGAATATCATCCGATGGCGGGGTCACTTGGTCGGCCAATGATGTTTCGGTGATCGAGCGTGGCAGCGAGGACTCGAATTTGATGTCGGTGTCGCTACTGCGTTTGCAAGACGACCGGATCGCATTGTTTTACATTCGCAAATACGCTCCACCTCCGGAAGCAAAGCATCTATTCCTCGATGAGATTCTGATGCGAACGAGTTCCGACGAGGGCGCAAGTTGGGCCGATCCGATTCGCGTGGTTCCGGAGGACATGCCGTCCTACAGCGTTCTCAACAACGATCGTGTCATTCAACTGGCCAGCGGTCGCTTGGTGGTTCCGCTGGCAGTTCACTACCGCGTTGGTTGGGAAGGGTACCGGTCTTCCGCTGAGATGGTTTGCTATTTGTCGGATGACCACGGGTCAACATGGAAATCTAGCAAAACAGCTTTGCGGTCGGAATTGCTCGCTCAGGAACCCGGTGTCGTCGAACTCGCTGACGGACGGCTGGTGATGTTTTGCCGAAGCCAAGATTGTCAGTTGATCTCGTTCTCGGAGGATCAAGGTGACACTTGGTCAGAGCTGACCCGTTCAACGATCAATCAGCCCACGGTCTCGCCCGCCTCGATCAAACGGATTCCGCAAACCGGCGATCTGCTGATGCTGTGGAACAACGGCGACGATGAACTGGCAAAGCAAAAGCCGATCGGAAGGCGGCCATTTACGGCTGCGATCTCCAAGGACGACGGCAAGACTTGGCAAAACATCCGCAACGTCGGCACCGATCCGGACGGTTGGTATTGCTACACCGCCATCGAGTTTGTGGGCGATCACGTTTTGCTGGCTCACTGCGAATACCCACGATTGAATTCGCTGCAAGTCACTCGTGTTCCACTAAAGTGGTTTTATGATTCCGAACACGCCGATGCCGGAGACGTTTCAAAGTCTTCCACGCAACAGGAACCAATCGACTACACGATTTCGCTGGACGTGGCTCACGAAGGATTTGACGGAAAACAATGTTGGGTGCACGCTCGCGTCGGCGTTGTCCCGAGCGAGGATGCTGAACCCGCCGCAGTGATGACGACTCAGAAACTCCTGTTGTCGGGTTCTGACGTCTTCTACCGTCTTCATCAATCGCGAAAACGGCCGGCCGAATTGGGGTGGTCGGATCTGAAGCCCATCGATTCCTTTTCGCGTCAAACGGTTCGCGACGGCAAAATCCCTCGGGGTGGGTTACGCAATGCGGAGTTGCTGCGAGAGGGGGATGAAACCACGGTTTGTGACTTTGTCCCGCAGTGGCACGCGGCGAGCCAACGTTTGCTCGGAATCGGGCAAACGGTGTGGTACCGCGACAATCGAGTGATGCGAGTGCGTCCGCGTGGGATTGCCTACAGCGTGATGGACCGGCGGCACGAAAATTGGTCGGACTGGCGAGTGGTTGATTTGCCCGACGATCCGATCTTTGACAATGCGGGTGCGGGCAGTGCGCAGCGATTGGATCTGCCGGGCGGTGATGTGCTGTTGCCGATTTACTGCAAGAAGCCGCAAGACAAAGAATTTTCTTCCATCGTGGTGCGATGTCGCTTTGACGGAGAAATCTTGCATTATGTGGAACACGGTAACGCCTTGACCATTCCCGTTGATCGAGGCCTGTACGAACCGTCACTAACACACTTCGGCGGAAAGTACTTCCTGACGCTTCGAAATGACCAACATGGTTATGTCGCCACCAGCGACGATGGCTTGGAGTTCAGCCCGCCCGTGAAATGGACGTTCGATGATGGCAGCGAGCTGGGGAATTACAACACCCAGCAACACTGGGTGACCCACAGCGATGGATTGTTCTTGGTCTACACACGACGCGCCGAAAACAACGATCACGTTTTCCGGCATCGAGCCCCGTTGTTCATCGCCCGTGTCGATCCGGAACGCCTTTGTTTGATCCGAAAGTCCGAGCGTGTCTTGGTACCCGAACATGGTGCGAGGCTGGGGAACTTTGGCGTGACGCGGGTTTCACCCAACGAAACGTGGGTGACCGTGGCGGAGTGGATGCAGCCGGAAGGTGTTGAGAAACATGGCAGCAACAATCGGATCTTCGTTGCGAAGCTGAGATGGAATCGTCCCAACCAGTTGGCTTCGATGACATCGAACCTCGGTGTGCCGATTGAACCGACAGCTTATTGCAAACCACCGCGAGCCTATCTGGAACCTTCGGCGGAGCATCGGTCCCCGTTGATGTTTGAAGACGGTTCAGCGGTTTCGCGAGCGGCTCAATGGCCGAGACGACGGCGAGAAATCCTGGATGACTGGGAAACGTTGATGGGCAAGTGGCCGGAAAGGATCGAAGATCCCAAGCCGAGAATTGTGCAAAGTGAGACGCTGGATGGCTTGGTGCGTCACACGATCGAGTTCCAATGGACGCCGAACGAGAAAACCACCGGGTATCTGTTGATTCCAAATTCCAGCGGAGACGGTGAAGTCCCACTTCCCGCGGTGCTTTCGGTTTACTACGAACCGGAGACTGCGATTGGCTTGGGCAAACCCCACCGCGACTTTGCGTTGCAATTGGCGAAACGTGGTTTCGTCACCTTGTCGATCGGCACGACGGAAGCGACCCAAGCCAAAACGTATGCGTTGTATCATCCCTCGATTGATGAGGCGTCGGTTCAACCGCTATCGATGCTGGCCTACGCCGCAGCGAATGCTTGGCAGGTGTTGGCGGATCGTCCAGAAGTCGATCGAGATCGGATCGGCATCGTGGGGCATTCGTTCGGTGGAAAGTGGGCGATGTTTGCGGCTTGTTTGTTCGATCGTTTTGCCTGTGCCGCGTGGTCGGATCCGGGAATCGTTTTTGACGAGACAATCTCGGACGTGAACTACTGGGAGCCGTGGTATTTGGGTTATCACCCGCGGCCGTGGCGAGATCGAGGCCCAATCACCGAGCAAAACCCCGCTCGTGGCTTGTATCCCGATTTGATTCAGGAGGGGCGTGATTTGCACGAACTGCATGCTTTGATGGCCCCTCGTCCGTTCCTCGTTTCAGGTGGATCGGCGGATCCGATCGGGCGTTGGCGAGCACTCAATCACACGATCGCGGTGAACCGCTTGCTTGGATATCACGACCGCGTTGCGATGACCAATCGGCCAAATCACTCACCGAACGCGGATTCCAATGGGGTCGTTTATGCGTTCTTCGAGCGACACTTGCTGGGCCGGTGAAGCTGGATCCTCGTTCCATTCGGAAAAATCCTACCCTCGAGAACGATAGCCGGCGGCGGCCGTACCGCTGACTCAAGATTTGCGTTCTCATCGCCGGATTGTGACCCAAATTTCTCGAAGACGCCTCATCGTTCGACTCCTGACGATTTCGCGTTGGCCAGGAAGGTAATTTCGCGGACGGATCCTTTGTCGGCAGAAATCCTCGGCGACACCATCCATGAATTGCAACTCTTGCGGCGCCCCTGTCACCCAGTTCGGACGTGCGGGGCGATATCAGTGCACGTATTGTTCACGTTCTTCCGACATCAACCCATCGGAAGCTTCCCTCGATCAACTCGTATTGACGGGGAACCCGAGTTAACGGGGAACCCGAGTGAGACGCCATGTGTGACCTGTGCCAACTCCATGTTGGAGTTTGGATCGTTGGGGAGTTTCGCGGTAGAAGGTTGCCGACGGTGTCACGGCGTTTTGTTGAAACGCCCCGTCTTTGCGATGTTGGTTCAAGAACGGCGACAAGCTTACACAGGGCCGGATCGTGTGGGCGAGTTTGACCCGGCGCTGGATGGTCCGCGTGATCACCATTCTCGTCTGACCTGTCCCACTTGTTGCGTCGCGATGGATTCGTTCTTTTACGCTGGCCCTGGTCGTGTGGCAATTGATTCTTGCGATCGTTGCGAAAGCGTGTGGTTGGACCATGGTGAATTAAGTGCGATCACCGAAGCCCCCGGTGTCCGCTGAAGGAAGACAACTAAATGGGAAGCTTCCGTGTTACGAACTGACGCTACGTTCCGGATAGGAAGTTCGAGTGATAACCAGTGGTCGATCGACCAAGTAGCCGAAGTGCGTTAGCACCGGTTGTTGGCGCTGTTCTCGGTCGAGGTCTAATTGGCCTTCGTAGGCCGTACCGAGCGAAGCGAGCTACGGCAAGGGGCTGGGTGTTGCTTGGGAGTGCAGTGTCGTTTGATAGTTCGGCGAAGGCCGAGTATGCAGCGGCCAACCGCGGCTAACGCCGATCGGCTATGACGAGGAATGGTGCGTCGAGCGATGACGATGGATCGAGCGACCACGTAGCCGATGTGCGTTAGCACCGGTTATCGATGCTGTTCTCTGCCGACTTCTTAATTGGCCTTTGTAGGCCGTACCGAGCGAAGCGAGCTACGGCATGGGACTGGGGGCTGCTTGGGAATGCTCTGTCGTGCGATGGATCGGTGAAGGCCGAGTAGATAGCGGCCAACCGCGGCTAACGCCGATCGGCTATGACGGGGAATGGTGCGTCGAGCGATGGCGCATGATCGAGCGACCACGTAGCCGAAGTGCGTTAGCACCGGTTGTTGGCGTTGTTTTCTGCGGACATCGAGATGGCCTTTGTAGACCGTACCGAGCGAAGCGAGCTACGGCACGGGTTTGGGGGCTGCTTGGGAATGCTGTGTCGTGCGATGGTTCGGCGAAGGCCGAGTATGCAGCGGCCAACCGCGGCTAACGCCGATCGGCTATGACGAGGAATGGATGGTGCGTAGCTCGATGACGCATGATCGATCGACCAAGTAGCCGAAGTGCGTTAGCACCGGTTGTTATCGCTGTTTTCTGCGGACATCGAAATGGTTTTTGTAGGCCGTACCGAGCGAAGCGAGCTACGGCATGGGACTGGGGGCTGCTTGGGAGTGCTTTGTCGTTCGATAGATCGGCGAAGGCCGAGTCTGTAGCGGCCAACCGCGGCTAACGCCGATCGGCTATGAGGAGGAATGATTAGTGCGTCGAGCGATGACGCATGATCGAGCGACCACGTAGCCGACGTGCGTTAGCACCGGTTGTTAGCGTTGTTTTCTGCGGACATCGAAATGGCCTATGTAGGCCGTACCGAGCGAAGCGAGCTACGGCATGGGACTGGGGGCTGCTTGGGAGTGCTTTGTCGTTCGATTGATCGGCGAGGGCCGAGTATGCAGCGGCCAACCGCGGCTAACGCCGATCGGCTATGAAGAGAAATGGATGGTGCGTCGCTCGATGACGCATGATCGAGCGACCAAGTAGCCGATGTGCGTTAGCACCGGTTGTTGGCGCTGTTTTCTGTCGAGGTCTAAATGGCCTTCGTAGGCCGTACCGAGCGAAGCGAGCTACGGCAAGGGGCTGGGTGTTGCTTGGGAGTGCTGTGTCGTTTGATAGTTCGGCGAAGGCCAAGTCTGCAGCGGCCAACCGCGGCTAACGCCGATCGGCTATGACGAGGAATGGTGCGTCGAGCGATGATGCAGGATCGAGCGACCACGTAGCCGAAGTGCGTTAGCACCGGTTGTTATCGCTGTTTTCTGCCGACATCGAAATGGTTTTTGTAGGCCGTGCCGAGCGAAGCGAGCTACGGCATGGGACTGGGGGCTGCTTGGGAGTGCTTTGTCGTTCGATGGATCGGCGAAGGCAAGTATGCAGCGGCCAACCGCGGCTAACGCCGATCGGCTATGAAGAGGAATGAGTGGTGCGTCAAGCAATGACGCAGGATCGAGCGACCACGTAGCCGACGTGCGTTAGCACCGGTTGTTGAGCTTGTGACGAAAGTGGTGCGTTCGTTGTTAAACGGAGTCTGTCGCGGAATAGTTGGGGACAACTGTTCGACTGTAGGTGTCCGAATTCTTGACGAATTTGGCTATGACGTTCTCACTGCGTACGCGTGATACCGGCACAACTCATTCTTCGATCCGGTAAATCGCATTGGCGGTTCGTATCAGCAACGCGTTTCCATCAACGGCCATCGACGCGAGCGTTCGTTCACCCAAATCGTTCTCCGCCAGAACTTCGTAGTCACGGCCCGTCGCGATCACTGTGGTCAGGCCTGCTTCGTCGGTGTAGTAGATTCTGTTGTCGACCAAAATCGGAGACGCCGAAAAACCACCACCAACTCGCTTTTTGTAGATCATCTCGCCCGCGGCCGCTTCCACGCACATCGCGATGCCATCATCGCTGATGGAGTAGATCAAACCGTCTTGAGCCAACATGGATGGCGTGTGGGGAACGTTGCGACGCAACGACCATTTGAGATGCGTTTCCGTCACGTCACCCTGGCCGGTCGGATCAATTGCCAACATGCTAGGCGAATCGTAGCTGGTGGAAAGAATGACCAGTCCAGCGTGGTAGATGGGTTTGGGAATGACGGAATATCCCGTGTATCGCACCTGCCAAATCACGTCGCCACCGACCGGATCCAACGCAAGGACGCAATCGCTGCCCGGAGCAATGACCTGGGTCCGCCCGTTGACGTTGATCACCAACGGGGTGCAGAACGAAAATTTCCGATCGGCATCAACGGGACGAGCGGTCTCCCAAGCAACCTTGCCCGTCGTCGTGTCCAATGCCACGACTTTGGGGTCTTTTAAACCATCGCAGGTGAAGATCAGCCGGTCGTTCACCAAGACCGGCGTGCCGCCATTTCCGTGCACCGGTTTGAAATACAAATCACGGTTGGTCCAAAGCAGCTTTCCGTCCAAATCGACGCAAGCGGTGCCCTGATAGCCAAAATGCACAAACACACGGTCGCCGGCGACAATCGGTGTTGGGCTGGCGTGCGAATTTTTCTTGTGAATTTTGGGGCTCTTCTCCGCTGTTTGTTGCATCAACGCAACCGTCTTCAACAGCGTTCCGCTCTGTGCATCCAGGATTAGCAGCGAAAGATGGAAGTTCGTTGCTTCCTCATTGTCTTCGCCATCCATCGGAATGGCGGCGGAAAGATAGATCCGTCCTTTCGAAACCACGGGGGACGACCAACCTTGCCCGGCAAGGGAAGTCCGGAATGCGACGTGGTGCTCCGATGACCACTCAATTGGAACGTCGCTTCCAGGTTCCGCGATCCCGTCACCGGAGGGCCCGCGAAAGCGATACCAATCGGATGATTGAGCGAGCGTGGAATGCCAAAGAATACTTCCGCACGCCAGCAAGATAGCGATCAAGCTGTTGGCAGAACGTCCGAATCGAAATGGCTTGTCCATGCAAAACCACGACAGAATGACTTGAGGAACGGCGGGCGGGGTGTGATGAAGTCCGCCAGGTCTGATTCACATGCGCACATGATAGCCGACTTGCCACCGGCGAAGGACGTCCCTGTTCCTGCGTTTGGCAAGGTGCCCATGAACGAGGGTTGACGCCTTTTCAGGAACCCGTGCCACATCATTCGAAGTTCGGATCTGGCACGAGAGGGCAGACGTCACTGACGTTTGCGAATGAATTCAATGACATTCTTGGGCGATGGGATGTCGTGGATCACGATTTCCATTTCGTCTTGACCAGAACTGGAGATTGCGATGTCGCCGAAGTTGAGCAGACGTTCCACGACGTTTTGATCCAACTTCACGTTGCGAACGTCATCATGCCTCAGTTCACTGGTTTCGCGTTGGACAATCCCATAACGATAGATCAGACGCTCGTTTGTCAAAGAGAGAGACTGTGCCCGACTTTCAATCAACCATTTCCCGATGAAGCCCATCGCAATCACCGCAGCAATGCCACAGGCAATCAGCACCGTTGTTGCAGCGAAGCCAAATACGGCCTCGCCCAGCAAGGCAAATCCAATTGCGATCGTGGACACGCTAAGAATGACGAGGCAGAGAAGAGTTCCGAAGAAGTGGCGGCGAAGAACCACGGGGTGAACAACGTGTTCGATGGCTTCGGTTTCCGCCACATCGGAAGCATCGATGACATGTTCTGCGTCCACCTGCTCAGCGGGAATCGGATGAGCCTTGGGGGGAACCAACTCGAAAGGACGATCACAAGAAGGGCAGTCAATGGTCTCGCCAACACGGTGTTCGTCGACGCGTACCGAGGCCTCGCACATGGGGCATCGATAAGTCAGCGTTGCTTCTTCTTCGGTGAGTTGAGAAACCATTGATTCGGCCTTTCTGTGAGGGGCTTTCTGCCATTCCTTTCTTGCTGTTTGCAGGTGTATCAAGTGCAAAGCTCGCGCCGAATGGAATCGGTTTGCGAATTCACAATGCCGCAAACTGCCAGCGAACGTTGGGCCGATCAACTGAAGCCGAAATTTCACTCGCTTTTGAGTGAGCGTAAGACAAATTGCTTTTGTTCTTCAACCAAGGCATCGAGGGAAGCGATGTCAATCCGTGTGGTCATGTCAATCACGGCAGGCCGCGATGTTCTGTCGCGGTGTTCTTCGTTGGAAGCGGAATCGCTCGGTGGGAAGAAGGTGCACCCAAAAAGTGAAGCTCCATGAAGGGTACATTCTCGCAAGTCAGCACCTGAAAAGTCCGCACCTTCCAAGTCGGCGTTGCTGAAATCCGACGAGCGAAGATCTGCGTCGTTCAACTTGGCGTTGGAAAGATTTGCGTCCCGGAAGTCGGCGCGTTGCAATGTACAGGATCCAAAGTCGGCATCTCGCAGCAACGCTTCCGTCGCCATCAATCCAGTGAGGTCTCGGTGGGCGGCGTGGATGCCCCGTAGGTTTTGGTTGCGAAAGTCTCGGGATTCGAGGACTCTGGCGGCGGCTTGTTTGGTCAACGTGGGGGCCATGTAGCGTTGTTCACGCCAGGGATCCGCACCGTTGTGATAGCCCGCTTCGGATTCCCAGTATCCCAGACGTTCTTCGGCCAAGAACTCAAAGCGCTGGATCCATTTCACGCTCTTGTAAAAGTACTTGCCGGGCACCACCATCCGCATCGGACCACCATTTTCCGTCGGCAATGCTTTGCCTTCCGCTTCGAACGCGATCAGCGGATCGAGCTGCAGAACCTCGTCCAACGGAAGCGAAGTGGAATGGTTGCGTTCACTTCGGGCAACGAACGAAACGAATTGAGCGTCGCTTGTCCAAATGGGGCAGTCGGACACGTGCAGCAAATCAAGCAGACGCACGCCCGTGAACGTCATCGCCGGTTTGGACCAACGTGTGACACAGTGCACGTCGATTTGCCGGGTGCTTTGCGGCATTGAACCGAGTTGATCCAGTGTGAACTTCAGTGGGCGGGTCACACATCCCGTGATCTCCAGCGTCCAAGGAGTCGTCGTGTCGCCGGGACTCCGTTCGCCGACCACCGGCCACCGGTCGCCTCGTACCAATTGCTGATTCGGTGGGAGAGGAGATTGGGGCATGAACGTTTGAGACTCTGCGTGAAGGGGAGGTGCAACCATTTGCGTCTGCTGCGCAGCCGGATCATACCGAAGTTTTGCAGGTTGGATATAAGAGGATCTCAATCGCCTTGCTCGGAGAACGCATTCGACGAACGTTCAATGTCGGTCTGTGGTGCCTGCTAAGTAGTCGATGATGGCGGTAGGTGGGCACTGAGGTGCGCCACCAATCGGCACGGTGCGTCGAGTGATGAGGAATGGTCGAGCGACCGCGTAGCCGATGTGCGTTAGCATCGGTTGTTGGCGCTGTTCTCTGTCGAGGTCTAATTGGCCTTCGTAGGCCGTACCGAGCGAAGCGAGCTACGGCAAGGGGCAGGGTGTTGCTTGGGAGTGCTGTGTCGTGCGATGGATCGGCGAAGGCCGAGTAGGCAGCGGCCAACCGCGGCTAACGCCGTTCGGCTATGAAGAGGAATGGATGGTGCGTCGAGCGATGAGGAACGGTCGAGCGACCGAGGAGCCGATGTGCGTTAGCACCGGTTGTCCGGAAGGATTTGCGGTGGAGTGCTGTTCGGCGAAACGGAGTCTGTCGCGGAACCGGTGGGGACAACTGTTCGACTCTGGACTCCGAATTCTGGACAAATTCGGCGACGGGTGACGTTGATTCGATCCGTTTCTTGGGCGGGGCGTTGCGGGGATGGTTGCTCGTGCGTCATCTTGCGAGCATTCGATCGTCACTTTCTCTCGTTTCTTTCGCGACATTTCGATGGACATTGATCAACTGAAGTATTTCCAGAGCGTCGCGGAAACGAAAAGCTTCACGGAAGCAGCGGCGCGGATGAACTTGTCGCAACCCGCGCTCAGTCGATCGATCCAGCGGCTGGAAGAAGAATTTGGGCAACCGTTTTTTGAACGCAAACCGCGATGCGTCGAGCTCACCGATGCGGGGTTGCTGTTCCAACGCAGCGCGACACAAATTTTGCGGATCGTCGAAGACGCCAAAGCGGAAATCTCAGACGACGGCGAAACGGGCAAGATACGCGTGGGTGCGATTCCGACGATCGCTCCGTATTTCTTACCGGATCTCTTGCGACAATTCTCGGATGAGTTTCCCCGCTCTCATTTGATCGTGCACGAGAACACGACCGATGAACTGCTGAAACGGATCAAACAGGGCGAAATTGACTTGGCGATTCTGGCGGAACCCATCACGGAGAAATACGTGGAGGTGAAGCCGTTGTTGGAAGAGGAATTGTATCTGTTGCTGCCACCTCAACATGCTCTTTGTGAAAAGAAGCAGATTCGGTTGGAGGATGTGGAAGAGGAGTCGTTTGTGATGCTCGACGAAGCACACTGTTTATCGGAGAACATTCATTCGTTCTGTCGTCAACGTTCGATCTTGCCGGTTGCGGTGGAGCGAGCGAACCAATTGGCCACGGTCCAAGAATTGGTGTCGTTGTCACATGGCATTTCGATGATCCCCGCCATGGCGCGTCGGCTGGATCGCAGCAAACGACGGGTGTACCGTTCGTTCACGAAGCCGCGACCGTCTCGAACGTTGATCTGCGTCACGAACCCGTACCGGTTTCAAAGCCGTCTGTTTCGCGAATTTCGTGAACGGTTGTGTTCGTACGCTAGATCATTCGGCGAGGGGTGAGGGGCGCGTCGCAACGGTGCGGTGGGCGAGACGAGTGTCGGGAAGTTGGTTCGTTGAGCGATAAGCAACGCACGATTTGGGTGGTGCGGTTGTGGAGACCTCGCTTTGTTCCAAAGCATCGGTCGGGGCGTCAGGTGAGACCTGACCTACGGGGAGTGGTCGGCAGGTACGCCGGGGAGCGGCGGGGACGCGTGTGATGTTAGGACTCGGCGGCGGTTTGTTTGTGTTCCATCAAACGGCGGTTGTAGGCGGAGATCGTTTCTTTGCGTCGCAGCATGCCTAAGAATTTGCCAGGTTCGTCCGCGTCGATCACGGGAAGCTCTTCCAGGTTGAGCGAGGTAAATCGTTTGAGCGCGGTGTTGAGATCGTCGTCTGGTGTGACGCTGACCAGTTTGGTGGTCATCACGTCGGCAGCGACGGCGAGTCGCCAGATGGAATCGTTGAACAGATACGTCCGAACGTCGTCGTCGCTGAAAATGCCGACAATCCGTTTTTGATGATCGATGACGGGGAAGTAGTGCTGTTGGTTGTCGGCCAAGCAGTGCACAATTTCATCCAGCGTGGTGGCTTCCGGGATCAGGATGACTTTGCGTTTGGGGTCAAAAACGTCACCGACTTTGAGGCCTTCCAAAACGTCAATGATGAAGTCACCTCGGTGAGCTTTCGAATCCATTCGCGTGGGGACTTGCGAGTGATACAGACGCCATCGACTGCACATCACAAAGGTCAACGTGGTCACGAGCATCGTCGGTACCAGCAGACCGAAGTCGCCGGTCAAGGCACGCACCATGATGATCGTCGAAATGGGAGCTCGCGCGACGCCGGCGAAGAAGCCCGCGGTGCCAACGACGGCGTAGGCTTCGGGTTGTGTGACGACACTCGGAAACAGGCTTTGAAAACCGAGACCGATCGCGGCACCCAAGCATCCGCCGATGACCATCGAGGGACCGAACACACCGCCCGAGCCTCCGGATCCGATGGTCAATGCGGTCGTCGCGATCTTGACGAACACAATCAACAGCAACATCGGGATGCCCAACTGGGACGCTTCCGTCAATGCAACTTGCAGTGTTCCATAGCCGGTTCCAAGCACACCCAAAACATTGGCGTCGTTGCCGAGCGATCGAAACAGCCCGATCCCGACCAGGCCCGCGAGTGCGGCACCGATGGCGGGTTTGACGTGCGGCCACAACGGCAATTTCCGAAACCCGTCTCGGGTTTGATAAAACAGTTTGACGTAGACCAGGCCGACTAGGGTCACGGCCACCGCCAACAAGCTGTAGGGCAATAGCTCCAGCGGCGACGTCAACGTGTGATGAAGCGTGTCACCGAATAACGGGAGGAACCGAATTTCCGGCGGCAATGACTGAGTGAACAGACTGTACGCAACGATCGATGCGGTGGCGGACGGCACGATCACGTCGGCTTCCATGTCCGCGTCGCTGTAAAGGATTTCGGCTGCGAACACGGCGCCCGCTAAAGGGGCTTTGAAGATCGCTCCGACGCCAGCGCCCATGCCGGCGGCCATCAAAATCCTGCGATCACGAGGGGACAAATTCAAACGATCGGCCAGCAATGCCCCCAATCCAGCGCTGACTTGCGAAATCGGGCCTTCGCGACCACCGGATCCCCCAGTGCCCAACGTGATTGCGGAGGCGATGGTTTTGACCCAGGGGATGCGAGCCCGGATTTTGCCGCGTTTGTTGTGAAAGGCATCGATGACCGCGTCGGCCCCCGATCCTTCGGCTTCGGGTGCAAAGAAGTGCACAATCATGCCGCTGACCAAACCGCCCAGCGTCATCACCAGGACCAGCATCCACGGTGAGAAAACACTGTCGGGTGGAAGCGTAACGGCTTCTTCGCCAGCGGCCTCCATCGGTGCGTAGCCGCTAAGCGGAACCATCACGTAGCGAACCACCAAACGTCCCAAGCGGTCGAAGACGATGGCACCGAGTCCCGCCATCACTCCGACAATGGTTGCCAGCACGATCCACCGTCCTGAGGATTGCCCGAAGGCTTCCAGATACTTGCGGATCGTGTTCACAAGGCAGCGTTGGTGTGCGTTGGTCTCGTCGAGGAAGTGGTGGAGAGCACGCGGGACAATTTCGCATGAGAGGAAACGCCGCGTCCGTCAACAAGGCGGTATTAAACGGCCAAGACGTGAGAATTTCCAGGACCGAAAAGAGAAGTTCGGCACGATTCCACGAGTTGTTTGATTCCCTTGGCGGGAGTCATGAAGGTTTCGCGAGAAGATGTTGGCGGCAGGAGTCGGTGTGGCGTTGGTCGTGGATGACGACCGCTCGAGAGACTAAGTAGCCGCCGTGCGTTAGCACCGGTTGTTGGGATTGGTTTGGGGTGGAGTGTTTCTTGGTCGGGCGGCGTTGGTACCGGAACAGTTGGGGACAACTGTTCTACTTTGGCGTCCGAATTCTTGACGAATTCGGCTACGGGGGTTTTCTTGAAGAATTCGGCGACGGGGTTTGTTGAACCACGCGGACATTGGTGGCGTCGCACGTCCGAAGTGGCGGACACTCCGTAGGGCGTGGGGGGCCTGGTTTGCCTATCGATATTGCTCGTGGCAATTCGCACAGCTTTGCGAGACTTCTCCGACCGATGATCGCACGCCGTCCCAATCTTGGCGTTCGATGGCTCGTACGATTCCGCTGGCGGCGCTGGTCATTCCGCGACTGAGTTCGGCGTAGTCCGGGTCGTCGTAGTCATCCATCCCTTCTTGCACCAACACTTCGCCTAACATGGCCAACAGTTCGGATTCACGTTTCACGGCATCCAAGTTCTCTTGCGTGGTCGCAGCGTCCCGTGTGTGATCACCCAGTGTGTCCAGCAATTGCTCCGCGTATTCCATCAACGGCGAGCGATCGGCAATCATCGACCACTCGTTGGTCTCTTCGGGTGGCTGAGCGGACGTGATGCTGGAACCGCTGACCAGATCCTGCAGATCGGCCTTGCGTAACTTGGCTTCGTTGTAGACCTGGGTCGATCCAGCGGCGCTGTTGCGGGCGGTGCGAGCCAAGACGTCTCGCGCGACCGGTGCATCGGTTTTCCATCGCACGTCTTCCGCGTGTTCCGTGATGACGGCGAACAAAGTGGCCAAGACGGAGAGGTTCAAACGAGCGTCCTGGTAACCGCCGCCGTTGAATGCACCGGGGGTGGTGATGACGGAATCGTAGCGGAGCTTGACCCGTTTGATTTCATCTTCCAAGGAAGGTGCCGAGATCAATTTGGCCCACTGCGTTCCACTGCCACCGCTGTCTTCCGATGCAGTTTGTTGTTCCGCGATGGCTTTTTCGACGCCAGCCGAACGCAACGAAGACAACGACGGACGCTCGCCACGAAAGGCGTCGGATGGGTTGGCAAAGAAGACACGCGAGACTTCGTCGGTGTCGAATTGCGGCGGTCGGGCTCGTTGTTCTTGGGCGACGGTGACGGATGAGCCAACCAAAAGAGTCAGCATTGCACAAGCGAAACCCGTGGTCGCGTTGCGAAGCGAGCCGACGTGCCGGAAGAGCAATTGGGTTGGAGAGGCGTGCGTTGGCATGAGACCGTGAAAAGTGATGGCGGTGGTCCGACGGTAGGTCCGGTTCCACCGGACGTCAGTCTGATTGTTGTGAGTCTGGTGCTAGCCCGATTCGCGAGCCAACGAGTCAAGGTTCGGTTGATCGGTGAGTGCCCTATTCCACGTGCTGGTAAGGCGATTGCTGTTTAATCAAGATTTCTCGAGCGACTAAATAGCCGATGTGCGTTAGCAACCGTTGTTAGGATTGGTCGGTTGTTGGGACTTGTTCGGGGTGAAGTGTTTCTCGGTGGAGTAGCGTTGGTACCGGAACAGTTGGGGACAACTGTTCTACTCTGTAGTCCGAATTCTTGACGAATTCGGCTACGGGATCTGTCTTGTGTTGGTGTGGCGATGGTTTGGCTTGCGACGGCTCGAGCGACTAAATAGCCGATGTGCGTTAGCACCGGTTGTTGGATTGGTTTGGGGTGGAGTGTTTCTCGGTGGAGTAGCGTCGGTACCGGAACAGTTGGATCAACTGTGCCACTCTGGAGTCCGAATTCTTGACGAATTCGGCTACCGGGGGACTTTCTCGACGAATTGGGCTACGGGGGCTTTCCTGACAAATTCGGCTACGAGGTCTGAAGGTGAGTCGCGACGGCGGCTAGCAGCGGGTCGATGGTTTGCGTTTGGATTTGATGCGGTGGAGACCAAGTCCACCAACGGGACAGTTCGTGCTCCGTCGGTTTGATTTTAACGACTTGCGGAACGAAGGCCAAAAAGTAACGCACGTGTTTTTGGAACGTTTGTCCTGGGTGCTTGCGATAGGTGACCGGATAGTGCAGGTCAAAATGAAAATCCGGATCAAACCGACATTGGTCGGCTCGCAAACCGGTTTCTTCTTCCAGTTCCCGTTTGGCTGCGGTCAAAAAGTCTTCGCCTTCGTCGCAATGGCCCTTGGGCAAATCCCAGCGATCGGGGTGACGCATCAGGAGAAAGTGGGGCGTGGTTTCTTCGGTCAGGAGAAGGACGCCGCCTGCGCAGACGGATGGAGGTTTTGAATTGGTCATCTGAGGTGTGGTGTTGTTTGGGGCATCGGCTTGCGACGGCTCGAGCGACCAAATAGCCGACGTGCGTTAGCACCGGTTGTCGGAATTGGTTTCGGGTGGAGTGTTTCGCGGTTGAGCGGAGTTGGTACCGGAACAGTTGGGGACAAGTGT
Source organism: Rhodopirellula halodulae (assembly GCF_020966775.1). Classification (NCBI taxonomy): domain Bacteria; kingdom Pseudomonadati; phylum Planctomycetota; class Planctomycetia; order Pirellulales; family Pirellulaceae; genus Rhodopirellula; species Rhodopirellula halodulae. The sequence continues at coordinate 5,939 of NZ_JAJKFV010000012.1, read as the reverse complement.
TTGAGTCTGGTGTCCGAATTCTTGACGAATTCAGCTACGGGGGATTTCTTGACGAATTCGGCGACGAATTTTGTCTTGTAATGGTGTGGCGTTGGTTGTGTTCCCGACGTGCTCGAGCGACCGAATAGCCGACGTGCGTTAGCACCGGTTGTTGGAATTGGTTTCGGGTGGAGTGTTTCTTGGTTGGCGGCGTTGGTACGGGAACAGTTGGGGACAACTGTTCGACTCTGGTGTCCGAATTCTTGACGAATTCGGCTACACGGGGCTTTCTAGACGAATTCGACGACGGGGTTTGTGGGCAGTGGTTTGCGGCACGTGCTGGTGTGGGGTTTGTGGAGGGCTAAGATGTTGCCGGTCGGTGTTGGGCAATGCTCTTGTTGTCGTTTCACCGTGAATGTGTACGTCGTTTGTCGTCGACTTTGGATGGTTCATGAAAATTTACACCCGCACCGGAGACTCGGGGACCACTGGGTTGTTTGGTGGGCCTCGCGTTGCAAAGGATGACTCGCGGATCGAAGCCTACGGCACCGTGGACGAATTGAATGCGTCGCTGGGGATCATTCGTGCAGCGATCGATTTGCAAACGCAACAACCTTGTGATGAATCCGTCCAATGCGGCTTGTCGGCGTTGGATGCGAAGATCGTGCAAGTTCAACACGAGTTGTTTTCGATCGGTGCGGAACTCGCCTCGCCCCACCCAGACCAGTTCGATCTTCGCGTGATCGGCCAGCCCCACATTCAACGGATGGAAGAGTGGATCGATACTGCCGAACGAGACTTGCCACCACTGAAGCAATTCATCTTGCCGGGCGGATCGATGGTCGCGTCCCAGATCCATTACTCACGTGCGGTTTGCCGGCGAGCGGAACGTCGGGTGATCTCGCTGGCCGATGCCGTGCAATCCGAGACGCCGATCAGTGATTCAGTCATCATTTATCTGAATCGATTGAGCGATTGGTTGTTCGTCGCGTCGCGTTGGGTGAACCAAATTGCGGCTGTTCCCGAGCAAATCTGGGAAAAACCGTGAGATCTCTCGCGTTGGCAGTGCCCGTCTGGTTCAATGGCGTCGCGGGTGTACAATGACCGGAAATTCTCTGTTCGCATGTTTGTCGGAGCGCCTCCTGTGAAAAAAGTCGAAGCCATTGTTCGTCACTTCAAACTCGAAGACGTCAAGAATGCGTTGACCGAGCAGGGAATTCACGGGATGACCGTGAGCGAAGTCCGAGGCTTCGGCCGCCAAAAAGGACACACGGAGATCTACCGCGGCACGGAATACGCGATTGACTTCGTTCCCAAAGTGAAAATCGAAGTCATCTGCACCGGTGACAATCTGCAGACCGTCATCGACACGATCCTGCAAACGGCACAAACCGGTCAAATCGGTGACGGAAAGATCTTTGTTTCCAACTTGGAAGAAGCGGTTCGCATCCGCACCGGAGAACGCGGCGAAGAAGCCCTGTAATTCTCCCTGATGGCGTCCTCTGGTTCACTCCCCTCGTTGGCGCGGCAATGCCGTGACCGACTGAAAGATGGGCGCGGTCGCATCGAGTCTCGATTTCGAGCCGGTTTGCCCAGTGTCCAGACGGCGACCGCGCTGACAGATCTCTACGACGAGGTCGTTCGAAAGATTTGGGATGCATCGCTGGAGCGTGCCGCGTCCCAAGTCCGGCCTTCTCAGCTTGCTCAATTGACGTTGGTCGCACACGGGGGTTACGGACGCCGCGATTTGTCTCCGTACAGCGACGCGGATTTGATGTTGCTGACGCCACGCCGAAGTGCCGCCGCTGCGGCTCAGGTTGCCAGCACTCTGGTTCGAGACATCACGGATGCGGGCATCGATTGCGGGTTTTCGGTCCGCACGCCACGAGAATGCTGCACGCTGGCTTGGTCGGATCCAAAGATCTACACGTCGCTGACGGAATCGCGTTATTGCTTTGGGAGCGAAGCGACCTTCGATCGTTACTTTGACCGCTTCCGAGCCGCTGCCCGACGCCGTCGGAATTTTTTGAATCATCAAGCCCTCGAGGCTCGGCGCGAGGAACGGCACAAATGGGGCGAGACGAACTACTTGCTGCGTCCCAATGTCAAACGCTCTCGGGGAGGTTTGCGTGACATTCAATTGGTTCGCTGGTTGGGCTTTTCCAGCTATGGGGCGACCAGTTTGGAGCAGCTTCACAAGTTGAATGCTTTGTCGGAAGAAGACTTCGGCACACTTCGTCGCGCTCATGCATTCATGCTGCGATTGCGACATGAATTGCACTTTCGAGCCAAACGGGCACAAGACGTCTTGGACCGGCCCACGCAATTGGACATTGCCGAAGATTGGGGCTACCAAGGCCGGTTGGGTGTGTTGCCGGTGGAAGACTTCATGCAAGACTATTTCGAACACACACGAGGTGTTCGATACGTCGCCGCGTATTTCCACGACGACACGCGGATCCGTTCGCGAGCGAAGGGGGCGATCGAATCGGTTGTCTCCAAACGCATCGACGACCGAATTCGAATGGGGCCGACTCACATCTGGGTAAAAGCCGTGGCATTGGACGCGTTTGCTCAGTCGTTACCGGATGTGTTGCGATTGATCCAGCTTGCCAATCGCTATTCTCGCCGAATCGCGCACCCCACATGGCAGGCGATCCGCAAGTCGATGCAGGAACGCGAAACGGGATCGCCCGACCCGGAAAGCGTGCGAGCGTTCTTGGAACTTCTTGGTGAATCTGGACGATTGGCATCGTTGCTGCGTCGGTTGCACGAACTGCGAATCATCGAACAACTGATTCCCGCGATGGAACGTTGTCGCGGGTTGTTGCAGTTCAACGCTTATCACAAATACACCGTCGACGCGCACTGCATCCGCGCGGTGGAAGCCGCCACGGATTTCGAAGAAGCCGAAACGTCGATGGGGCGGCGGTATCGTCGTCTGAAAGACAAGACGCTGCTGCACCTGGCATTGCTGATTCACGATCTAGGCAAAGGCTACGAAGAAGATCACAGCGAAGTGGGGCGCCGCATCGCGTTGGAAGTCGCCGATGCGTTTGGCATGAGTGCGGAAGACAAGGACACGTTGCAGTGGTTGATCCATCGTCATTTGTTGATCAATGAGGTCGCGTTTCGTCACGACCTAAACGATCCGGAAGTCGTCCACAAATTTGCTGTCGAAGTCGGCTCCATCGCACGATTGGAATTGCTGCTGATTCACACGGTCGCGGATTTGCAGGCGGTCGGTCCAGACGTGCTGAACGATTGGAAGATGGGGCTGATCGAAGACCTCTACCTACGGGCACGACGCTATTTCGAAACTGGGAACCTGCCCGGTGAGAACGAATTGGACTTGGATTCCAAGATCGAACAAGTTGGCGTGGCTTTGGGTGAGAAAGACGCCGATCCGTCGTTGATCCAGTTCGCTCGTGAAATGCCGCTGTCATTGTTGCGTCAGCATTCCACCGAAGACTTGATTCACGAATTGCATCAAGTCGGAGAATGGTTGTCGCAGAATCCGGGCTGCTATTGCACGGGCGCGGTCGATCCTGCTGCGTCGGCGGTGCGTTACACGATCGTCTTGCGTTTGGGGGAGCAAAGAATTGGGATCTTTGCTCGAATCACGGCCGCGTTCAGCGCATGTGGTTTGTCGATCATGCGAGCCAACGTGGAAACGGTCGGGCAAGATTTGCTGTGGGACCAGTTTTGGGTCAACGATCCTGAGTTGAAGCAACGCGAAGCCAACTTACGGATTGACGAAGTGTGCCAAGTGGTTTCGCGGGCGATTGATGAACCCGAATCGGTGATGCCGACGCCTCGTCGAGTGTGGCAAACGCAAGGCGCTCGCGAGCCATCCAGCGTGCTGTTGTTGCCGACGAAGATCGTGTTTGACAACGACACATTCGACCATCAAACGATTCTGTCCATCTTTGCTTACGACCGTCCAGCGTTGCTGTCGAGCATTTCCAAGACGTTGTCGGACATGAATGTTGTGATCCAGTTCGCAAAGATTGACACGCACTTGGACCAGATCGCCGACGTGTTCTATGTGACCAATTTGGACGAGACTCCGATTACCGACTCGGAGCAACAAGAGCAAATTCGAACATCGCTGGTGCAAGCAATCGGCGAGATGCCGAACTGATTTCTATCTGAGCTGCAAAGGCTGACGGGGAAACGTCTACGCTCTGCTCGATCAAGGATTTGCAAGCGTCAATCGGCCAAAGCGTCCTTCCGAGCCACATGCAAAAACTTCGGTGTCACCGATCGCGAGTGCATGAAAACCGGTGGAGGCGATTGCACGCCAGAGATCGCCGTCGTTCGAAATGTCGGTGCCTTCTGGTCCAACGGCAATTAGGTTCCCGGAAAGGACACTGTTCGGCGGCGTCACGATCAATGCACTGCGAAAGCCGCCGGGTTGAGTTTGCATGACTCGCCAACTGACGCCTCCGTCGTGACTGATGCAACCAGTGACGGGTGAGGGCTCGCTGACGCGGTAGTCGCCACCGACGCAGATGACGATCGACGATTGGGGATGCTTTTTCTGAGGCTTCAGCGTGGTGATCGAAAAAATACCCGAGGTGGAAGAGCTTGGGATGGGGGGCGATGCGGTGGACCATTGGCCGTTCCACTCGGATCGAAAGTACAGCCGGCTCGAGTCGGATTTCGCTCCTCCGGTGCCAAACCAAAGTCGTCCTGAATCGCCAACACAGAGTGATGAGTTGCTGGCGGCAAACGCGGCTTCGCCTTCGCGTGCTTCGGGCAATTGATCGGACACGGAGGTCCAGCTTCGGCCGCCGTCATCGGTTTTGACGACGAGCAGCTTTCCTTCGACCGGATCGCTGAACGCAATGCCGTGTTTGGAATCCCAAAAGGACATGGCGTCAAGGAAAGCGGCAGGTGAAGACGCCCGATAAGTTTCGGTCCAGGTCATTCCGCCATCGACGGTTCGCAGCAACACTGCGGGAGTTCCCGCACTTGCAATGCAAGCATGTTGGTCATCAAACGCATGTACGCATCGAAGTTCCAGATCGCCGTGATTGGTTGGACCGCAAGACGTCCAGGTTTGTCCCCCGTCTGTCGAGCGAATGACGGTGGCGTCCGAACCGCTGGCCCAGATGACTCGATCGTCCACGGCGGACAGCCCACGCAGGCTGGCGGTGACACCGGTCTCGGTTACGTGCCACTGAACGGCAGCCAAATCGGCTCCGACGCAAACGGAAAACATGACCCAAACGACGACGAGACCACGCAGGCATCGAGCGGTCAAATTTGCCAGCCTATACATTCGGTGAACGAAGTATCTCAATCGTCTCTCCTTCAGTCGCGTCAAAATTTACCATCGTCGTCAGTGGTGCAAGCTGCGTCCCAACAGCCAGTTTTATCATGACCCCAATCGCAAACGAAGGTGCGGGATTGGGGCTAAAAGAACATTCATTTGGTGAAACCGGACCGACGAGGTTTGGTCAACGACCAGTAGGTCAGGCCCCGCCTGACGTTGGTGACTTGGTCGAGCAACGTCGATTCGGTTGGTCGACGCGATGGTGCGAGGGGCGACGCCTCGCTTCTGTCGAAGCATCGGCCGGTGCGTCAGGTGAGACCTGACCTACAAATACCGACCCATCAGGTGAGGCGTGACCGAAGAAGTTGAACGCGTTGGGTGAGCGAGCAGTAGGTCAGGCCTCGCCTGACGTTGGTGACCTGGTCGAGCAACGTCGATTCGGTTGGCCGACGCGATGGTGCGAGGGACCACGCCTCGCTTCTGTCGAAGCATCGACGGGGGCGTCAGGTGAGACCTGACCTACCAATACCGAATCGTCAGGTGAGATATGACCGACGAGGTTGGGTGAGAGGCCAGTAGTAGTTGCTCTATCTCTAATTGTCATGCTTTTGTATGCTCTCGGCATCTCGTACAGGAGGATCAGAGATGCCAGGTACATCAAGGAAGTATGTCGTAGAAT